>JBECKQ010000335.1:0-2950 GCA_040235375.1 Phycisphaerae bacterium | reverse complement strand
CGTTGGACACCGCCGATCGGCCGAACCCCTCGCTCGACACCACCGGCAAGATCAAGTTCGACATCCTCAACGCCAGCCTGGCGGACTTCACCGAGGTGGGCATGTGCGTCGGTATCCGTGAGACCGGGACCGACGTGCCGCAGCTCTCCAACGGCGGCACCACCAGCAATGGCGAAACGGCGGGTATCGAGTGGGTCGGCGTCAGTGGCGTTAACAGCGTCATCGAGGCCGGAACGAACGGGATCGAGTCGATCGTGGCCGGCGACGATATCCTGGTCGACACCAACGGCTTCCAGGCGATTTCCTGGGGACCGGACCGTACGCTCCAGTCCGTCCCCGCGCCGGGTTCGGACGACTATTTCGCCCACGGTTACTTCTATAGCGCGGCCGGCGGCAAGATCCCGGTGTGTGCTCAGACGCTGAGTCCGTTCCTCTTCGACTGGGAGGCGGTCGAGATTGATCTCCAGACAGGCGACATCACGCTAACGCCGAATGGCGGCTCGTCGACAACCTACCCCGGCGAGGTTGTGAACTTCGCCAATGGAAACGGCGTCCTCGATGCCCCGAACAACCGAGGCGTCCTCGAGCATCTGGCATTCACCAACCTGCCCGCCGATGCGGGCGCGCTGGTCGATATCGTCATCGACAACGTCCAGTTCATCGCCAACCAGACTGACCCGGCGGTACCGCCCACGGTCGTCACGCCGATCGTCGCCGGCGACACGCAGGTCACGGTGACCAACCTCCAGTTCACCGTCGACCAGGTCAAGCTCTACCTGAACGGCACCACCCTCGTTGACACGAAGGACGTGACCAACAACGACGACGTCGTGTTCGATCTGCCGCCGGCCACGTTCCCGCTGGGCGCTGTTACCGGACAGGTCTTCACCGCGACGCAGCGCGAGGGCGACTCGCAGGATGTGAGTGCACCATCCACTCCCGTCACCGTCGTGGCCGCACCTCCGCCGTACACCTTCTCGATTCTGCTCGACGAAACAGGCAATGGGAGTTGCGCCGCAACCTGGGAATGGGTTCCGGTCACCGAAATCAAGACCCAGGCTGAAAACTGGATACCCCAGGGAACCGCCCAGATCATCCCGGACAGCACGCAGTGGCAGACCGTCGACGTTCCGCTGACCGACGATGCCGTTGTTCTGGCCGGCTCCGGCGGAAACGGCATGATCAACCATCCGTCGCCAACCGGCTTCTACACGATTGACACCATCTGGTTCTCCCTTGCTCCCGATGCCGACTCCAACTCGTGGGAGGTCTATCTCGACAAGATCGAGTACATCAACTCCGGCGGCGTTGTCGGCGGCACGCTCCTCGACATGGAGGCGGACAACGTGAACCGCCTGCAGAATGCCCGCTACCAGAGCGTCATCGAAACCGGGTTCGCGTCCGCGATCAGCACCACCGCGAGCTACAGCGGCACGCACAGCCAGCGCATTGCCTGGACGTTCCCTGATCCGTACGACACGAACCCGTACTGGTCGCTCGGCATTCTCCAACGCGTGGGCTGGAGTTGCGGCACCAGCGAGCTTATTCCGGATGACTCCGTCGCCATCCGTTTCCACATGCTCGCCCGCGAGCAGAACCCCAATCCACTGGTGCCCCTGCCTACCGTCGCCGCGCCGATTGTCGTCGGCACGCAGGACACTGTTCAGGTAACCAATGACGTGAACGCCGTGAACGTGCAGCTATTCATCAACGGCGAGGCCGTGGGGCCCGCTGTCGCGCCCACGGGCACCACGACGGAATTCGGCAGTCTCACGCTGGCACCGGGTGATTCCGTCTCCGCCAGGCAGGAGGTCGGCACGAACGGATGGAGCGACGCCGCTTATCCACGGGTGGTGCTGGCTGCGCCGGAGCCGCCGGTGATTCAGGCCCCGGTTCCGCCGGGTAGTGAAACCGTCACCGTGAACGGCGTTCTCACGGCACCGTACGCAACGGCTTCGGTCGTCAACCTGTACGTCAACGATATCCTGACCACGAACGGCGTCGGCGGCACGGCCACTGTCGTGCTCACGACGGATGCCCTCCAGCAGGACGACGTGCTCAAGGTCACGCAGGTGGTCAACGGCGAGGAGAGCGACTTCTCCGAACCTGTCGTGGTCGATTTCCCGGCGCCGTTATTTTACGCCGCGCCGGCCGAGGGCGACACCGCCGTCACCGTGATGGGGCTCACGCCGGGCATTGACGCCGTCACAGTCATGACGACGAACGGCGTGAAGTCCTTCACACAGCCGGTAACATCCGCTGTCGATCGCATCGACGTCGCGGTCAGCGGACTGGTGGCCGGTGACGTTATCGAAGCCTACCAGTCGGCCGGCGCCCTCAACAGCGCCATGTCGGCAACGGAAGTCGTAACCACGAACGTCACGACCACCATCATGGCGTGCGACGACTTCGAGTCCTACGCCGACCAAGCGGCGATGAATGCGGTCTGGACGCAGTGGCAGACATCGCAGGTCGAACTCTCCACGCAGCGCAACGCGACGTACCCGACCGGCGAGAAGTCCGCGATGGGTCCGGCGTCCAACGCATACATGACGCGCACGCTGGCTAATTTCACGCCGACGGAGACCAATCCCGTCGTGCTGAATGTCAACATCTACGATCCGGTGGGCCAGGATCCGGCGGGAAGCGTGGTCAACTGGGTCGAGATCAACGGTCTCGGCACTGACTCGGACGACTTCCTGCTGCACATCGGCATGCTTGGCTGGGCCAACACCGACAACATCCATTACGACTTCCGCGCGGTGTTCAACGGTGGGCCGAACTGGGTCGATCTCGATGACTACGATGGCCCGCTGCGGACCATCGGCTGGCACACGTTCACGGTCGTGAACAAGGGGCTTCTCTTCGACGTTTACGTCGACGGCTTGCTGTCGAAGAAGAACCTTCCCCTTACCGAGGCGCCCGTGTACTCGCGTGCGGACATCGGTGG
>JBECKQ010000130.1:0-5564 GCA_040235375.1 Phycisphaerae bacterium | reverse complement strand
TGCTCGCACACGTGCGGCACATCCTGGATTCCAGCCGGCGCGAAGCACACTTGAGATCATGAATGCGTGCGCGGCGCTGCGCCGCCAAGCCTCGTAAACGCCCATCTCTTGGCGTTTGGCCCGCGGTGTTTCCGCCCGTCGGGGGGCACCAATGGTAGCCAGGGACTTCAGTCCCTGGACGCGGATGCTTATCTCTGTTGTTTTTCTTTTCGTCCGCCCGACAGGGCGGACGAAAAGACAAGGGAAGGAGGGGGCGTCCACGATCCCAGGGACTGAAGTCCCTGGCTACACTCGCGCGCCCTCCGGGCGGAAGAAGCGAAGCGGCCTGCGGGTATCACCCACGGGTCGAGCCGGCAGATGTGGGTAAGGCCAAGGACTGAAACCCTTGACCAAGCGCAACCGCCGGGCGAAGGCGTGGCGACGGTGCGCCGGTTCGCCTATTTCCAGGCGGAGAAGCGGCGGCGGTGGTGCTACCGTCGGGAACCTCCGGCCTCCAGCCTCCAGCCTTCCTTTCAGCTGCTGATGCCGAACTTCTCGAGCCGGTAACGGAGCTGATCGCGCGAGAGACGCAGCAGCTTGGCTGCCTTGGTCTGGTTGTTGTTGGTGCGTTTCATGGCCTCGCGCACGAGATGCTCCTCGACGCGGGCGAGATCGATCCCGCCGCTGGGCAGGCGCAGGCCCTCGATGTTCTCGTCGCCGCCGTTCTCGATCCGACCGAGGGCGATGTCGCTCGCGTGGATCATGTTGTCCTTGCACAGCAGCGTGGCCCGCTCGATGACGTTACGCAGCTCGCGGACGTTCCCCTCCCATGAATAGTTCATGAGCTTCTCGTAGGCCCCGTCGGAGATGCCGACGACCTGCTTCTTGAACTCCCTGGCGAAGTGCGCCACGAAGTGCTGGGCGAGCAGCTTGATGTCTTCGCCGCGCTCGCGCAGCGGCGGCAGGTAGATCGGCACGACGTTGAGGCGATAGTAGAGGTCCTCGCGAAACTTGCCATCCCGGATGGCTTTCTCGATGTCGCGATTCGTGGCGGCAATCACGCGGACGTCCACGGAGATGTCGTCCGTACCGCCGACGCGGCGGAACATGCGCTCCTCGAGAAAGCGGAGCAGCTTCGCCTGCAGGGCCGGAGGCATGTCGCCGACCTCGTCGAGGAAGACGGTCCCGCCGTCGGACAGTTCGAGCAGTCCCTTCTTCTGCTGCTTCGCGTCGGTGAAGGCGCCGCGCTCGTGGCCGAAGAGCTCGCTTTCGAGCAGCGTTTCGGACAGCGCGGTGCACGTGATGTTCATGAACCGCCGGTGGGCGCGGTCGGAGTTGTGGTGGATGATGCGCGCGGCGAGGTCCTTGCCCGTGCCGCTCTCGCCGCGGAGGAAGACGGTCGAAGCGCCGCTGGCGGCCACGTCGCGCAGCATCGCGAAAACGGACTTCATCGACTCGTCCTGGGCGATCATCTTGTCGAAGCCGTACTCGTTCTGCAGATGCCCGCGCAGCTCGCGCACCTGCCGGCGCAGCTCGGTGGTCTCCAGCCCCTTCTGCACGGTGAACATGAGCTCGTCCATGTTGAACGGCTTGGCGATGTAGTCGAACGCCCCGAGGCGGATGGCTTCGACGGCGAGCTCGAGCCGGCTGAAGGCGGTGATCATGATGACGACCGACTCGCTGTCCGTCTTGCGAATCTGGCGGAGGACGTCGAGGCCGGTGGAGTCGGGCAGCTTGTAGTCGAGCATGATGAGGTCGTAGTTCTGGCGCGAGTGCAGGTCCAGCCCTTGCGCGGCGTCGGCGGCCTCGTCGACCAAAAAGCCCTGGCCTTCGAACTTCTGCCGCAGTGACCAGCGGATCAGTCCCTCATCCTCGACGATCAACGCACGTATCTTCATGACGAATTCGCGGCGGTTACCGGCGTCTCCTCCAGAATGTCGACGGGCAGCTCGATCGTGACCGTGGTGCCGACGTGGCGCTTGCTCTCGATGTGGATGCGTCCTTCGTGCGCATCGACGATCTGCTGGCAAATCGGCAGGCCGAGTCCGGTGCCCTTGGTCTTGGTGGTGTGGAAGGGCTCGAATGCGCGGACGAGCTCTTCCGGCGTCATTCCGATGCCCTGGTCGGCGATCTCCATGCGGATGTTGCCGTCAAAGCTCGTGGTGATGGTGATGCGCGAGCCCTCGCTCGAAGCATCGCCGGCGTTCAGCAGCAGGTTCATGACCACCTGCTCGAGCTGGCGTTCGTCGGCCATGATGCGCGGCAGCTCGCTCTTGCGCTGGTGCACCACGCGCATGCGCCGCAGCGTCGGCTCTTCCCGCAGAACATTGAGCACGCGGGCGATCAGTTCGTTCAGATCGACGCTGGTTCGGTTAAGCGCCCGCGGTCGGGCGTAGCCGAGCAGGTCGCGGACGGTCGCGTCGAGGCGATCGATCTGCGCGAACATTTCGTCGATGATGGCGCGGTGCGGGTTGTCGGCCGACATGGTTCCGCGGATGACCTGGATCGCGCCGCTGATGCCCGCCAGCGGATTCTTGATCGCGTGCGCCAGCGACGCAGCGAGCCGGCCGAGCTGGGCCATGTGCTCCGCCTTGGTCAACTGCTCTTCCATCGCCTTCCGCTCGCGCGTTCGAATCCGCACGGAATACTGCGTCTTGTACGCCTCGAGCATCGCCCCCAGCTCCATCGCCAGGAGCTTGTCGAGCGAGCGAATCTTCGCCTCCGCCTTGGGAACGCCCAGCCGGCTGATGTGACGCTCGAGCTGCGCCCGCACGACCTCCATCGCGATGATCATGAAGTGCTGCGGCAGGCGCACCTCGACGTGCACCGCGCCCACGCGACTGCTGTTGCTGAAGTGCGCCTCGTCGTAGGTGCCCACGAAGAGTTCGGCCAGCCACGACTCGAGCATCCTGTGCTGCCGGGCGATCTGCTCGTCTCCTCCCGTGAAAATGCGTTTCGCCTCGCGGCTGGCGCGGACCGCGTCGTAGAAGGCCTTGGCGACGACCGGCAGCGCCGGCGCGAGCGGCTCGCGCAGCCCGCGCAGGTTGGCCTCATCCTCGGCGTCGAAGTCGAGGTACCGCTTCATCTGAACATGGACAGGATCCGCCATGGGCGCAAGTATAAGGCCGCGTCCGGGCGAGACACAGGCCGTCAGGCTGCGGACCCCCGGGCGCCGTAAAATCCTATCCGGAATCGGGCTGTGTCGCCGTAACCGACTGCCTATACTGACTTTACGGGCAGAATAATCATTTCTCAACCCCGGAGAGCCGGCCGGCCTCGGGGCAGAGCGTCTGGGCGAAAGTCCGCAATGGGCTGCGAAAGGTCCCCGCGCATGTGTCTGGTGCACGCTGTTATGCCGCCGGTCGGCACGCATGCGGCGGTTCCGACGTTGGCACACCGCATGCCACACAGCGAACGGGGCGGGATGCAGTCATGCAACAGGCGATCTCAACGTCGAGCGGTGATTCCGATACTGGAGGGGCTAATTGGCGGCTGGCGGAGATTGCCCTGCCCGTGCACGTGCGGCCGGTGGTCGCCGTCGGCGCTGAGTCGAAGGGAGCGTTCTGCATCGCGGCGGGCGGCAGGGCGTGGATGAGTGTTGACTTCGGTCCGCTGAGCGTGCCGGCGAACTTCCGGCGATTCTGTGCAGCGGTTGAAGACGCGCGGCGCGACACGGGGGTGACGCCGCAGATCGTGGCGTGCGACATGCACCCGAGCTACGTTTCGACCGGCTACGCCGGAGACCTCGGGATGCGGGTGTGTCGCGTGCAGCATCATCACGCGCACGTGGCCTCCTGCCTTACCGAGCATGGCATGCACGAGCCGGTCGTGGGCATCTGCGGCGACGGGGCCGGTTACGGTCCGGACAAGGCGAGCTGGGGCTGCGAGGTGCTGCACGTCGAGCCGGACCGGTTCAGGCGGCTCGCGCACCTGCGGTACTTCGGCCTGCCGGGCTCGGACAAGGCGGCGACGGAGTGCTGGCGGCCGGCGCTCAGCTTCGCCCTCCAGGCGTACGGCGGACAGCTTCCGCCGTACGTGCGGGACTGCTTCGCCGGCGTGCCCGCGGACCAGCGCACGTTCGCCGAGCGAATGATCGAGCGCAGCGTGCAGTGCCCGCAGACGTCGAGCCTCGGCCGATTGTTCGACGTTACCGCGTTTCTGCTTGCGGTCTGCCTGCAGAACGAATCGGAAGGGCAGGCGGCGATCGCGCTTCAGAAGGCCGCGGAGCGATCGAATGGATCGCCGCTTGCGGTCGAGGTTGCTGAGGTGGACGGCGTGCAGAGGATCGACTTCGCTCCGGCCATGCGCGACATGCTCGAGCGCAAGGCGAAGGGCGTGGACGTTTGCCGGCTGGCTGCGGACTTCCACGAGACCGTGGCGGTCGTGCTCGCACGTGTCGCTGCCGAGCACGCGCGAGGAGGTGGACTGACGCAGGTGGCGTTGTCCGGCGGCTGCTTTGCGAACGGGTTTTTAACGGCGCGCGTCAAAGCGCTGCTCGAGCGAGACGGGATCACGGTGCTCGCCCACGAGCGCGTTTCAACGGGCGACGCGGGGCTGGCCTTGGGGCAGGCGATGGTCGCAGGGGCGCAGGTGGAGTAGGGCGTATGTGTCTGGCGGTGCCGGGACAGATCATCGAGAAACGCGAGACCGACGCGACGGTCGATTTCCAGGGCAGTCGCGTGGACATAAGCCTCATGCTCACGCCGGAGGCCAAGGCCGGCGACTGGGTGCTCGTGCACGCGGGCTTCGCGATCAGCCTGCTCGACGAAGACGAGGCCCGCGAGACGTGGAGCTACCTGGCCGAGGCCGGACTGGTGGATGACGTTCTCGGCGAAGCGACGAAGGAGGCGGACCGCAGTGACTGAGCGTGCCGGTCAATTCGTCGAGCTCATTCGCCGGACCGCGGCGCGGCTGCCTGCGGTCAAGGTGATGGAGGTTTGCGGCACGCACACGGTGTCGCTCTTCCGCAGCGGCGTGCGCTCGCTGCTGCCCGGCAACGTGCAGATGCTCAGCGGGCCGGGGTGCCCGGTATGCGTCACCGCGCAGGGGTACATCGACGCGGCATGCCGGATCGCGGCGATGCCGGACGTGGTCGTCTGCACGTACGGCGACATGATCCGCGTGCCGGGCCAGGGCGGAAGCCTGGAATCGCAACGGGCCCGTGGGGCGCAGATCAAGGTCGTGTATTCGGCACGCGACGCCGTGCGGTTTGCAGCTCAGCACGCGGAGAAGAAGGTCGTTTTTCTGGCCGTGGGGTTCGAGACGACCGCGCCGGCGACGGCGGCCGCGGTGCTCGAAGCCGATCGCCTGGGGCTGGAGAACTTCAGCATCCTCTGCGCGCACAAGCTGGTCGTGCCGGCGATGGAGGCGCTGCTCGAGGCCGGCGACGTGCCCATCGACGGATTCCTCTGCCCGGGTCACGTCAGCGTGATCATCGGGGCGGATGCCTACCGGCCGGTGGCGGAAAAGCACGGGCGCCCGTGTGTCGTCGCGGGTTTCGAGCCGCCGCAGATGCTTGAAGGCATTGCCCGCTTGCTCGAGCAGATTGCCGGCGGCAGGGCGGTCGTGGAGAACGCCTATCCCGT
>JBECKQ010000257.1:0-8320 GCA_040235375.1 Phycisphaerae bacterium | reverse complement strand
GAGCTTGTTCTTCTCGTCCGGCGTGGCCACGAACGCCGCCCCGTCCACGGTCGGCAGGTCGATGATGTGCTTCGACAGCTCTGCGATCACCCGATCGGCGGACTCGCGGAACTTCGCCTCCCCGGTTCGCGACGCGTGAAACGCCATGGCCCATGCTGCGGCGGCCTGGGTCACGTCGTGCGGCTTGAAATCGTACTCGTCGGCGGACGGTTTGTAGCGATAGCTGAAACGCCCGGCCGGCAACTGGCGGTACTGCATGTATCGCGCCAGTCGCGATATGGCGTCATCGACGCTGCTGGCCGTCACCTGGTCCGCGTCGAGCACGACCATCCCGCGCCGCAGCGTGACGACCCGCTTGCCCGGCTCAACCTCCCACCAGTGCACCGTTCGGAAGCGCGAGATCGTGGCGTCGGACATGGCTTGCGGGTTGAAGCTGACCTCCTTGGCGAGCGTGCGGACGGCTTCGCCCAGCGGAACGTTCTTGGCGATCATCTCGCCCGGCGTGCACCACCGCTGCTCTTCGTCCAGGGCGACACCCACCCCGTGGATGCCCGGGTCCAGAAAGGACTCGAGCACGCCCGGATCCGACCAGTTCCCCGGGCCGGTGTAGGGCTGCAATTCTCCCGCAGCTGCCACGTCAATGCGAATCTTGTTGACGAAGTCGAGCCCGGACATGCCGGCCACCGACGCGCTCTCGAGCGCCAGGCGTGCCGCCTGCTGGCACGCGGCCGCCACCGGCTTGCGTTCCGAGACGCCGATTCCGCAGGCGTAGCCGGAAAGCCGCAGGATTACAACAATCTGGCACTGCACCTTCGCGAGTGCCGGAGGCACGTAGTCGGGCTCGTACGTCTGGTCCGCCTCTGTGGCGACGAGCGTGCGGCGAATGATCTGGGTGAGGAACCGCTGGTCGATCGGGCTGATGTCCGGGGCCTTCGCGGCAGCGATCCGCGATTCCGCAGTCGGCCCGGCCGATAGCAATAGGGGCAGTAGAGCGATCGGCAGCAGCGCTGCCAGCTTGTGGGTCTGCATGGGGGCAAGTATAGTCCGCGCCACGGGTCCCCTCAACCGAACGTAAGTGGTGGCAAGATGAGCCCAGACAACGACTCCGACTCGGCCAGTGCAATCGTCGTGGCGGCGGGAATGGTCGCTCAGCAGATCAAGGCCCGCGCGGTCATGATGTACGCGGAGGCGGTTCCGGATGCGGGTAAGACGCTGGAAGCGCTGCCCCCGCCCCTCGAACTCATCTTCATCACGCCCGTCGGCACCGAGACGGTGGTGAAGGGCGACAAGCGGATTGTCCGGCTCGAGGTGCCCGACTTCAAGTTGTCGCGCATGGACCAGATCAAGATGGCCACGCTGATGGCCTTCTCGCAGCGCATGCTCGACGGCGGCGACAAGTTCGTCGCCTTGACCGGCGTGGCGAACCAGCCGGTTGACACGATGATGGTCATGCAGGTCGGCCAGGAGTACGAGCTCTTCCAGTCCGTCGATCAGCCCAAGCTGACGGAACATGTTCGCCGCGTCGTGTTTCAGCGCGCCCTGACCATCGCCCTCGAACTCTCCAACGAGGGACGCGAAGGCAAGCCCGTCGGGGCGATCTTCGTCATCGGTCCGCTTCGCCAGCTCGACAAGTACACCGAGCAGAACATCATCAATCCGTTCCGCGGTTATCCGGAGAAGGAGCGCAACATCCTGCTCGACAGCATGCGCAACACGGTCAAGGAGTTTGCGGCGATCGACGGGGCGTTCATCATCAAGGGTAACGGCGTGGTTGTGTCCGCTGGCACTACGCTCCGGCCCGACATCAGTGGCGAAGACCTTCCCCAGGGGCTCGGGGCGCGGCACGCCGCGGCGGCGGCGATCACGGCCTCCACGCCGAGTATCGCGATTACCGTCTCCGAATCGACCAGCACCGTTCGTCTATGGCGCCGCGGACGCATGATTACGGAGATCGAGAAGGCGCCGCGCTCGCCCCTCCCCATCCCACCCTCCGACGCGTGATCACGCCGTTGCCGGGTGGCACCGTCCGGCCCGGAGGGGCAGGCCGTGGCTTTCGAGTTGCCACCCAATCGCTCCTCGCTGAATACTGAACACTGAAAGCTGAAAACTGCAACGTCACGCGGCGGAGGCGATCGGTTCCATCTCCAGCCGGCGGTTCTGGAACACCGCCTGGCTGCGCAGACCGGCCTTTCTCATCAGGTCAAGCACGACGTCAAAATGGCTGCCGATGCAGATTGCACGATGCGCGTCGGACCCGAGCGACATCGACGTGCCGCCCAGCGCGGCATAGCGACGCATGACGTCCAGACCGGGCATCGGCGCGTCCAGGCCATTCCGCAGAGTCGACGTGTTGACCTCCGGAATCAGCCCCGCTTGCAGGCAGTTGCGGAGTATGTCGTCGATCAGATCCGGGGCGCTGACGGCGCCGGTGAATTCGTGGAACTGCTTGGCATACCGCTTGGCGAAGTCGAGATGACCGAGAACGTCGAACGGACGCACGCCCTGCTCGCCCAGCGCGACGACCTGCGCGGTTGCCGCCCGTACGGCCTCCAGATGATTCACGATGTACTGGTCCGGCGTCAGATGCACGAAGTGCTCGCGCTCGTGAATCGGCCGGCCGAACGCCCAGTGCACGCTGAGGATGACAACGTCGAAATGGTGCGCCGCGAGAAAATCGAGGATGAAACCCATCCGTTCCGGCTGGTAGCAGATTTCGATGCCCTTGCCGATGAAAATGCGATCGCCGAACTGCTCGCGAAGGGCGGCAAGCTCCGACTCGATCTTCGCGTCGTCGTAGATGCACGCATCCCATTCGCTGGGATGGGTGTCGAAGTGCTCGGTAAAGGTGAGGCCGCTCAGCCCTTTGCGGATGGCTTCCTGCACGTTATCGACCGGCGGCGTGTTCGAATCAAACGAGTTCCACGAGTGCAGGTGTTGATCGAAAAGCCGCATTCTCACTGGCCTCCGTATACGCCGGCCGTTTTTTTCCGCCGACGACGGGCGGGGAATCATAGCGCCCAAGCCGAATTACCGCCACGCCGCCGCCTCCCGCCGGCGCGTCTTCCGGCCCGGGGGGCCAATTAGAACAACTCCGCGGATTGCTGACGTAACCTAAAGGCGGGAAGAAGATTAGCTCTCGGCGAGTTCTTTCCGCGAGCGCGGCGTGGCGCCGACCCTTTCCAGCGCATCGGGCGGTACGCTGCCGTCGCCGGCGAGCTTGTCTTTCATGAGCCGGCCCACCTTGAACTTCACGGTTCGCTTGGCGGGTACCGGAACCTGTTCGAGAGTCTTGGGGTTCTGCGCCGTGCGGGCAGCTCGCACCCGGCACTCGAACACACCGAAGTCTCTGAACTCCAAGCGGTTACCGTTGGCCAGCTCGGATACGATCTCGTCGAGGAACCCCTGGATAATTCGTTTGGCGACGACGCGCTTCACATCGGTCTGATCGGCGATGCGGTCGATAAGCTCTTTCTTGGTAACCGTTCCCATTGCTCAACTCCACGGTATCCTACCTCCGACCCCGACCGCCGGAGACCGCCGCGACATGGCTGTCAGCCGGAACATCGCCGCCGGTGTGACCGTTCGCTCGGCACCCGGCACGGAGCGGTGACTCACAGGTCGCCGACAGCCCCCGAATTGACACAAGTCATTCTACAGCAAAGCGTTGACGCCATCAAGACTTTGTCGGGGCGGGGCCAGACGGCCTGCCTGGCGCCTCCCGGTCGGCCCGGGAGCAGCCATCTCCGGCGTCCGCCGGCACGCCCCCACCGGTCGGAAAGCCCTCCGCGTGACGTTGAATTGCGGCTGGGACGAATCGCCCAGGATTGCACATTTGACGCCCCAGACACGAGTGCTACTTTCGGGATTCCGCCTCGAGGTCGATTGCCAACTCAGACCGCCGAGCAAACGGGAGGGCCGTCATGCCACGCAAGCCGATGGACATTTCGCCCCGCTGGGCCATCACGGCGATCGTGACGTTTGTCTTCGGATTCAGCGTCCTCGGCTTCCTTGCCGTCAGGATCGCCGCGGACCATCCGCCGATCCCGGACCGCGTCGTCGGGCCGGACGGCAAGACGCTGTTCACGGCGAAAGACGTGATGGCCGGGCAGCACCTCTTCCAGCAGTACGGCCTTATGCAGTTCGGCACGCTCTTCGGCCACGGCGCGTACCTCGGGCCGGATTTCACCGCTCAGTACATTCAACGTGGCGGCGAGGCGATGCTCGCCCATTACGCGGGCAACGGTGAGCCCACGCCGGACGACCGGGCACGCGTCACCAGCGAATTCAAGGCCAACCAATACGACGCGCAAACGAAGACGCTCACCTACACCGCGGCACAGGTCCATGCGTTCGAGAAGATGCAGGGGTTCTACGCGGACTGGTTCGGCCCCCCCGAGCAGCAGAAAGGACTGCAGCGCCCGCATATCTCCGACGCAAAGGAACTGCACGACCTGACGGCCTACTTCTCGTGGGCCGCGTGGGTCGCGACGACGCAGAGACCGGGCACCGATTACTCGTACACGAACAACTGGCCGTCCGCTCCGCTGGCAGGCAACCGGCCGACGGCCGACGCCCTGTTGTGGAGCGTCTTCAGCCTGATCGCGCTGCTCGGTGGCATCGGCATCGTGTTCTTCGTCTTCGGCCGGTACGACGTTCTCGGCTGGCATCGCGCGGAAGAGGAAGTGGCCGGGCAAAGCCTGATGTTTCGAGCGCCGGACCAGGTGCGGCTGACTCCGGCGCAGCGGGCGACGGCCTGGTACTTTCTCGTGGTGGCTGGCCTGTTTCTGTGCCAGGGGCTGCTGGGCGGGGCGAACGCCCACTATCACGTCGAGCCGGCCGGCTTCTACGGGATCAATCTCGCCAGGTGGTTTCCATACAACCTCACGCGCATGTGGCATCTGCAACTGGCGATCTTCTTCATCGCGTCCGCCTACCTGGCGATGGGGATCTTCATCGCCCCGATGATTGCCCGACGCGAGCCGAAGCACCAGGCCAAGCTGGCGATTCTCCTGTTCGCGGCGCTGGTGCTCGTCGTCGTCGGCAGTCTGCTGGGGGAAGCGGCCAGCCTGCACAACTACATCACCGTGCAGGGACCGTGGTTCTGGATCGGAGCGCAGGGCTGGGAGTACATTGATCTCGGCCGCTTGTGGCAGATTCTTCTTACCGTCGGCATGGTGCTGTGGCTGGTGATCCTGATCCGCGGGCTCTGGTCGCGCCTGCGGACCGAGCATCCCGGCAACATGCCGTGGCTGTTCATGTACAGCGCCGTGGCGATTCCGCTCTTCTACGCGGCGGGCATGGTGTTCGGAAAGGTCGTGAACTTCTCCGTGGCCGACTTCTGGCGATTCTGGGTCGTGCACCTGTGGGTGGAGGATTTCCTCGAGCTCTTCACCACGATCATGGTTGCGTACATCTTCGTCCTGCTGCGCGTCGTGCGCGTGACGACCGCGACGCGCGTCATCTACCTGGATGTGATCCTGTACTCCATCGGTGGCGTCATCGGCACGATGCACCATCTCTACTTCAGCGGGGCGCCGGCGTTCTTCATGGCCTTCGGCGCGTTCTTTTCCGCGATGGAGGTGGTGCCCCTCGTGCTGCTGACCTATGAGGCCTGGCGTTTCATGCGATTGGGCAGCCGCAGGCCGAAGGGATCCGTCTTCGACGTGAGCAGCGAGACGTTCCCGCACAAATGGGCGGTGCTCTTCCTCATCGCCGTGGGCTTCTGGAATTTCCTCGGCGCGGGCGTGTTCGGCTTTTTGATCAACCTGCCCATCGTGAGTTACTACGAGATCGGCACCCAGTTCACCGCGAACCACGGGCACGGGGCGATGATGGGCGTCTACGGCATGCTGGCCGTCGGCTTCTTCATGTTCGTCGCCCGCTACTTCATTCCGCGCGACCGCGGCAGCGAGCGGGCGATGAAGTTCTCCTTCTGGAGCCTGAACATCGGCCTGGCGTGGATGCTGTTTGTAAACCTGTTTCCCATCGGCGCGATCCAGTTCTATCACGCCGCCCACGCCGGCTACGTCCATGCGCGGGAAGCGGTCTTCTTCCAGGGCGGCGCCATTCGGGTCCTCGAGTGGTTGCGCCTCCCGGGCGACGCGCTGTTCATCGTCGGCGGCATCCTGCCGATCGTGTATCTCGCCATCCGTATCTTCCGCGAGCGAAAACGCTACGGAAAGCTCCCGCCGGAGGAGGAAACCGAGGAATTCGTCAAGGGCCTCGATCCTGCGTAATGCAGCCGGCGCTAAATCACCGTGCGCAATCAACGGCCGCGTCGACGAACGAGGAGCTGCGCTGAATAACTGAAGATCGGCGGCAACGCGCGCATGCATCGTTGCTGATTCGGTCGGCGTATGCCGGTCCGAGCCGCGACCGTAAGGGAGCGGAGGAGGCGACAACCTGTCCTTCGCCGTCACCAATTCACGGTGAGCTTGTAGGGCGGGCTCTGCCCGCCAATCATCCCGTTGGCCACTAATCGTGCACGGTTATTCAGCGTACCGCTTCGCCGTACTTCTCCATCTGGAACCGGCGGTAGTAGTAGTTCGGGTTGAACGACCAGCCGCCCTGCTGATCATAGATCGACTCGCGATAGAAGATGACCTCCGGCGCGCGGTAGCCGGAGACCGTCGACGGCCAGTCCTGGCTGTGGATGATGTAGCTGGCGCTGGGGAAGCCAGGCAACCGGTCAAACAGCAGGGTGGCGTGCAGCGGCTCGAGCGACCGCCGGCAATGCGACGAAGCGCATCCCGATAACACGGAAAGCACGGCGACAACGGCACAAATCGCGATGAGCCGGCGTAGCATTCTCTTCCTTCCCATAAGCCCTGCGCGGACGCCGCAGCACACCGGAGCCTGGCTGCACGGTCAATGCCATTGTACGCATCCGAGCGGTCGTTCCGGAACGAATGTCCGCGGAAAACGGTTTTCCGGCCGATGGGCGTGCCGTCAAGTCCGTACGATCCCCGCGTCCGGCGATCGTCGGTGTGCGCTGGGTGTTGCCCTGCGGCATCGCGACCGCGGGACTTCTGATGCCGCCACGCAACGCGGCGACGGCGGCAACCCTCAGGACCCCGGACGCCAGTCCGGGGCCGAGAGTCGTTGACCGTGCCCAAGCGTGACGGCGTAGCGAGTATTGCTGGCGCTCGCACCCCCACTCGCGTGGGGGTTCTCATAATCGCCGCGTTCCGCGTGCGGTAGACGCCCCGCCGTCCTTTCGCCTCCTGCCTTCTGCCTTCAGCCTCCCGCCTGTCCGTTTGCTGCCAGCCGGAGCGCCGCTTACGATGCGGTCCGGAAATACCTGACCTGGCACGTGGCTCGCGATTAAGGGACCAGTGAAGCTCATGAAACTGAAGATTACGCCGTCCGATAAGTGGCATGGCCCGATCCGGTTCTTGATGCGGCCGTCCGATGCCGCCGACGGGTTGCCGAAGGGGCTGACGCTGCCGAGCGCAGTAGGGTCGGCCGTCACGGTCGCCCCGAGTGGCAAGGGCGAAACGCGGGTCTTCGTCTCCCTCGGCGAAAAAGAGAAGATCGAGATCGATGGCGTGCGCAAGGCCGGCGGGGCGGTGGCCGGCTGGATGCGGGCGAACAAGGCGGCCAAGGCCGGCGTCGAGGTATTCTCCAACAAGAGCGTCGCCAAGACCGACTCGGCCGTCGCGCTGGCCGAGGGCTTGCTGCTCGGTGCATTCGAGTTCAAGCAGCACAAGACGGAGAACGAGAAGTCGCCGTCGCTGGCCGTGGACCTCCTCACGTCCGGACCAGCGACTTCGTTGAAGAAGCGGCTCGACGAGGTGGAGCGGATTTGCGGCGGCACGATCACCGCTCGCGAACTCGCCCACGAGCCGCCGAACGTCATCAACCCCGTCACCCTCGCCAGGCGCGTGCGAATGATCGCGTCGAAGTCGGGCCTCAAGTGCACCGTCCTCGACGAGAAGCAGATGGCCAACCTGAAGATGGGCGGCATCCTGGCCGTCGGGCGGGGCAGCGCCACGCCGCCGCGGCTGATCGTGCTCGAGTACAACGTCAAGCCGGGCTCGAAGACCAAGCCGGTCATCCTCGTCGGCAAGGCGATCACCTTCGACACCGGCGGCTACTCGATCAAGCCGCAGGCCAGCATCCTCGGCATGAAGTACGACAAGTGCGGCGGCATGACCGTCGTCGGTGCCATGCTGGCCCTGGCGGCGTGCAAGGCGAAGACGCCCGTCGTCGGCCTCATCGCCGCGGCGGAGAACATGATCGCCGGCAACGCCTACCGCCCGGACGACATCATCACCACCATGAGCGGCAAGACGGTCGAGATCGTCAGCGCCGACGCCGA
>JBECKQ010000266.1:0-8543 GCA_040235375.1 Phycisphaerae bacterium | reverse complement strand
CGGGATGGTCCCTTTCGACACACTCGTCGAGGATGGAGACGCGGACCGTGGAGACGCCCTGGGCGTTGGGACCGTTGTCGGTGTCCCATGCCGTTTCCGCGTTGATGTCGCTGTTGGGATCGGCGCCCTTATTCACGTCGCCGTCAAGGTGCCACTGGAGGCTGAGATAATAGGGATCATTGATCACCGGCGGGGTGTATGCGACCTTTGGCAGGAAGAAATCCGGGTGGGCATACTCGGCCACATTCTTCATTTCGTGCAGGAGGTTGGCGACGGCGAGGGGCTGCGTCGTACGCACGTCGCGCACCGTCAGGATATACCGGCGCGTACCACGCGATGCGGACCGAATGTCGCAGCCGAGCGATTCGGCAAGCGCCGTCAGGCTCGCCTTATCAACGCCTTCGCGAGCACGCAGCACGATATCCGCAGTTTGATAGATGGGCGTCGGCACGCCCGGCCGGTAGAGCAACGGCAGCGCGTAACCGACGCCCGGCAGGCTCTCGGCCGTCGCACGATCGACGCCGCGCACGACGAAGAAGTCGCGACGCGCCAGGCGCGTCTCGAGCTGTCGGGCGGACGCGGGCAGATCGACCGGAATCACAGCGGCGGGCAGCCCAGTCGGCCGGCCGCTCGCGTCAGTGGATCCCCGCATCGGCGATTTGAATCGCACGAGGAATTGATCGTCCGCCTCTACGACCTGCCGTTTTCCGCGAAGGTCGTAGAAGAAGCCGGGTTGCTCACCAAGCGCGGCGCGCTGCGCCACGCCTTCGTTCTGGTTTGTGTCGGCGAAGACTGAGTTCGCCGCGATGGCCGCGATGCAGACCAGCACTTGGCGCAGACCGATACTTCGTCGAGACGGTTGAACAGTCACGGCGGGCTCTCCATGTTCTTTGAGTGAAAGTTCCGGTTCGTTTGCGGCGTCGGCTTCCCCGTAGTCTCGGATGCTGCGTCGCCGTCCGGCGCCCCTGAACAAGCGCGATGGCGCAAACCAAACGCCCAGGTCCCCGGGTTCCCCTGCGACACAACTGATCTACGATCATCTGAAATCGAGCCGGCGATTGCAACACTCATCGCATGTTCCTGCCACCGAATTCGCGCCTCTTCCCGGGCTGAACCGAACGTCGCCGGCATAAACCGAGCGGCCCGCGCGGGTAAATCACGCGCGGCGGCCGGCAGACCTTCCGCCATTGCCCAAAAACCCTCAACTTCTTTGGCAGGAAGCTCTTACGCGTCGTCACCGACGCGCCCGAACGGCTCCTTCGCACTCAGTGGCAGGGCCGTCCTCGGGATTGGACGAGGAAGCATCTTGACTCCGGGCAAGCGAATCGGGTAGACAAACGAATTGAAGTTCTCCGGGCGAGGGTAGAAGCTGAAGGTTTCGGCTTCATGCCGTGCGCGCCAGATGGCCGGATTCCGGAGCCGTTCGGCGCGAAACGGCAGGAACCGAAGCGCAAGGGGAGGCGCGAGAAGCATCAACTCCATTTGGCAGAGACCTAGCGGTCGTTTCCACGCCATCCCTGCCGTCGCCCAGATGCGGGTGGGCGAACCGAATCGAGTTAAAAACAGGCAGTCGGCGAAGGAGAAACTGTTGCCTCGCCTGAACTTGCCCTACGCGGCGCATTACTCAGACCCCGGGCGTTCCTTTAGGAGCTATTCAGGAGTACCAGGCATGTCAGACCTGCAAACAAGACAGCGGCCGGCATGGCGGCCACCATTTTACCTGTTGGCGATGACACTCAGCGTGTTGCTCAGCGTGTCGGCCGCAATTGCGCTGCCGCCTGTCCCCGCGAATGATACGGTCGCCAGTGCGCAGGTAATTGGTCCGAACGTGCCGATTTACGTGGAAGGCACCACCATCCAGGCGAACAACGACATCAGCACCACCGGTCTCGGGGGGCTGGCAGAGGATGTTGACGGCCCGGACGTGTTCTACAGTTTCACGCCCGCGGTCACCGATACCTACCGGATTCACTTGCATCCGTGGCTGCGTGCGCCGTTGCGATCCTCCGATCGGCAGTTCACGATCTACATCGCCGACATCAGCATGAACATATTCGCCGGCGCGCGGGCGCCGAGCAGCGCCCGTCCCGTCAGCTTCGACGCAGCCTTGACAGGTGGCCAGACCTACATCATTGGTGTGGACTACAACGCCACGACTCGCGACAACTTCCCCTTCACCCTGATCGTAGACATCCTCGCGGCGACGAACCCGGACACTTGCGCGTCCGTGATGGATTTGCCCGCGGTGCTGCCGTCGGTCGTGCTGAACGACATCGACGGTGCTTCCGCTGATTACACCTTCACGCAGGGGACGGGCCGGTGCGCCGTTTCAGGCACGACGCCAACCACCGCGCCGGGCATTGACCATGTCTATCACTACGTGCCGCCCGCTGACGGTGACTATGCGGTCGAGCTGGTGTCCAGCGGATTCGACGGCGTCATCTACGTGATGGACTCATGCCCCGGCGTCTTCCCGTTCTCGTGTCTGGGCGCGTCGAACCACAGCACCGGTGGAACCAGCGGCGGCAAGCACGAATTCGTCGTCGTGACATTACAGGCCGGCAAGGACTATTACATCTTCGTGGACAACGGCAGCACGACTGCCAACAGCGGGCCGTATGCCCTCATCGTGGACGACGCATACAACTACGAAGTCAACGAAATCGAGCCCAACGACAGCATCATCGATGCAACGCCCATCACGACGCCGCTCACCGGTGGCCAGCTCGTCGGACCCGTGGACGTCGACTACTGGGCCGTCACCGGCCAGGCGGGCGACCGCGTCTACTGCTGGGTCAACAACGGCGGTTCCGCCAACAGTTATCTGGACACCGATCTTGCCTTCCTTGATCCGGCCGGGAGCCTGATCGAGTTCGACGACGAGGACGGCGACGGCATCAATTCGCCGATCAATGATCTCTACTACATCTACAGTACCACCGCTCCCACGATCGCCGGGGCGCAGATGACCACCAACGGCACGCACTATCTGGAGGTCACCGACCAGAGCGATACCGGCACGGTCGATCGCTATCGGTTCCACGTCGGCGTGGAGCCGGCCACCCGCAGCCCGCTGGCGGAGTGCGAGCCGAATGGCACGTTCGCGTCCGCCGACTACTCGGGCAAGCACTACTACAGCGGCGTGATCGACACTGTTGAAGATCTCGACGTTTTCAAATTCGAGGCGACAATCGGTGACCGCGTGTTCATCGGCTTCGACGGTGATCCGGAGCGCGATTCGACCGGTTTCGACTCTGCCAACACCGATCCCAACGCGTTTCACGGCAAGCTCGTGGTTTATGATCCCGACGGCGACGTGCTGCTCAGCGACGTGAGCGATTCGAACACGGTGCAGAGCCCGCCCGACTACCCTGCCCAGGCGGCATTCTTCACGGCACGCCATACCGGCACGTACTATGTAGAGGTCGGGCCGCAAAGCAGCGCATCCCAGGTGGGGCCGACGGAGACATATAACCTGGCGATCTTCCTGAACAATGCGGCGCCGGCGCTCACGGAAGAGGCCGATCCGGTCATCACGCAGACGCCGGACTACGCCAACGACATCATCAACGTGGACGCCGCCGACAACCAGGCGGGTGACAGCGGCATCTGCAACGTTCAATTGTTCAACAACGACAACCTCCAGCTTGCGAATCTCAGCTACACATCCGGCGACGGCCTCGTTTCGTTCGATATCGAGTTGGTGGACACCAATTCGAATGGTACAGCCAAACTGCTGGTCACCGATTGTGCCGGTAACACCGCGTGTGAGATCGTCACCATCGACGTGAGCGCACCGGTGTGTGACGGGCTTAACGTATCCAGCCGCAACCTGGACAGCCTGCACGATCCCATTCACGTTCCCGACAACACGCTTGCCGGCACCAACGGGATCATCGAGGTCGCCGACGCCGGCCTGGTCACCAATGTCACCGTCACGGTGACGGTCAACACGCTCGATCCGGGCGACATCGACATGTACCTGGTGAGCCCGTCCGGCACGCCGGTGGAACTGGTCACGGATCGCATGAGCAGTCTCGGCATCGACGTGATAGACGCCACGTTTGACGACACCGCCGACGAGATCATGTCGTTCCTCAGCTCAGACGCGCCGTGGACGGGGACGTGGCTCCCCGAGGATCCCGCCGGCTTGGCCAAGCTCGACGGCGAACAGGCCCAGGGAGAATGGAAGCTGAACGTCGTGGACGACTCGTCATCCGCAGACTTCGGCGCCACGCTGGTTCGGTGGACGCTCAACGTGGATGCCACGTTTGCCGGCCCGCAGCGGTTCGCAGGAACCGCGACCGACGAGGAGGGCATCCAGTCGATCGTGCTGAGCGGCGCCTCCAACGTCCAGCTCGACCTGCCGGGCTCTTTCGCCCCGGGCGACAAGGTCGTCGACTACACCGTTTCGCTGATCGACTCGACCATGTCCGGCAGCGGAATGATCACGGTCACCGACCTGCAGAACAATACCTGCACGAGCGCGATCAACCTCAATGGCCTGGTCGACACGACCGGCCCGGCCAATACGGGCGGGGTGACAACCGACCTCACCTTCAAGAAAGAGGTGCAGGAGATCGTGCCGGAGTACGACTTCAACGGCGTCGTCTCGACCATCAACGTGCCGGACTCCTTCCAGGTGGGCGAGGTCGAGGTGGCTCTGATGGTCGACTCCGAGAACCAGGGACGCATCGCGGCGAAACTCACGCACAACGGCGAGTTTGCCTCGCTGGTCAACCGGATCGGCATGGATGAGCGGGCCGGTGCCGGCAACACCAAGAACAGCTTTGACATCGACCTCGACGACGACGCCCCCCAGGCCGACGACATCCACATGGAGCCGGCGCTGGGGTCCATTGCAACGCTCGGCAGGCGCCAGCCGGACGGCCGCGGCGAGTACTTCGGCGACGGCATCGATACCGACGACCGCGACAACATGCTCTTCAAGCTCGCCAACGACGACTCCTCCGGAGCCTGGGACCTGCTCGTCGCCGACACGCGCGAGTTGAGCAGCTCCGACAACATCTTCCGGCGCTGGGCGCTCACCCTGAAGAACCCCTGCGGTCCCGAGCGATACGTAGGTCAGGCCATCGAGCGGTCGCCGGAGTCGGGCGTCTGCTCGATCGACCTTCAGGCCGGAGCCACGAATCTGGCCGTGGTCGCGTCGTTCACGCCCGGTGACGAGGTCGTCGACTACCGAGTCGAACTGGTCGATCCGATGGTGCCGGGCAACGGTACGCTGGACATCACGGACTGCGCCGGCAACGTGACGTCCGTGCCGATCGCGCTCAATCCAATCGCCGATCCCAATCCGCCGATGGTTACCGGGGCACTGAACATGGCGACCACCGAGTTCGAGGGCACCGCGACGGATAACCAGGCGGGCGATTCGGGCATTGCCAGCGTGGAACTGGCGCCCTACGCGTACAATCTCGAACTGGTTTCGGTGACGCCGGATCCTCCGGGTGGTGCGGGCAGCGTCGACTTCGTCGTCGGCCTGGCCAACATCGGAACCAACGGCCGCGGCTATGTCCGCGTCGAGGATTCGTGCGGGCAGCGGGCCTACATCCTCGTGGACATCGATGCGGTCCCACCGGTCTGCACCGGCGTGGTCGCCAACAAAGTGCGGTACTTCAGCGGGGACGTCTCGCTTGAGTTGCCCGATGCCAATGTGGCTGGGATCACCACGGACATCGTCGTTGCCGACACGGACGTGATCACCGACGTCGACCTGACGTTCAACATCACGCACCCGTTTGACGACGACATCGACATGACGCTGATCAGTCCGACGTTGATCGCGTTGTTCTCCGATATCGGCAGCACCGCGAATGACTTCATCGATACGACGCTCGATGACGAAGCCGCGGCGCCGATACCCGATAGCTTCTCTGCAGGGCCCTTCACTGGCTCGTTCCAGCCGGAAGGCGGTCCCGCCCTCTTCGCCCTCGACGGCGCGCCGGCCAGCGGAACGTACACCCTCCAGGTTGTCGATGACGCCGCCAACTACCACGGAACGTTCGACAGCTGGTCGCTGCTGATCGAGTCGGACACCTTCCCGCCGAGCTACGACGGGCGCGCCGAGGACAGCCTGCTCAACGACATGGGCATCTGTTCCGTCGAGCTGCTGCCCGGCAGCGACAACGTAACGCTCACGGTCGATCCCGCGTTCATGCCGGGTGACGCGATTGTGCGTTACCTCGTCGAGCTGATCGATCTGAACCTGGACGGCAGCGGTACCGTCCGAGTCACCGACTGCGCGGGCAACTACTGCGATTCACCGATCGAGCTCGACGTGGCCTGCCTGGCCGCGGATCTGGACGGCGATCTGGATATCGACGTCGACGATTACTACATGTTCCTGGACACGTACGGCACGTGCCTGGGCGATCCGAAGTATCTTCCGGGCGCCGATTTCGACGATGACGACTGCATCACCGCGGTGGACTATCAGTACTGGCTGCTCTGCTACCGCGACTTCGTCGGAAACCCGACCGCGTTACCGCCCCAGGTCGGCGACAAACCGTCCGTACGACCCGTGACTCCGATCGACGGGCCGGCGATCCAGCCGTCACAACCTCAGTCTCCGCTTTCTGGTGATAACCGCGTAAAGTAATTGCGCAGATTCCTTCCGGGCGGCGCCGCCGACCTCCACGTCGGCGGCGCCGCCTTTTTCTCTCCTTCGCGAACACCGTCAGTGCCGGCGGCGGCACATCGCAGACATCGGGCGCCGGATCTATGCCCCGGCAGCCATTTCGACGGTCGAACGGCTCTGCCGCTGTCCTGACCTCCAGCTCCGCGTTACCCCAAGGTGCCCAGCCCACCGCGCCTGTTATCGGACCGTCTGCCAATGTAGGTCAGGCTGGGGACGCCGGCCGCGTATCGGGTGGCCCTCAGGTTATCGGTGATGCGGGACGCTTTTCCCGCAGCGCGAGCTTGTCGCACAAGGGTCGACGGCGAAGCGTTCGTGGGCCGACTGGTCGGTACTGTGCCACCTTTGGGCACTGTGGTTCCCTTCCACGATGCAGTGGCTCGCTGGGGAAACCAGCTATCCATCTAAGGGAAAACCCTCGTGTCAGGGTGCAAGCGCAAGTCCTGCTTTATCGGGCAGCCTCCCCCACCGTACTGGGGCACGTGATTACTTCTAACCCGAAATTGCCCCTTGATGCGGTCCCCACGTTTCTGCTAGACTGTCCCTCAACATCGAGCCACTTCCGGTGCTTACTCAGCGACGGGTTGCAACAACAAAGCGGCGAGGTGTTGAGGGCAGAGGCCGGCTGCCGATGCGGATCGCCGCGTTGCACAGTTGCGACATTGCTCTCAGGCGCAAGCATGGAGGGGTTGGATGCATGCTGATCGCATATCCGTCGATCAGGCAGATCTGACCAGCGAAGTGGATGTCAAAAAGCAGTTTGTACTCGACGTGTAAAGTGCAGCCTGGTCGAGATGACTCGTCAGTGCTGCAGAGATGATACGTCAAAAGGGGAGCCGACCAGCCTGATCCTTGGGGGAACTGGGACTGGTCGGCTCGGTGATCCCGAGGGCGGGAGATCCCGGCCCGGCGGGACCTCACTATCGTAGACCGACGACCCTTGACGATCAATTTCGAATTGCGGGCGCCCGCTTGGCAGCGGGCGTCCGGCCAGAGGCCGTAAGACAAGGAGGCTCTCGACCGGAATCGGTATCGGCAGGGACGGCGCGGCCGGGAAGGATTGTGTGCCGGTGGACGCTTTAGTCCCCGAGGGAGGGGCCCGACAGTTAGGCGATTTGCTCCACGCGGGCCGGTGGGCAGGGCTGAATCGCCGCTTTTTCTATCTCGTTCAGCGATCGATTTGGGCCGCGCGCAGGATGTGCGCGGATAACGAGGAAGGAACGACGCGCAGTTGTTCTAGTGTTCTAGATAAAGAGTTCATTCGTCCTGGGACAAAGTTGAGGAGAACTATTATGTCCAACCGATTGTGTACGTGCGTATTGATGGTAGCCTGGGCGGTCGCGGCAACCGCCCCGGCGTTCGGGGCCGATCCGGTCTCCAGCTCCGCCACACCAGCGGGAGCGACACAGCTCCCCGCGTCCGACACCCCGGGGGCCACACTGGTCTCCGACAAGGCCGACTACACCCCGGGTGAGATTGCCGTGCTGACCGGCGCGAACTTCGGGGCGGGAGAGCAGGTCGACCTGTCCATCGACGCTCTGGACCCCAACACCGGTACGATCACGCCGGCGGCAGACTACCTGCCGTTGCCTGGTTCCACGGACGGGTCGGGCGGCTTCGTGTTGTATTACGAAACCCCGGTGGACGCCGAGGGCATGACGCTGATCGCTTCCGCCCACGGCCGGTCCTCCGACCTGAAGGCCGGAACGATGTTCACCAACGGGGCGCCGCTGTGTGACTACTGCGCGGAGACGGGGGAATTCCACAGCTCGACGGGCTCTGCGACAGTCGATGGCGATCCTGGCGAGTGGGATCTCGCGACTGATTTCTGGCTCGACATGATCAGGGCCGGTGGATCGGGCGGGCAGACCGACGTTCTGGCGAAATC
>JBECKQ010000180.1:0-24108 GCA_040235375.1 Phycisphaerae bacterium | reverse complement strand
CGTGAAGGTGCCGAACCCCCAGTTCGAATCGCAAACCAAGGTGCGCCTGCTGAACCCGGAAGTGGAAACATTCGTCCAGCAGATGGTCAACGAGCGGCTGCGGAACTTCCTGGAAGAGAACCCCGCTGACGCAAAACGCATCGTCGAAAAGGGCATCAGCGCGGCGCAGGCGCGGGAAGCGGCCCGCAAAGCGCGCGAACTGGCGCGCAAGAGCGTGCTGAGCAGCGCCGGTCTGCCCGGCAAGCTGTGGGACTGCCGCAGCAAGAACGCCGAAGAGGCCGAGCTGTTCCTGGTCGAGGGCGATTCGGCGGGCGGCATCGCCAAGCAGGGACGCGACTCGTACTCGCAGGCGATCCTCCCGCTCAAGGGCAAGATCCTCAATGTCGAGAAGGCCCGTGTCGACAAGATGCTGTCGCACGAGGAGATCACGAAGATCATTCACTCCGTCGGCTGCGGCATCGGCAGCGAGGACTTCGATGTTACCAAGCGCCGCTACGACAAGATCGTGATCATGACCGACGCCGACGTGGACGGCAGCCACATTCGCACCCTGCTGCTGACGTTCCTGTTCCGGCACATGCGGCCCCTGATCGAGGACGGGCGCGTGTACATCGCCCAGCCTCCGCTCTACGAAGTGCGGCGCGGCAAGCGCGAGGAATACGTGATCAACGACCGGCTGCTCAACACCAAGCTGAGCGAGCTGGGCCTGCATGACACGGTGCTCATCGTCCGCGACACGCCGAACGGCCAGGAGCGACTGATCGAGTCCGGCGAGCTCGGCGAATTGCTGGCCGTCCTCGATGCGATCGACGAGAAGCGCCGCGTGCTGGGCCGCCGCGGCATCGATTTCGAGGATTTCGTCCGCAGTCACCGGGACAGCGAAGGCCGACTGCCGACCATCCTGGCCGACGTGCACAAGCCGGATGAGTCGCTTCCCGAACGCGAGTTCTTCCACACCGACGCCGACCTGGCCAGATACAAGGCGAGCCTGCTGGGGCAGTTCGATCGCGTGGACGTGGTCGAGGCGCGGCACATCCGCGTGGCCAGCGTCAACGGCAACGGCGCGCCGGAGGCGGAAGAGGACGCTTCGGAATGCAACATCGTGCGCTACGAACTTTCCGAGTGCCGCAGGCTGGACGAGCTGTTCCGCCGGCTCGGATCGCTTGGACTTTCGGTCGAGGATCTGTTTCTCGTTCGCGAGGAAATGGTCACCGGCGAGCTGCCGCCTGCGAAGTTCCTGCTGCGCCAGGGCGAGCACGAGCCGATGGAGCTGGACAACCTGGCGGACGTGCTGGTCGGCGTTCGCAAGCTCGGGGCCGAGGGGCTGCAAATCAAGCGGTTCAAGGGTCTGGGAGAGATGAATGCCGATCAGCTCTGGGAGACGACGATGGATCCCGAGCGACGGACGCTCCTGCGCGTCACCATCGCCGACGATCCTGACGACGCCGAGCAATATGCAATCTCTGCGCAGGAAGCTGACCGGATGTTCCACGTGTTGATGGGGGACAACGTCGAGGAACGCCGGCGGTTCATCGAAGAGAATGCGATCGATGCAAAGAACCTGGACGTCTGAGCTCCGCGGCGGTGCAGGCCGATAGAAAGTCGGCGCCGCCGGCGCGAGCGGCGATCTGCCCCATGTACACTTCCTTCTTCCCGCGTTGTCGAATTGCCGTCGCGCTGATCGCGATAGCGTGCAGCGGCGCCGCGGCGCAGGAGCTTCCTGAGGCGCAACCAGTGCTGGTGGATTGCAACAGCAATGGTATCGACGACGCCGTGGACCTGGCCGGCGCGACCAGCTTCGACTGCAACACCACCGGCCTGCCGGATGAATGCGAAATCGCTTCCGGTTCGAGTCCGGATTGCGACGGCAACCAGGTGCCGGACGAATGCCAGCCGGACTGCGACACCAACGGCGTCGCGGACGCGTGCGATCTGGCATCGGGGGCCGCCGACTGCGACGCCAACGAATTGCTCGACAAGTGTGAAATTGCGGCGGGCAGTGCGGAGGACTGCAACGAAAACGCGGTCCCGGACGCTTGCGACATTGCTTCGCGATCGAGCACTGACTGCAACGGCAACGGCCGGCCCGACGAGTGCGAAACCGGCTTGCGCGATCTCGAACGCGTGTTCGAACAGCCGCCTCTGTTTACGAACGGCGTCTTTGCCGACAGCGATTGCCAGGTTTGCTCACCCGCGACTCAACAGAGCATGGCTGCGAACTTCACGCTGGATCAACCGCGACTGCTCGCCACCGTCCGTATCTGGGGTGGTTACTACCCCGGCGATGATACCGACTTGAGCGATTCGTTCGCGGTCATCTTCCGCAGCATTCGCAACGGTCTGCCGAGCCGGGCGGTGGCCGTGCGCCTCCCGGACGCCCAACGCGAGCAGACGGGACAATCGGATCTCGACGGCATCGAGCAATGGTCGTACGACCTGACGCTCGATCCGCCGGTGGCGTTGGGCAGGGGTCGCTGGTTCATGGAAGTCTTCGATCGCACGACAGACAGCGAGGAGACATTTGTCTGGGACGCGGGCGAACTGTCGTCCGCCGGCGGCATCGTGGGAGCGGCGTTCTCGAGCACGGCTCCCGGTCGGACCTGGAGCGCCGCGAGCGACGTCGAGCTGGCGTTTGCGCTCGAGGCCGGGCAGCCGGCGGACTGCAACACGAACGGGCGGCTCGACGAATGTGATCTGGCTGCGGGCTCCAGCCGTGACTGCAACGCCAATCAGGTGCCCGACGAGTGCGAGTATGATTGCGACGGCAACGGCGTGCCGGACGACTGCGACATCGCCGCGGGCAGCAGCACGGACTGCAACGGCAACGGAGCGCCGGACCAGTGCGACATCGCGGACGGCATCCCGGACTGCGACCATAACGGCGTACTTGATGTGTGCGAGATTGCGACCGGCGCGGCCGCCGACTGCAACGCCAACGATCGGCCCGATGTGTGCGACATCACCGATGGCCGCAGCGACGACTGCCAACCGAATGGCATCCCTGACGAGTGCGAAACCGATTCCAACGGCGATGGTATGCCGGACGACTGCCCCCTGCCGGACAGCGATGGCGACGGCGTTCCCGACAGCGCCGATGCCTGTGCGGATACGCCGCAGGGCTCAACCGTCGGCGCAGACGGGTGCGCGATTTCCTCTCCGACGCGGGGCGGCTGTGGCGCGGGGTTCCCTTTGTTTATCGGAACATTGGCGCCGCTGTTCGCATTTCGTCGAGGAGGGATGGGCGTGCACTCCGCAGGATTTCGGCCCCTCGGACTATGGAGAAGATAGGAAAGCGGGGCACCGTATTGCGCGCCAGCCTTGACATTCACTTCGGCGAGGAGTTAGCATCGATTGTCGCAGGGCACGAGCGAGTTGTGTGACAAGTCCGCCTGCGATGACATGTGAATTGGACGGAAAGGGGGGAAGAGCAGGCGATCGCATGTCGCGATTCGGCCGTGATTCCGTCGGAGAGGGGAAAGCTGTGCTGCATGCGCAGCAACCCGCCCCGCGGTCACTCGCGCCACACATGCCCGACAAATATCCCTCAGCAAGTCGCGCCGTCGGTGCGCCGGCGGAGTGTAGCTGTTTGGTGACAGACACTGACATTTGATGAGCGCGCACGCTAAAGGAGTCAGAAAAGCATGAAACGGACGCGGACGTTCAAGGGCGGATTGATCTGCAGCCTTTTGGCTGCGGGGCTGATGAGCATGCCCGGCCTCGCGATCATAGGTTGCGATGCGGGTGCGGGTTTTCTCGGTATGCAGGATTGGGGGCGGGACCTTCTGTTTGGATTCGGCTCTTTGGCGATCGCGCTGCTCGGCGGACAAGGCGATCAGGGAGGTACCGGCCAGCCCCTGCCCGCCGGTTGCACGGTCGAGGACAACGGAGACGGTACCGTTACCATAACATGCCTCCAGAACGGCGAAACCACGACGGCCACGATTGAGAACGGCACCCCGGGAAGCTCCTGCACCGTCGTGGACAACGGCGACGGCACCAAGACCATCTCCTGCGATGACGGTACGTCCGTCACCGTGAGCGACGGCGAGCAGGGACCGCAGGGTCCCACCGGCCCACAGGGTCCGACTGGACCACAAGGTCCCGTGGGCCCCGAAGGTCCGGAAGGCCCATCGGGTTCGGCTGGTCCCCAGGGCCCCGAAGGTCCCGCCGGTCCGACGCTGTTCAACAGCGTGTACATCGATGAGTTCTTCACGATTCCCGCCAAGTCCTACGAAGAGTTGAACGCGAAGGGCGTCGTGTTGCAGCCCGAGCGCACGCTCGATCCGTATCTTGGCAATTGCGAACTCGCCAAGCCGGTCGTTGCATACGACGCACCGGTTCCGCAGCGATACACGCCGGGCAATCCGATCACGATGCGGCTGTACATCTGGCGGGAAGGGCCGATCGGCGACTGTGCGGTGCTCGAGCTGATGGCCGCCCATGCGGGCCACGGCGAATCGCCGCAGTTGTATAACAACGATCCGCTCTACATCAGGCTGGACCTGGATTTCCCCGGCGCATTGGAGGACGGAATGCTGCTGGTTGTCGATCTGCCGTTGAACAACGGCGGACCGGGCGCCGACGGACTCGGTTTCCCGAGTCCGAATCCCGGCGAGCTGCTCGCGTTCGAGTTGGCCATGTATAACGGGCCCGGCGCCGACGACGATGGCTGCTACACCATGATCGGTGTCGATTTCTTCGAGTCCGCTGCAGGCGATACTTCCGTCGCGGTCGCGAACGCTGAGGTGTCTGACGACGTCAATGATTTCGAGGCCTGCCAGGTGCCGGAGCCGGAGCAGTGCCTGCTCATTGACACGTTCTCGCGACCTGACAGCGACACGGTGGGCTACGCCGAGACCGGCGGGGAGTGGTTTGAATGCAACGCCGAGGCGGATGACGTGGCGACGACCAACGGGTGGCTTCGTTTGCGCGACGACGAGCCCGACGTACAACCGGTCCCACCGGTTGAGATCGAGGCCGAGGCCATTCAGTCGGGGATCGATGTCAGTCTGTACGACACGCTCGAGCTTCGCTACACCTGGAATTCCTTCGAGGGTAAGACCGACAACGATGAACTGTATGTCGAGTGGCGTGAGTGTGCCGTCGTCGCGTGTGGACAGGCGCCGTACCCGCACTTGCTTGCAACGCATGACTTGGATGCGATACCGGGCGTCTCTTTCGATGAGTCGTTCACCTTTGATGTCAGCGGCGTCGACTGCATCGATCTGCGCTTCCGTACGGTCGTCAGTCAGCATACGGAAGGTACGCTCGTCGACAACATCGAGCTCTGCAAGCCCGAGACTCAGTGGACGTGCACCGAAGGCGACGGGTACTTCTGTACTCCCGGTGACCTCGGCGATTACGGATCGTTGGCCGACTGCGAGAACGAGTGCGGAGTTCCGCTCATCCCGGACTGATGCATCAACAACACTCGCACTCGCGTCCGCGAGTGCGGGTCGCGCGCCCTGGTCTGCGGGGGCGCGTTGAACCGGGCCGCGAGCAGGCCCGACGGAGTATCGACGGAGCTTGATTGCCAATGGCCCCGAGAGCCGGATCGACTCGGCTCTCGGGGCTTTGTCATTGATCGCGCGACCGGCGGCCGCGCGAAAAATCTCACAGCCCGGTCGCGATTGTGAATTCCGACACCCGTTGACGAGGTTCGCCTTGTGCCGCGCGACGGCTCGGAGGGTGCGCCCGATCGGGGGATTTCCCTACCAGCCCTCGCGGCGGAAATCTGATGTAACCATTTGAAAAACATGGCTTTACGTTTCGATTGGGCAGCGAGTTGCTCTCGGCCTATCTCGGGTTAAGATAGGTATTGGAGAAGGGGTCAAAACAGGGGATGACCGTGCGGGAAAGAAGCACTCGCCACGTCTCATCATTTTGCTTGCGCTACCCTTCCACACTGATCCGGCTTGACCAGCCGGGGGCGCCAGTGTCATGACTTCGCCGAGACTCGGGGGAAGAAACGGCATGAGTCCGCGACGAGATTGGAAGCGAGTAGTCTGGCCATGCGTCATTTTCGACATCAACACACAGCGCGACTTTCTTGACCCGGCGGCCGCGTGTCCCGCGTGGGAGCGCGAAAGGGTGTCGGCATCGCTGCGCCGCATCATGCAGTGGGCGGAGCAGAACGACGTGCCCGTCATTTCGACGGTCGATTCCCACCGCCGCGACGAGGTCGGACCCCGTTCGCTGCCACCACATTGCATCGACGGCACGCGCGGCCAGGAGAAGGTCGACTTCTCGCTCTTTCCGAGCTACGTGAAGGTGGAGGGTGACAATACGTTGTCGATTCCGGTCGACCTCTTCGGCCGGTATCAGCAAGTCATCTTCCGCAAACGCACGAGCGATTTCTTTCTCAACGCCCGCGCGGATCGATTCATTACCCAACTGCCCGTCGAAGAGTACGTTGTCGCCGGGCTCAGCCCGGAAGGATCGGTGAAGGCGATCGTGTTGGGCCTTGTCGCCCGGCATCGTCGCGTCACGCTCGTCGTGGACGCGTGTGGATGCTTCGATCGTTCAAAAGCCGACTTGGCGATGCGCCAGATGGAAGCCAAGGGTGTTCGCCTGACGACGGTCGCGGAATTGGCGCAGCGGCAGATTCAAGCCCTGCTGCATTACCCACACGTCGCTCGGGCACAGGTCAGCCTCCGCAACGGCCTCTACGCCTCGTTGCTGCCGCTGAAGGCCGGTCACAATGGAACGAACGGCCGGGCAAAGTTGAACGGACACGCGGCAAAGGGCGTCAACGGTCGCTGCAAGCTCGCTCCCGAGGCGCCGGTTGCGAAACCGGCGGATGACCGGACCTCGAAAGCCCCTCGTGGTCGGCGCTCGCCGGCCAAGTAGCCGCCTGATGTCTTGCCTGGATTGGCGGACCGGATATACTCAGCCGCTGGACTGAGTCGGCCGGCCATCCTGCGCGGGCGCGAGTGGCCGGTGGCCAGACACTCGGCTGCGTACCCAAGTGGACCAAGGGGACGGATTGCAAATCCGTTATTCGGGGGTTCGAATCCCCCCGCAGCCTTCCCACCCTGTGAGTGCAAGCAGACGGACGATCATTCCTGGGCTACAGGCGCCAGGTACGAAGCGCTGCAGATAGGCAACCCGTGAGCGGCGGGCACCATCGATTCTTCTGGAAGCTGTTCCGAGGCAACGCCGCCCTTCTCATCGGCGTCGTGGCCAGTTGCGTCTGGCTGATCATTGGCGCCTTCGACGACTTCAGCAGCGAGGAGCTGACCAGCCACCTGCGAACTCATGCCGAGGTGCTGCGTCACGACTGGGGCGGACGATTCGAAGATCCGACAACGGCCAATCTCGATCACGTGGCGAAGGAGATCGGCCGCGACGCTTCCGAGCGACTTCGCATCACCTTCATCGCCGCGGATGGCACGGTCCTCGGCGATTCCCAGGCACAACCCGCGCAGATGGAGAATCATGCCAATCGCCAGGAGTTCCGGCAGGCGATGCGGGATGGCCTCGGTGAATCCACGCGCTGGTCGAAGACTGTGCGCCAGCAGATGAAGTACGTGGCCGTTCGCGTCGACGGCTATGATCGGCGGCTGGGCGTTGTGCGCGTATCCATGCCCGTCAAGAGTATTGTCGCCCGCACGCAGTCGGCGCGGCATCTCTTCTGGCGGTTCGGCGCCATCGTTCTGCTGGCGGCGGTTGCCCTCGCTCTCGGTCTCGCCCGACTGTGGAGCCGCCGGATCGGGCGGGTCACCGCTACGGCCAGGAGTCTTTCTCGCGGTGATCTGTCCGCCCGCGCGGATGTCGACGGAAAAGACGAACTGGCGCTTCTGGCCAGTTCGCTGAACCAGATGCGCGACCATATCGCCAATCAGCTCGAGACGATCGACCATCAGCGGCGCACGCTCGAGTATCTGCTCGCGCAGGTTCATGAAGGCGTCGTGGTAGCCGGTCCGGACGGCCGGATCGTCCTGCTCAATCCCGCGGCCGCCAAACTGTTCAGGCGCGATCAGACTAAGACGGACAACCAGCCGGGCGCCGACGGCATTACCGTTGATGAATGTGTTCCGAACGAATCGCTTCGCGAGATGCTCCAACCGCGAGGATCGCGTTCGACCGCGGCCGCACCCGAAGCGGGCGCCGCCAAGGCACCGAAGATCGAGGAACGAAGGGTAACGCTCGATCACGGGGGCAGGTCGGTCGCGCTTCTCGCGCGGGCGGCCAATATCCGCCTGCCGGGTCTTCGCGGCGCAGACGCCGAACCCGCCGGCGACTCGGGGGACGACAAGCCGGCCAAGGGCCGCCTGCTTGTGCTGACGGACATCACCGAACTGACACGCACGATCCAGATGAAAACCGACTTTGTTGCCAACGCGTCCCACGAGCTGCGCACACCGCTGTCGGCCATCCGCGCCGCCGTCGAAACGGTGATGTCCGTCGACTTGGCAGCGGACGGCGAGTCGGCCATGCGCATCCTCGGCGTGATCGACCGGCAAAGTGCCCGGCTCAGCGCGATCGTGACGGATCTGCTCGAGCTGTCCCGCGTGGAATCGCCCGCCGCGACGTTCGACGCGAGCGAGGTCGGCATGTCCGACATCGTCGCCGAGGTCCGCGACCGCGCCGCCGACGCCATTGCGGTAAAGCACCTCGACTGGTCGGCGAGCGTCGATCCGCAGGTAGAGACGGTTGTGGTCAACCGGCACCTGCTGCGACTTGTCCTCGACAATCTGGTCGATAACGCAACGAAGTTCACTGACGATCGCGGCCGGGTCCGACTCGACGCGCGCCGTTGCAGCGAAGGATTCGCCGTGACGGTCGAGGACGCCGGCTGCGGCATTCCGCGCGAGGAGCAGGAGCGCGTCTTCGAACGTTTCTACCAGGTGGAGCGCGCCCGGTCGGGGTCCTCCAAAAGAGGAACCGGACTCGGCCTGTCTATCGTTCGCCATGCCGTCAACGCACTGAACGGCCGGATCGAGCTGTGGAGCGAGCCCGGCGTCGGCACGCGAATCACGGTGGTGATTCCGCAGGTCACGGCTTCCGATGCCGCCCACACGTGCTCCGCCACGACCTGACATCCACTTCTCGAAGAATGACTCTCAACGCGTGGTCACGCCACCTGTGGAACGGGCTGTGCCCGCCACGAGCCCGTTCCGGATGCGATGCGGACCGCGGCGTACACCGTCAGCGCGGTGATCGCCAGCGTAATGGCCGTGCAGAACCAGGTCGGCCCCAGCTCTGTCGGGCTCAGCATCGACCCGCTATTCAGCAGCGATCGAAAGGCCGACAGCCCGTAGGCGAGCGGGTTGGCGATGATCAAGGCCTTGACGATGGGGTGCGCGTGCGCGACGGGGAATACCGCGCCGCTGACAAGCCACATCGGAATCAGGAGCACGTTCATGATTGCGTGGAAGCCGGCGGTCGATTCCATCTTCCAGGCGATGATCAAGCCGAGCGATGTGAGACCGATCGCGATCGGTAGAAGCAGGAAGCCTGCCGCAAGAACGGGAATCAGCTTGAACGACACACCGGCGAAGGGGGCGAGGACCAGCATCATCAGCGCCTGGATCATGGCGACTGTTGTGCCTCCCGATACCTTGCCGAGCACGATGGCGCTGCGCGGAGCGGGCGACGCGAGCACGCCTTGAAGAAAGCCGGCGTTGCGATCCTCGATGACGGACATCGTCGAAAAGATCGCGGTGAACAGCACGATCAGGATGATCGTTCCGGGGAAGAAGTAGTCGAGGTAGCTCGTGTCTTTCGTGAGTTCGCCTGGTTGAAACGACGATCCGAACCCGGCGCCGAGCAGCAGCCAGAAAAGAAGCGGCGTCGCCACCGTCCCGAAGATCCGGCTGCGCTGCCGGGCGAAGTGAATCAGCTCTCGCCGCCATAACGAGAATACGGCCAGCCACATAAGGGCTCTCCTGTGCTTACGTGGTTCACGAAGTTGGCGCCGATCGCTTTGATGCCGCCTGTCTACCCCTCCCCCTGGAAGGGGAGGAGGGGTGGGGCTTTCGGGCTGTCGAGTCTCCTCATCACGCCATCAACGCTGAACCGAATCACGATGGGCTTTGATCGTTCGGTGCGGACGCGCCCTTCGAGAAACCCTCCCCCATCCCCTCCCTTCAGGGAGGGGGTTGTCAAGCCCCGCCGTGGATGCGTGGCCCGGGCCTCTGGGCGATGATAGTCCGCTCCTCAGCGATCAGCATCTCTTCCCATCGTTTATCAACCACGTCGGCAGGTCGCACCTGGCGAGCCAGCTTGAGGAACGTGCGATAGTGCCCCGCCTCAGAAGCGTAGAGATCGCTGTAAAGGGCCCGTAACTCCTCGTCTTCGCACGCCTCCGCCAGCAGCGCGAAACGTTCGCACGAGCGCGCCTCGATCAGGGCGCTCACCATCAGGCGGTCGATCAACTCGTCCGGACCTTCGCCGAGGCGGATCAAGTCGCGCAGGCGGACGGCGTATTCGTTACGGTGCACGCGGGTCAGGCGGCCGCCGCGGCGGGCGAGCAGGCGGGTGACGATGGCGAGGTGCTCGACCTCGTCGCGGGCGATGGCCGTCATGGCCGTCACCCAGTTCTCCGGCGGATTCGGCTCGGGCCAGCGGTTGAGCAGGTCGAGGGCGTTGACCGCGGCCTTCTTCTCGAGATGGGCGTGGTCGTTCAGCAGGGCGAGCGGTTCGCGCAGGACGGCGGGAGCCCACGCGGCCGGCGTTCGCCAGCGAAACGGCAGGTCTACGTGTTCGGATCCGGTCATGGGACGAAAAGCGATCGTTGTCGCGTCATTCAGTCGTCAGCAGGACGTTAACGGCTTTGGCGATCACGTTGACCTTGCTGCCTTGCCTCAGGCCTAGGTCGGCGAGCGAATCGAGCGTCATCACGGAGCACATGGTCGAGTCGGCCGGCACCTTCACTTTGACCTGGCACATGACCTGCCCCTTCTTGATCTCGACAACTTCACCGCGAAGCTGGTTTCTTGCGCCGTACTTCATGTCGTGTCTCCTTGTCTGGATTACGTTATTGAACTTCGATTCGCCCTTCTCCCTTCGTTGTGAACCGGCCGACGACTGCGGCGGATGCGACGCCCGCGCCGTGTAGCGCGCGGACCGCCTCGTCGCCTTGCCTGGCCGGAATGCTTGCGAGCAGGCCGCCTGACGTCTGCGCGTCGCAGAGGAGCACACGCCAAACCTCGCTGACGGCATTGTCCCATTCCACGTGCGGCTCCACGAAGTCGCGATTGTTGCGCGACCCGCCCGGTACGGAGCCGGCGCCCACGAGTCGGTTGGCGCCGGCGATGATGGGGACCGATCGATGATCGATCGCCACGTCGGTGGAGCTGGCCACCGCCATCTCACGCACATGCCCGAGCAGGCCGAAGCCGGTGACATCCGTACAGGCGTGAACCTCGAATCGCCGCAGGACCTCCGCCGCGGTTTTGTTCAGCTCGGACATGATCTGCTGAATGCGGATTTCGTCATCGGGCTCGAGCAGTCCGGCCTTCAGCGCCGTGGACATGATGCCCAGTCCAAGCGGCTTCGTCAGGATGATCGCGTCGCCCGGCCTCGCGCCGGCGTTCGTCCAGATGCGGTCCGGGTGGACGAAGCCCGTGACGGCGAGGCCGAACTTCGGCTCGGAATCGTCGATCGTGTGACCGCCGATGATCGGGATTCCCGCCTGCTCGGCAATGCCTTGGGCGCCGCGCAGAATATCTTCCAGAGCGGAAAGGGGCAGGCGGTTCGAAGGAAATCCGACGATGCTCAAGGCGAACGCCGGCTCGGCCCCCATCGCATAAATGTCGCTCAGCGCATTCGCCGCGGCCACGGCGCCGAATGCCGGCGGGTCATCCACCACCGGCGTAAAGAAATCGACGGTCTCCACGATGGCAAGGTCGTCGCGAACGCGATACACCGCCGCGTCGTCCGCAGTATCGACGCCGACGATCACGTTTGGGTAATCCCCAATAGCGGGCAACGCGGCGAGGACCTTCTCCAGCGCCTGCGGCCGGAGCTTGCAGGCGCAGCCGAGCCCGCTGGTAAATCGTGTGAGGCGGATGCGCTCGCTCGTCGCCGCTGCGGCCGGACCGGTGACGCCGGAAGGCCTGAGCCGTTCGACGACTTCCGCGACCATCCTCGCGGCGCGGTCCACTTCCGCTTCGGTGAGAAATGCTCCGGTCGAGAACCGGATCGTGCCCATGGCGATGTCGGGCGGAACATGCATGGCCGCCAGTGTTGCCGACATGACCACTTCGTCCGCGTGGCACGCCGCGCCGGCGGAAGCTGCGACCCCCGTCAGTTCCGAGAGAATGGCCCGCGCTTCGATTCCCGGAAACGAGAGGCTGAGTGTATTGGGCAGGCGTTTTTCCGGGTGACCGTTGAGGTGCGCTTGTGGGAGGCGTGTGGTGATGCCTTCGTGCAGGCGGTCGCGCAGGCGTCGCAAGTGCTCGGCGCGCTTGGGAAGAACTTCTGCGGCAAGCTCGCAGGCGCGGCCGAGGCCCACGATCTCGAGCACGTTCTCCGTTCCGGCGCGCATGTTGCGCTCGTGGGAAGCGCCGTGGATCAGTTTTTCCAGTTGCACGCCGCTGCGGACATACAACGCGCCGATGCCTTTCGGCGCGTACAGCTTGTGCCCGGCGACGGACAGCAGATCGACGCCCAGGTCATCGACGCGAACGGGAATCTTGCCGACCGACTGCGCCGCGTCGGTGTGCATGGCGATGCGGTGTGCCCGGGCGATCTCGGCGATCTCGCGGATCGGCTGAATCGTGCCGACCTCGTTGTTTGCGTGCATGATGGTGATAAGAATGGTGGTGGGTGTAATGGCGGCCGCTACGTCGGCGGGATTCACCAGTCCGGTCTCGTCAACGGGCAGATACGTGATGCGCAGACCCTGCGACTCCAGGTGCCGGCAGACCTCCGTGACGGCCGGATGCTCAATGGCCGAGGTGATGATGTGATTGCCCCGGCTTCGGCGGGCGGCGGCAATACCGCGGATGGCCAGGTTGTTTGATTCCGTGCCGCCACTCGTGAAGATGATCTCGTCCGGCGAGGCGCCGAGCAGGGCGGCCACCTGCTCGCGGGCACGTTCGACCGCCTTCTTTGTTTGAACGCCGTACGAGTGGACGCTCGAAGGATTGCCGAAGTGGGTTTCGAGGAAGGGTCGCATGGCATCGGCGACGGCCGGATCGAGCGGCGTCGTTGCGTTGTAGTCGAGGTAGATCGGTTCCATGAGAGTATCCTGTCGGCTACGTGGGGAAGTTCAGCCCGCAGATTCTCCGAATACGTCGTGCGGGTGGCAAGCGCCGGCTCTCGCCGGCGGTTTGCGGGCGTCTTTCGAATGTTCCAAGCCCCAATGGCCGTGTATAGTAAATGCGGAGTGCGACGCTCAATGAAACGCGATCCGCGAAAAGTGGCGATTATGATCAGTGTGTCCGTCTCGGGCGTGATGCTGGCGGGCAAGCTCTTCGTCTATGCGCTGACGAGCAGCCGGGTGATGTTGGCGGACGCGGCCGAATCCGTGGTCCACGGCGTGGCGACCGGTTTTGCGGCGTTCAGCCTGTGGTATTCGCAACGGCCCGCGGATCAATGCCATCCATACGGGCATGGCCGGATCGTCTATTTTTCAACCGGGTTTGAAGGCGCGCTCATCTTTGCAGCGGCGATGGCCGTCATTTACAGCGGCATCGAGGGCCTGATCCACGGCGTCCATCCGCACCGGCTCGACGTAGGCATTGCGATTGCGAGCTCCCTGGCGGCCATCAATCTCGTGCTCGGCATCGCCCTCGTCCGCATCGGGCGGAAGCATCATGCCATGGTTCTCGAAGCGAACGGCAGGCACGTGCTGTCGGATTTCTGGACCACGGCCGGCGCGATCATCGGCCTGACGCTCGTCGAACTGACCAGTATTTCCTGGATCGACCCGGTCGCCGCGATTCTGCTCGGCGCGTGGATCATGATCGGCGGCGCTTCGCTCCTGCGCCGCTCGTATACCGGCCTGATGGACCAGGTTCCATCGGAAGTGTCCGAGCGCCTCCGGACGGGGCTCCGCCAGGAGGTGGACGGCGGCTTGATCGTCGATTTCCACCAGCTTCGCAGCCGCCGCGTGAACGACGAAATCTGGATCGACGTGCACGTGCTCGTGCCCGGCGAGGTTACGCTCGCCAGGGCGCACGAACAGGTCACGGAAGTCGAAAAGTCCATCTACGCGCTGTTCCCCGACGACAAAGTCCACATCGCCTCGCACATCGAGCCGTCCGACCACGAGTCGGCGCATCCGGGCGGGCATCCGGCGAACGACGTGACCGTCTGACCGTCGCGCGGCTCGCGGGCGCATTTCAATTGTGTTAATTACACTGCTCCGTGGCTTCGCGTTACCCTCTGAAGGTGCGCAATATGATGCGGGTATTCGCGATTCACGACGATGGAGGCGGCTATGGAAGTTCGAACTCTCGGCAATCAGGGACTGCGTGTACCGGCATTGGGACTTGGCTGCATGCCCATGTCGGACTTCTACGACGACGCCGGCAACCGCAACGATGACGAGTCGATCGCCACCATCCAGCACGCGATCGACATCGGGATGACGCTGCTGGACACGTCGGACATGTACGGCATGGGCCACAACGAACGGCTGGTCGGCAAGGCGATCGCCGGCCGGCGGGACCGCGTGGTCGTGGCCACCAAGTTCGGGATCATGCGCGACGAGAAAGGCGCGTGGCTCGGCGTCAACGGCCGGCCGGAGTACGTGCGGCGAGCCTGCGGAGCCAGCCTCGAGCGCCTGGGCATCGACACGATCGACCTGTACTACCAGCATCGCGTCGACCCTGACGTGCCCATCGAGGACACGATCGGCGCCATGGCCGAGCTCGTGCGAGCCGGGAAGGTCCGGTATCTCGGCATGTCGGAGGCGGGGGTCGAGACGATCCGCCGGGCGGCGGCCGTGCACCCCATCAGCGCGTTGCAGAGCGAGTATTCCCTCTGGACGCGCGACCCGGAGCGCGAGCATCTCGGCGTGTGCCGCGAGCTCGGGATCGGCTTCGTCCCCTACAGCCCGCTGGGCCGCGGGTTCCTGACCGGCACGATCAAGTCGCCGGACGATCTTGCTCCGGGCGACTGGCGGCGCGACAACCCGCGCTTCAAGCCACCGAATTTCCAGAAGAACCTGGACTTGGTGAAGGTCGTCGAGGACGTTGCGGCAAAGAAGCACTGCACGGCTGCGCAGATCGCGCTCGCGTGGCTGCTGGCGAAGGGCGATGACATCGTGCCTATTCCCGGTACGCGCCACCGCCGGCGAGTCGAGGAGAACGCCGCCGCCGCCGACATCGAACTGACCGACGATGAGCTGGCTCGACTGGACGAGGCGGCATCGCCTGACGCGGTTCACGGCGAGCGCTACCCCGAAGGCGCGCTGGCGCAGTTGAATCGGTAGACGGCAGCGGCCGCTTTGCGCATGGGACAAATACCCCATGCGCAAAATGCCACTATACGTCACGCCCAATACGTTTGTTCTTTCGCGTAGCGCTCACTATCGGACGTTTTTGTCGCCCGCAACTATGCGCGCGTCTGCACGCTGCAAGTCGTTTGTCGAACAACGGCTTACACGCGAGGCGCGGTTGTTCCGCATTGGCAGTTCAGGGAGAAGCGACACGCTTGCCTCGTGTCCACCTTTGCCCATATCCCCCAGCTTCTCTGTCAATAGAACGAACTTGTTGTGCGTTCTCGGACGTGCGCTCTGTGATGAGCGTCAAACGCCACTGAACAAAGCGCGAGAGAAGATCGGGTGAATGGCCCACGCCTTGGAATGTGAATCTGAATGGTCCTGCGCGATTGCGCAAAGCAATTGCAGTCGTGTCGCCGCGTCGCGGAATGTGGTTGTTGGCCATATCCCTGGGGTGCACAGTCGCGCACGTTGCGTCAGGGGGGCGAAGGTTGCGTCGAAGATCCAGTGGAGTCCGGAAGGTCCTTGTCTTTGCTTCTCTTCGAGAAGGTGCTGGAGCCTTGTTCGCCCGATTTGCGATCCGTGGACTTGCGAACGCCGACTTTTTCGGCGAGTGATCCGGCCTCCGACTTGATCCTGCGTAACAGGCGGCGCGCCCAGACGAATTCAGTTGCGAGGATTGCCAGCCCGATTGGCAGTACAATCAACGCCGGCCCCGGCAGAATCAGCAGCGCTGCCCCAACCGCCAGAACCGTCATCCCGACAACCAGAACGACGATGCGCCGGGCCTGCTTCCACGTCGCTTGCACCACCCGCTGCACGTCAGCCCCCAGATTGCCGTTCTCCGGGTCTCTCGCGCGCCGATTGGCCACGATCGACGCCGTGATTCCGATCGCCAGCATCCCGGCGATCACCGCCAGCGATACGCCCGTCGGAATCGGATAGTAGTGGGCGAGCAGCATCTTGACGCCCACGAAACCGAGGACGAACACCAGGCTCGTCCTGAGGTAGCGGAACTTGCGGATGATGCCGGCCAGGGCGAAGTACAGCGAACGCAAGCCGAGAATCGCGAACACGTTCGACGTGAACACGATGAAGGCGTTGTCGGTGATGGCGAAGATGGCCGGAATGGAATCGACGGCGAAAAGCAGGTCGGTGCTCTCGATCACCAGCAGCACCAGAAACAGCGGCGTGATGGCCCGCGCACCGTCAATGCGCGTGAAGAAGCGATGCCCCTCGAAGTCGCCGCTCACGGGATAGAGCGAGCGGGCGGCGCGGACGAACGGATTGCGATCGGGATCGACATGCTTGTCCTTGCTGAAGTACATGCGGATCGCGGTGACGATGAGCATGGCGCCGAAGACGTAGGTGATCCAGGTGAGGGCGTGGATGAGGGCCGTACCCGCGCCGATCATCGCGCCGCGCATCACCAGGGCGCCGAGGATGCCCCAGTACAGAACGCGGTGCTGGTACTCGCCGGGCACGCCGAAGTACGCGAAGATCACGGCGATGACGAAGATGTTGTCCAGGCTCAGGGATTTCTCGATGACGTAACCGGTGAAGAACTTCAGCGCCGCGTCGGATCCGGACAGGTGCCCGGCTACCGTCGTGCCGATTCCGAGCCAGTGGTGCTCGTACGCGAAGTAAACGCCGGCGTTGAACAGCAGAGAAAGCGCGACCCAGATTCCCGTCCAGATGAGCGATTCGCGGATTCCTATTACGTGATCGCGACGCTGGAGCACGCCCAGATCGAGGGCGAGCATGGCGAGGATGAACGCGATGAAAGCTGCCCAGATCAAGAAGGTCATGAACGATCCCGCAGAGATTATCCGCTTGCGCGAAGCGACGCCGCGCGCTGCGCCATGCCACTTTGATACAGCATAGCGCGCCGCATGCCTTCAGGCTATTGTCGGGCGAACTGATGAGAAGGCCGGTTTTGTTGCAGGGGATGGAAACGTCAAAGGAAAGAAGCGGCTGTTGTAAGGAACTGTCAGCGCAGCAGGATACAACAACACGGCCGCCGCCGGTGTGTTTCCGACGACGACCGCCGCGCACATCGCATGAGCTAATCTTAAGGTTGGGCTGGCCCGTTCGTGTTGGTGTCGCAGCCGGCACGGCAGGTCGTGACGAAGTCCTGGGCGTCGCCTCGGCAGACGTCGACTTCGCCGCCCCCCTCCAGGCAAACGCGAAATTCCTGCCAACCGTCGGTCGCGCAGACCTGTTCGCATGAAGGGGCAAGGCAGCCGCGCTGACAATCTCTCAGAAACGCGGCAGCGACGGCATCGCAATCCTGCGTCGAATCGGCGTTCTCCTCGCACCGATGCCGCACGATCCTGGACCGCACTTCGCATCGCTTGTCGCACGGCACCGGGCCGCAGCCTTCCAGGCAGGACTGGACGAAGTCCATCACCTGCTGCTCGCAGACGGCCGCATCGTTGCCTTGCGCCGTGCAGTCGTCGTAAACACTCATGCCGGCAAGCGCGCACCGTTCGGGGCAATCGAGAGGCCTGCACGCCTCGCTGCAGTTCTCCACGAATCGTCGCTCCCGCTGGCGGCAGTTCTCTTCCGAGACGCCCTGGTCGACGCACTGCTGGAAGATGCGCTCGCCCTCGCTTCGGCAATGCTCGTGGCAGGCTTTGTTGACGCGCCCCGCCACGCAGTGCTCGACCACGTGCGCTGCTCGATCGATACAGCCCTCCGGCGTGCCCCCGGTCGCCACGCATTGATCCAGCACGCCTTGCGCGATGGCCATGCAGGGCAGTCCGTTCGAGCCGGCCTCGCCTTGGTCTCCTGGCGGTGGGGGTGGCGGAGGCGGCGGGGGCGGCGTTGCAGGATCGGTCGGCGCCGAGATTGGCTGACTGGCCAATCCTCCGGCGGAGATTGCATTCGGTTGCCACTGGGCGAAACACCACGCCGGCGCGGCGACCGTCAACGCCGCCGCGACCGTGAAACGATGCAGACGAACCGCTGGCATGTTCATAGCGCAGACTCCTCGTTGGAAAAAGGGACAGTGCTAAACCCGCATGAGGCTCCACCCCGCTCGGAGCGAAGAGGCTCGTCCCTGCCGATCGGCGGCTTGGGCTCCGTTCTCAAGAACGAACGAGCGCCGTCAGTATTGCCGGGTTTGAGATGGAATTGCTCGGGCGGGACGCGGCGAGGGCCAGAAATACCCGCGACCAGGCGGTCATTCCGCCAGGCCGAGGGTCTCCCGCCAGAACTGTTCGGCCAGGCCGCGCGGGAATCGGCCGAAGCCGACGCGAACGACGGGGATGCGTGGGCCGAGATCCGGGTCCCGCAGGCACTCGGCAAGAAACGCTTCGGTCTCGCGGATCGCCCGCAAGGCCATTAACGCGCGGGGATCGGATGGAAGTCGAAATCGAACCATGATATCGCCTAACGCCGCGAGCGCTTCCGCGGCGGTTGCGGCTCCGGCGTCTTGGGCGCCGGATCGGCAACCGTCCAATGGGCCAACAGCGCCCCGAGCGCCCCGACGCTGACGAACGTCAACGGCAACGCCCGCAGAAAGCGGCTGGGCGGAATGTTGGCCAGGTGCGCGTACGGCACCGCCGCGCCGCTCACGAAGATCGTCCAGATAAATCCTATCACACACACAGCGACGACGGCGAGCAGCCCCCACAAAGGCGTCCTGGCGCCGAACGTGCTCTTCATGATCCACGTGGCGATGTAGAACGCCGCGAACGTCGCAAAAAACGCCTGCCCGTGCAGAATCGAGCGAGGCGCAGAGCCGGAAATCAGCAGCGCGAAGATCGCCAATCCGATCACGGCCGTGCCGCCCGCGTAACGCAGTGCGATAAGGGGGCTTTCTGTCCGAGCGCCCGTTGCGAGCGATCGAGAAAGGCCCGGTATTTCGGCGGCCGACATATCGTCCACGGTCACGCCACGCGGCGTGACCTGCCCTCCCTCAATTCGCCGCGACGTGCCATAACACCACCGCAGCACCAGCGCGGATATGATCATCGCCACCACGAGCACGAGAAACCAGACGATGGCCTCCCCGGCCAGCTCGACCGCGAGGACCCGCTCCCGCGAGCGATTGCCCTGTGCGACCGTGACCAGCAGGTAGGCCGCCGTAGCGCCCTTCTGGCTGACAAGAGCCATGCCTAGCGCGGTTGCAAAGACGCCCACGTCGGGGAGCTTGGTGCCGATGATCACCGTCGCCACCGTGGCGGTTACGCCGGCCAGCAGCGTGACCTGTATGATCAGGACGATCGGCTGCCGGTGCGTTACCAGACTCGTGGCCCCGTAAGGATCAGCCGGGGCAATCGCCAGCCATCCGATCGACAGGAACAGCGCCACGGCGATGCCGAGCGCCGCGATCACCAGCAGCTTGTCAAACCACCGCAGGTGTGCAGTCGGATTGGACAGTTCTGTTGCTGACATCAATCGGTTTCCGCTGCCCCATGCCGGGTTGTGTTGCAGAGTGGTCACGGCCGTCGCCCGCGCGCCGGCCGGCTGGTTACAGGCGCCTTGGGGGCGGGCTCTGGCTTTCGCGCCTTCATCGCGTGGCTGACGAGCTCAACATCGAGCGTCGCCGCGTACGTGACCGGCATGCGCATGGCGATCTTGTACGCCCCGAACGCCAGGGACTTTTCGGCCTCGAGGTACAGCCGGTAGCCTTCCACCAGTTCCGGCTCCGGCGCCTCGCGGAGGCACGACGCACGATACTTGCCGAACTGGTTAATCTTCGTCCGGATGGCATTGTAGAAGTTCGTCACCACGGGATTCTGAAACAGTGACTGCACGATCGTCAGGTTCGCGCCTTCCTCGAGCTGCTGGCTCAAATACGGCTTTGCTCCCTTGCCGTGCGAGGAAATCAGCGCGCCGCCCTCGGGCATGTTGGCGATCTTCAGCCGATACTGCGACCACTTTGCAACGGGCCAGTCATCCGGCGATATGTCTTTCTGATCGGTGCCGGCCAGCGGAATCGGCACCTCGCTGAGCGCCAGCACCATTCGGCCTTCTGACCGGGACACTGTGGCGGAGCCGCGCGAGGCGCTGGCGGCATCGCTGTTCCAATCCGCCTGCACGACGTATTCGATCGGCTCGGCCTTCCAGTGAGTGAGAAGCAGATCCGTAACAATGGCGATGCTGAGCCCCGTCGGCATCAACCCGTGCCGCGTCAGGGGATAGTCCGCGGTCTTGGGATGTTCTTTCTTGTATTCGCCGACGGCTTTGTGCCAGTCAATCAGGACCGCGTCTTTCTCCTCCGCCAGCTTGCGGACGGCCTCCGCGTACTTGTCGATCACTTCGGCATACTTGGCGTGTTCGAGACCCCGGTTGCGGCTCTCTTCCGGCGGCGGCGGCGTTACGAGCAGCACTTTCGCGCCGCTGCCCTTGAGCTGTTCGATCATGGCGGTCATGTGCTCGTTGAACGTGTCCAGCCGTTTCTGATCAAATGGCTTGCGGCCGGCATGATCCAGCCCGAAGCACATCACGACCTGCGTGGGTTTCAGCGGCAGAACTTCCTTCTTCAGCCGGTTCGCGGCCTCTTCGATCGTGCTGCCCATCTTGCCGTGCGCGAAGCAGATGAACTCGGCCTTCGACTCGGGGTAGCGGACGCGCACGAGCTGATCGATCCACTCATCGAAGAACGGCGCGGCGAATGCTTCGTCTCCGAAAAGAATGACACGGTCGTTGCTGCCAATCGTGAACTCGCCGCGGGCGGGCAGGCCGAACGACGCGACGGCCAGGGCGGCCAGGCAACCGATGATCAGGTTTTTCATCTCTGTGCGTTCTCCCTCGGCGCATACTGCACCAACAGTGACTTCATTTCCCGAACGGCCTCGCGCAGGCCGGTGAACACGGCACGCGCGACGATCGAATGGCCAATGTTGAATTCCGAAAAACCAGGCACCGCGGCGATCGCGGCGACGTTGCGATAGGTGAGCCCGTGGCCGCCGTGCACGACGAGCCCGAGATCGAAGCCCAGGTTCAACGCATCGCACAATTGCCCGAGGCTTTCGTTCCGTGCGACCTCGTCCGCGGCGTTTGCGTAGCCGCCGGTCCACAGCTCGACGGCCTGAAAACCGCAATCCGCCGACGCCCGCAACTGGTCCTCCAGCGGTTCGATGAACGCGCTCGTCACGATGCCGCGGTCGCGCAGCCGGGCGACCGCCGCCGCCACCGGCTTCTGCAGGCGAACGACGTCCAGCCCTCCCTCGGTCGTCACCTCTTCACGCCGTTCCGGCACCAGCGTGCTCTGGTCCGGCACGAGCTCACAGGCGATGTCGACGATCTCCGGCACGATCGACATTTCCATGTTGAGCTTGGTCGCCACGGTCTCCTTGAGCAGGCGGGCGTCGCGGTCGTTGATGTGCCGGCGATCCTCGCGGAGATGGAAGGTGATGCCGTCCGCCCCGCCCAACTCGGCCTCGACAGCCGCCCACACCGGGTCCGGCTCGTCCGTCCGGCGGGCCTGGCGAACGGTCGCCACGTGGTCGATGTTGACACCCAGCCTGGCCATGGGGCCTCCCGGAAAGACCGCAAAAAGGAGCCCTATTGTTCCGGAGTGGGCCGAATGTTTCAACCGCGGTGGTGGAATGGGCTTTTACGGTGCGTGGGGACGCTCTCGCGCTGCTGCGAGCGGAGGCGCGCCCCACGGGGCGAATACCGGCGCGCACTGCTTGGGTGGTACCTTGACGTGAGGCCTTCAGGTGCTGCCGCTCCGGGCGACTACAGCCCCGACTCCATGAAGCTCAGCGCGGCCGGACCGGCCAGCACGATGAAAATCGCCGGGAAAATGAAGAGGATCAGCGGCAGCATCAGCTTGACGGCGCATTGCTGGGCGCGCTCCTCGGCCTGCTGTCGGCGCTTGACCCGCAGGGCCTCGGCCTGGTTGCGCAGGGCCCGGGCGATGCTGGTGCCGAAACGCTCCGCCTGGTTGATCATGGCGACCATGGACCGCAGCTCTTCGACCATGGAGCGGTTCGCCAGGTTGTTCAATGCCTCGGCCCGCGGGATGCCCATCTGCGTCTCCAGAACGGAGATTTGCAGCTCTTCCGTCAACTCTGGGTGCACGTTCGACAACTCGTCGGCGACCCGCTGAAGGGCGGCGTCGAGCCCCAGTCCGGCCTCGACGGCAACCACCATCAGGTCCAGAGAGTCCGCGAGGCCGTGCCGCACCTTTTCTCTGCGCTTCCTGGACACGGAGCTCAGCCAGAGGTTCGGGGCGAGGAAGCCCATGCCGGCCCCAAGCACCATCAGGCCGAGAGCATCCGTTAAAGTGCTGCCCTTCATCGCCGCGTACAACGCGCAGGCGATCGCTCCGGCAATGGCGATCAGTGTTTTGCTGGCCAGGAAAAGCGTCGAGGCGTTTTCGGCGCGAAAACCGGCACTGCACAGCTTCTGCCGAAGCTTGCTCATCTCCGCCGAGTCCTTCGGCATCACCGGCTTGATCGCGATCGGCGCCACCCGCTTCACCATCTTGCTCGCGACCGAGGAGTGCGCCTTCTGCCGCAGGTCGGCGACGTCGCCTCCCGCCTTGCGTCCGGCCATGCGACGCCTGACGCGTTCCTCCTCGTTCTTGCCCGTCGGAATGAGCGCGTACGCAATCAGCGTTACGCTGATGATAACCATGATCGGAATGACAAACGGTGACATGAGTTCACCCTTCCAACGTTACCCGGCCGAGCCGTACCCCGGTCAGATCTTGATGTTCACGATCCAGCGGATCATCGCCAAACCCATTAACTGCATACCCACGGCGCCGGCGAGCATGATCTTCCCCCAGGGGTTCGTCCACAGCATGCTCGCGTAGTCGTAGTTGAGCTTCACGCACGCGATGAACACGATGATGGGCAGCGCGAAAAGAACCCACCCCGACAGCCGGCCTTCCGACGTCAGGCTCTGCACCAGTCCGAGAAGCTCGATTCGACCACGGATCACCGTGCCGATCTTGTCGAGGATCTCCGCCAGGTCGCCGCCCGTGGTGCGCTGGATCAGAACCGCCGTCACGAACATCCGCACGTCGAGCGAATCCACCCGGTCGGCCATGGCCAGCAGCGCGTCTTCGATTTTGATGCCGAGGTTCTGCTCGTGGAAGACGCGGCCGAACTCCAGGCTTATCGGATCCGGCATCTGCTCGTGAACGAGGTGAATGGCGCTGGCCAGCGAGTGACCGGCGCGCAGCGCCTGCGACATCATCTCGAACACGTCCGGCAATTGGTGCACGAGCTTCTTCATGCGCTTCTTGCGCCGAACGGCCACGTAGCCGATCGGCACGAACACGATCGACAGGCCGCACCCCACGGCGGAAACCGTGCCAAACCCCAGGAAAACCAGCCCCATCGCCGCAATCAGCCCCGCTCCACCCAGGCACGCGATCATCCGCGTAGCTAGCCAAGGCAGGTTCGCCTGCTCGAGCATTGTCTGAAGTCGGGGCACGAAGCTCAGCTTGCCGACGGTCTTGTTCAGCACGGAGGCGGCTTCCAGGTTGAGCCGATCACGCCTCAGGAGCGAGATGGCCTCGTTTCTTTTTTTTGCGGCGTTCGCCGACCGGCCGCGCAGGCGGTCGATGACCTTGCGGTGCTCGCCCTTGCGCGACTCCGTGATTACCTGGTAAATGCCGTAACTGAGCAGCAGCGACCCGGCCATCGGCAAGGCCACCTGCAATATGTTCATCGCTGCCAGAAGAGGACTCATGGTTTTTGCCGTCCATTCCTCGCGCCTCGCGCGCGTCAGTCCAGGTCGTC
>JBECKQ010000128.1:0-2860 GCA_040235375.1 Phycisphaerae bacterium | reverse complement strand
GAGGCATCCTTGACACGCCACGGCGGGCGAAGCCCGCGATTATCCGCTCCGCGGATGGTGGCGAGTCAAGGAGGCAATAGTGAGAGGCTGGACGCAACCGAGCACCGGTTGGTTGGATTGTGAGCGCGAGGTTGTCGGCAGCATGCAAGGCCCCGGAGGGGCCAAGGAATGTAGCCACGGGTGGAGCGAGAGCGCCAGCCGGAACGGAACCCGTGGAAAGGTCGCCGCAAGAGAAGCCCGCCCCGACGGGGCGGAGGAATCGTCGAGTTAGCGAGGGGATGAATTGGAGATCAGCGTGCGTTGATTTTGCAGCGAGAATGAGAAGCGCACGCTTCCGCCGCCCCTTCGGGGCGGAATGATATGGAGGATGTTTACCACGGGTTCCGTGTCGTCGTGCTGCGCACTTCCCGACACTCCACCCGTGGCTACATTCCGGCGCCCCTTCGGGGCGATTCAATTGTGATCCAATGAGCCGGCTTACTTCGGAACAGATTGACGCGATCGCGCAGAAGGTGCTTGGGCGATTGGCCCAGGGCGGGCAGACGGCGTCCGCGCCCGCGCCGCAGGCCTTGCAGACCGATGATTTCGGGCAGCGCGTGCACGGCGTCTTTGCCGAGCTCGACTCGGCCGTCGCCGCGGCTGCGACAGCGTTCAAGCAGCTATTGGACATGCGGCTCGAGAAGCGCAAGGAGATCATTGCCTCCATGCGCCGCCGGGCGATCGAAAATGCCGAGCCGCTGGCTGCTTTCGCCCAGCGCGAGACCGGCCTGGGCCGCGTCGAAGACAAGACGATCAAGAACCGGCTCGTCGCCAGCAAAACGCCGGGCACCGAGGTCCTGCAAGCCGAGGCGCAGTCCGGCGATGCGGGTCTGTCACTCTTCGAGCGTGCGCCCTTCGGCGTCATCGGCTCGATCACACCGACGACCAATCCGACCTCCACCATCATCTGCAACGCGATTGGCATGGTCGCCGCGGGCAACAGCGTCGTGTTCAACGTACACCCGAACGCCCGGCAGTGCTCCATCAAGTGCATCGACCTGCTCAACCGGGCGATCATGGAGGTCGGCGGGCCGGAGAACCTGGTGACGACCCTCGCGAACCCGACGGTCGCCTCCGCCCAGGCGATGATGAAGCATCCCGGCGTACGCCTGCTCGTCGTCACCGGTGGGGCGGGCGTGGTCCAGGTGGCCATGTCCAGCGGCAAGCGGGCGATCTGCGCCGGGCCGGGCAACCCGCCGGTGGTGGTTGACGAGACGGCTGATCTCGACAAGGCGGGGCGGGGCATCGTGGGCGGGGCCTCGTTCGACAACAACATCATCTGCGTGGACGAGAAGGAGACGTTCGTTGTATCGAGCGTCGCCGATAAGCTGCTGCAATCGCTGGCCGCCAACGGGGCGGCGCTGCTGACCCGCTCGCAGGCCCGCCAGTTGGAAAACCTGATTTTCACCGAGGTGCGCGGGCCGCGTGAGGCTTCGGTGATCAATCGCGAACTGATCGGCAAGAACGCCGGGACGATCCTGCGGATGATCGGCATGAACGTGCCGGACGATCTGCGGCTCGGCGTGATCGAAACGGGCGTGAACCACCCGCTGGTGTGGACGGAGCAGATGATGCCGATCATGCCCGTCGTTCGCGTGTCCAACGCGGACGAGGCGATCGACCTGGCGATCGAGGCCGAGGGCGGCCGGCGGCATACGGCCGTCATGTACTCGCGGAACATCGAGAGACTGTCGCGAATGGCCCGCATCTCGGATTGCAGCATATTCGTCAAGAACGGGCCGTCCTATTGCGGGCTGGGCGAAGGCGGCGAGGGATACACGTCGTTTTCGATCGCCAGTCCGACGGGAGAGGGCCTGACCGATCCGCGGTCCTTCTCACGCTGGCGGCGTTGCGTCCTGGTGGATCATTTCCGAATCGTATGAGCGATCTTCCTGCCATCGCCCTGCTGGAGTTCCGGTCCGTCGCGGTCGGCACGCGGACCGCAGATGTGATGGCGAAAGAAGCGCCGCTGGCGATGCTGCGCATCGGGACGGTTCATCCCGGCAAGTACCTCGTGCTGATCGGCGGCGGGACCGGCGAAGTCGAGCGTTCCTTCTCCGCCGGCCGGCGTGCCGCGGGCAGCGAAATCGTCGACGAGGTCTTCCTGCCCGACGTGCATCCGCAGGTGGTCGCCGCGATCGAGGGCGAGCGCCGCGGTGATGAGTACGACTCGCTCGTCGTGCTCGAGACGCCGACCGTCGCATCGATTCTCAAAGCCACAGATGCGGCGGTGAAAGGGGCGCTCGTCAACCTGATGGAGCTGCGGCTGGCGGACGATCTGGGCGGCAAGGGAATCGCGGTCTTGACGGGTGAGCTGACCGACGTGGAAGCCGCGGTAGAAATAGCCTCGCGCGCCATCGACGTGGGCCACGTGGGCCTGCATCATGCGATTGTCTCCCGCGCCGACGAGGACATCGTCAAACGGCTCGGTAAGTCCACGCGGTTTTCATCTGGGGACACGAGAGGTTAACGGCGAAGTCGTTTTGGTCCGCAGATTTCGCAGATTAAGAGAGTGTTTTTGTTGCCCGCTGTTTGATCGTTGGTACTTGATCCATGCTGCTTGGGCGTGTCATTGGTACTGTTGTCGCCTGCGAGGTTTATCAGGGACTCGAGGGCGTGCCCTTGCTCGCGGTTCAGCCGCTGACGAAGGAGGAGCAGCCGCGCGGCGAAGCGATTGTGTGTGCCGATGCGACGGGCATGGCCGGACCGGGCGAGTTGGTGTACTACGAGGGCGGGCGCGAGGCGGCGCTGGCCCTGCGCGAAACGTTCGTGCCGGTCGATCACACGATCGTCGGCATCGTGGATGACGTTCACCTGGAGA
>JBECKQ010000053.1:0-30175 GCA_040235375.1 Phycisphaerae bacterium | reverse complement strand
CAGATATCTTCCGCGGCCTGGCGAAGGTCTTCTCCAATTTCCGCTTCCTGACCCTGATTCTGATCGTCGCCGGGTTCTGGATCATCCAGGGCCAGCTCTACGCCTCGATGTCCAAGTACTACCTGCGCATGCTCGGCCACGGTCATCCTGCGTGGCTCGCGAACATCAATCCGCTGGTTGTCGTTATCCTCGTCGTACCCATCACGCAACTGATCCGTCGCTTCCGTCCGGAAAACGCCATCGCCGTCGGCCTGCTGATCATTCCGCTGACGGCCGTCGCTTTCGCCATCGGGCCGATGATCAGCACGGACACGCGAGCCCTGGTCCACCTCGGATTCATCAAGACGCATCCGATCACGTTGATGCTCATCATCGGAATCGCCCTTCAGGGTCTGGCCGAGTGCTTTCTGTCGCCGAAGTTCCTTGAGTACGCATCCCGGCAGGCGCCCAAGGGTGAAGAGGGCCTGTACCTCGGCTACCAGCACCTGACGACGTTCTTCGCCTGGGCGCTGGGCTTCGGAATCTCCGGGTTTTTGCTGGCGGAGTACTGCCCCGACCCCGAAACGCTCTCGCCGCAGGCGCAGGAACAGTACCACGCCGCCATCGAGCACGGCGGCCAGCTTCCCGCCGCGTACGCCCACGCGAATTACATCTGGCTTTTCTTCGCCGGCATCGGGTTCGTGGCATTCTTCGCTCTGCTCATCTTCAAGTACGTCACCAACGCCATCGATCGCCGCCGCGTGGCTGATGCTGAAGTGTCATAATACGTCACTTACCGTGCCGGCTTCAGAGGCTGAACGGGGTGCCCCGTCGGGCGCCGCATGGGCCTCGCAGACGTCCGCTCCTTTACGGTCGCGGCTCGGACGGCGACTCGTATTCGCGTACGGCCGCCTGCCCGATAATGGCGCCGCCGCACGTACCGTCAACCTCCACTGAACACCAGGAATTCCCGCACGCTCCGCTCGCCGTATCGTACGCTTGAGGCGTAACCATCACCGGCCTCAGGCGACGCGCCGTCACCGGCGAAGACAACAACGGCTCGGGGAAGGGAGCGAGCGATGATCGAGGAGATCGCCTGCCAGCTCGACACAGTGCGTCAGGAAATGGCCTGGCTGCTGAACGCCTACACCGAAGCGGACGAACGCGACCGCGACCAGATTTACGAGCGCTGCGAAACGCTCGGCGGCGAGATTCAGGAGCTGGTCGCCCTGCTCAAGCTCACCGTCCAGACGGCCAGGCGCGCCGCGGAGGCGGAGGCCGGCTCCGACCCCGCCTACTGCCAGGAGATCACCGAACTCACGCAGGACAGCCTCGCCGCCATTCACGCGGCAGGCACTGAAGCCGCGACGGCCATCTCCGTCCTTCGAGAGTCGCGCCATCGCGAGATCGACCCCTTCACCGATCTCAACCGGAGCTGACCCGCCGGAGACCACGCTACTCGCCGGACCGCTTTTGCTCCGCAACCGCGGGGCTTGCCGCAAGCAAACGGGCGATTTCCGCGAGCGCCGGGCGCTGCCGCAGAGACAGCGCGGCGTACACATCCTGGGCGGTCATCCCGCCGCCATTCACCTCCGCCGTCACCTCACGCGTCGCCTCCGCCAGGCGCCGAAGCTGGGCCGCCAGACCCGGCACCGGCGGACCGGGATCGATTACCCACGCGCCACCCTGGCGATCCAATGACACCGGCTCCAGCGGCACGCGGCCGGCCACCTGAATCAGGACGGTCGCCTCATCGCCCGCGATCTCTTCGGAAATGACATCGACGTCATACGACAGCGGGCCGAGGATATTCGACACCTCGCGACGCTTGCTGAACCGAGCTGCGCTGCCCGGACCGATTTGCGTATTCAGAGCTTCCTGTAGCAGCAACTCCGCGCCGATAAGCTCGTCAACGGAGAGGACCACCTTCAGGACTTCCTGGCGCTGGGCCGGCGTCACCAGCTCCAGCATCTCGTTGTACTGGCCTTTAAGGCGAAGAGCGTGAAGCCGCCGGACCGTGTCCGCTGCCGAGAGACTCGGCTTTCCGGCGGTCACCGGCCTGGATGCGGTCTGCGAGCGTGCCGCGGGCGCCGTCGGCACATCCCGACGGCAGCCGGCGAGCGGGAGAAGTACAGCGAGCCCGAACGTAATCGCAATACGCATGGCAGAAAGCGCGGCGGAGCTTTCGGTACGACCGGCGGAGCGGCCATCACGATCCGCGCGGCAGTCACGCCTTCCGCGCGGGTACCTTGGTCCGGTGCGTCTGACTCTGCACGGTCTTGCCGCCCGGCGACTCGTACTGAACGACGATCTCGACCTCGTCGCCGAGAACGTCCAGATCGCCCCAGCACAGGGCCGGCTGGTAGCTGAAACCGAGCTTGCCCGGCTGCCGCCTCGGCAGGCGGGACATATCGACCGGCCAGTCACAGGCCAGCGACCGCTTGACGCTGCCGTCATCCTTCCGATCGACGCGATACATGCTGACGTTCAGCTTCCCGTCCGTCCAGACGCCCTTCTGCGTGGCGCCGCTGATCAGGTAAAGGACAAAGCTGAATCCCTCGGGGTTCAGGTCTCCTTCCTTGTCGAACGACTGCCACATGTTCGGCGGATAGAAGCAGACGACGCTTTCGATGTCGGGGCCGGGGTCGGACTTCTTCGCCTGCTGCTTAGGCTGGAACCAATTCACCCGGTCCGCGGTGCACCCGCCCGACACGAGCGCGAAGACGCACAACGTCAGTAGAAGTGGTTTGAGTTTGGGCATGTCTCTCATCCGCAATGCAATGCTCGTCACTTGTTGGCCGCGCTCGTATTGAGGGCCACCGGCTCGGATTGGGCCTTCGGTCGCGGCGGCCCGAAGGTCTCGAGGCTCTTCTTGCTGTCGGCCGGTGCGTGCGGCGGCCCGAACGTCTCCAACCCCTTTTCGTCGCTCGTCTTGCGCGGCGGCCCGTAGATGTCCGGCGTGGGGCCGTAGCGAGGCTTATCCTCCCAGGGACTCGGCTGCTGCTGGTCCTGCGTGTTGTCGTCGAAATCACCCTCGTTCTTTTCGCCCGGCAGAATGCGAATGCCGCCCATCAGCGGGTTGCGCTTGATCTTGTCGGGCAAGAAGCCGCTCTGGTCCCGCAGCTTGACGGACTGCTCGTGGAAGTCCTGCTCGCTGCGGATCACGTTGACCGTCAGGACGATCAGCAGCTCCGTCCGTCGTCGCGTGTTCTGCGTGGCGCGGAACAGGTTGCCGACCACGGGGATGTCGCCGAGGATCGGCACTTTCGTCTCGCGTTGGTCTTCCTGCGTCTGGATCAGACCGCCGATCACGACCGTCTCGCCGTCCTTCACCGTAACGACCGTCTCCGCCGACCGCTTGCTGAACGTCGGGGCCGACAAGCCTTCCGATATCTGCACGTTGCTCCCCTGGTTCAACTGCGATATCTCCGGCTTGATCTCGAGGTTGACGTAGCCGTCCGGATTGATGTGCGGCGTCACGTCGAGGATGATGCCGACCTCCTCGTAGTCCACGCTCGAGTTCACCTGGCCGCTGTCGGTCACCTGTGAGTTCCGCAGGAACGGCACGTTGTCGCCGATGGTGATGTTGGCCGCCTCGTTGTTTTCGACGGTGATCGTCGGCCGGCTGAGCACCTCGAGCGAGCCGTCGGACTGCAGGGCCCGCAGCAGGAAGTTGAAGTCCTCGCCCGTGATGGCGAAGGAGAACCCGCCGAACGAGCCCGAGGCGCCCGCGGCGCCCACGTCCGTGCCGCCCACGAAGTCGAAGTCGTGACCCGTCACGATCCCGTTCGGGCCGACGACGGCGTTCTTGCTGAAGCTCAGGTCCTGAAGGGCGAACTCCATGCCGAACTCGAGCCGGTCATCCAGGGCCACTTCGGCGATCAGCACCTGCACGACCACCTGGGGCGGCGGGCGGTCGATCGCGTACACCATTTCCATCGTGCGCGAGTAATTGCGCGGGCTGAAACCCAGCAGCACGGTATTGGTCGACTCGTCAGAAACGGCCGTCACCTGCCGCTCCGCCTGACGCATGACGGACTGTTCGTCCTGGAGTCCGCTGAAGAGCTCGTCCTCCTTCTGGAAGAAGTCGCCCAGCGCGGTGGCGATGTCCGGCGCGGGCGTGTAGCGCGCTTCGTACACCTGACGAATGCGCTCCTCGACGTCCTGGGCGTCGAGCCGGCGAACGAGTGTCTCGATCATGTCGAGGTCCGTTTCCGATCCCGCCGCAATCACCATGTTCGTCCGGCGGTTGGCCGTAAAGCGCAGCGTCTGACCCGGGAGCGACTCGCCCTCACCGGTTCCCGCGGCGCCGGCCACACCCGCTGTCAGGTCGGCCAACTGCAACTGCGTCTCCGGCCCGGTCTTCGTCTCCTTCTGCTGGAACAGTTCCTCGAGCACTTTCACCACGTCCTCGGCGTCCGCATTGGCCAGCGGGAAGAGCCGGATCTCCGCGACCGTCGGTGGGATGCGGTCGATCGAGAGGATGAGGTTCTCGAGCATGTCCATGCTGCCGGCCGGCGCCATCACGAACAGTGAGTTCGTCCGCTGATCCGGGTTGATGACGATGTCCTGCCGCAGCAGCTTACGCTTGAGCACCGTTCCGTCGGGCTGGGTCTCGTCGAAGGTGACGATGACCGACTCCGAGTTGTCGCCGCCACCCCCGCCGCCGCTCGACTGCTTGTTGATCGTGTCGGTGAGGGTCTTCGCCAGTTCTTCGGCCAGCGCCCGGTGCAGCGGTATGACCTTGATGCTCATCTGCGTAGCCGGCTCGGTGGAATCGAGCTTCTGGATGATCTGCGAGATGTTCTCCATCTCCGTGCGCGAGGCCCAGACAATCAGCGAGTTCGTCCGCTTGTCCGGCTTGATCGCGATCGCATCGGCCCGGCCGGAATCGATGCCCGTCTGCGGGCCCGCCTTGAACAGGTCTTCCAGCGACTGGGCCAGCGGCTCCGCCTTCGCCTTCTTCAGCGGAAAGACGGCCACCTGCCCGCTGATCGTGCTCTCGACGTCCAGCAGCGAGAGCAGATGCTCGATCAACGCGTGGTCCTCCTCCGCCGCCGTCGCGATCAGCGAGTTCGTCGCCTCGTCCGGCATGATGAACGTCGGCGACCGCTCGGTTTCCTTGGCTCCCTCCTGGCGGCTCTTGAAGACCTCCTGGAGCTTCGCGGCGAGCTTGAGCGCCGAGGCGTACTTGAGGTCGTACACGCGCGTCAGCGAGGTCTGGTCGGTCTGGTGATCGAGCGAGGCGATCAGGTCGGTCGCGCGCTTGATGCCGTCGCGCGAGCCGGTGATGATCAGCGTGTTGCTGGCGGCGTCGGCCACGATGGTGGGCGCCTTGAAATCGCCCTGGCTCGAACCGCCCATGCCTTCGAACAGGCGGTCGAGAATGCTGGCGATCTTCATCGAATCGGCGTATTGCAGCCGGAAGATCCGCGTGTCGGCGTTCAGCATCGGCGCCTTGTCGGTGTCCATCTGCTGCACGAGCTTCTCGATGATGCTCAGGTTCGTCTTCGACGCGCTCGCGATGATCGCGTTCGACCGCGGGTCGGCGACGATCGCCACCTTCTGCCGCTCCTTGGCGATCTGGTTGTCGGAGGTGAACACGCCGGTGTACAGGCCCTCGTCGAAGAGCTTCTTGATCTGATCGGCGACGTTCTCCGCCTGGGCATTACGCAGCGTAAAGACCTGAACGACGCCTTCGAGGTCCGGCTCCACGTCGATGGCCTCGACGATGTGCATCATCTCGTCGTAGTTCTCCTTGGAAGACGCGACGAGAATCGTGTTTGTCGCCGGCTCGGCCACGAGGGCCACGCGGTCGCTCGGGATCTCCTCCTGCCCCTGGGCGAGCCGCTGCTTCATGCGATCCTCGAACAGCTTCTGGAGCATGTCCGCGATCTGCGACGCGTCGTTGTTTTGAAGCTGGATCAGGCGGATCTCCGCGATGGGCGCCAGCGGCTGCGCTTCGAGCCGCTCGACGAGACGCTTGATCTCCTCGAAGTCCTCCGGGGAAGACGCGATGATCAGCGCGTTGCTGCGCTGGTCCGCCACGATGATCGGGAGGTCCTCGGGCATCTCGCCCTCGCGGCGCAGATCGGCCTTGCGCTTCCACAAATCCTCGATCTTCGACGCCAGGTCGGCGGCGGACGTGTGCTCGCAGTCGATGATCCGGATCTGATCGACGAGCTTGCCCGGCGCCGTGTCGAGCATCTGGGCGATGTGGGCGATCTCCGCGAAGTTCTCCTCCGTCGCGCTGACGATCAGCGAGTTCGTCCGGATGTCGACGGCGACGAAAACCTCCTCGCGGGCCACGGCCGCCTTGCCGGCGTCGCGCTTCTCCAGCCCGTCGATACGCTTCTGCCACAGCTCGTCAATAACCTTGGAGATGCGCGTCGCGTCGGTGTGTTCCAGCGTCAGCAGCCGCAGCGGGTGCTTGAGGTCGCTGCCGGGCACGTCGACACTCTGGATAATCCCCGTAACGAGCAGCAGTTGCTCGGTGCGCCCGGTGACCACCAGGGTGTTCGTGCGAACGTCCGCGGAAATCCCGACGTTGTACACCAGCGACTTGCCGATGGCATCGGTCGGCACCGCCTCGGTCGTCTGCGTTCCCGGCGCGGGGCGCGGCAGATCCTTGCCCTGCTTGAACATGTCGTCGAGCATGTCCTTGACGCTCTTGGCGTCGGCATACTTGAGCGGGAAGATTTTCAGCCCCTGCTCGACCGCCATCGGCACGCTGTCCAGCAGCGAGATCAAGGCCTGCAAGGGTTCGATGTTCTCTTCCGACGTGGCGCAGATCAGGGCCTGCGACTCCTCGTCCGGTATCAGCTTGATCTGCCGCTCGAGGTTGATCGGCGGCAGTTCGTGACGCTCGCCGTCCGGGCCGGGCTCGCCCACCACCATCCGGATGCGGCGAATCGTCTCCGCCGCGGCTTTCTCACCTTCCGGCGTGGACAGCAGATCGTTGAGCACCTCGGCCATCTTCGTCGCTTCGCTGTTGAGCAGCGGGAAATAGGCCAGCCGCAAATCGCCGAACCCTTCGACGGGTTCCACGTCGATCTCGTCGATCAAGGCCTGGATCTTCTCGCGCTCATCGACCGGGCCGATCACGATCAGCGAATTGCTCGCGTCCACCGGGAAGACCTGGATTTCGGTGCCGGGCTCCTCGCCCTGCCGGACGCGCAACGCGCTGATCAGCTCCTGCAGCTTCGTCGCCGCCTCCGCCGCCTTGATGTACTTGAGCCGGAAGTTCATCTTCTCCAGTTCGGGCAGCGACGGCGGGCGCTCGTCGATCGCCTTCACGATCGTCTCCACCTCATCGAGCTGCGATGCCGGAGCCGCCACCAGCAGAATGTTGTTCGAGACCGGCACGATCGAGACCTGCTCTTCCGGCCGCTCCCGGCCGGCCTGCATCTCGCGCATGATGCTCTGGACCTTGCTCGCCACCTCGCTGGCGTTCTTGTTCTGAAGGCTCAGAACCCGCAGCTCTTTGCGCGGACCTTCCTTGTCCAGCCGCTTGACCAGATCGCGCAACAACTGCAGATCCTGCTTCGGCGCGGTGATGATCACCGTGTCGCTGCCCACGGCCTGGACGTCCACCTGCCCGCCGCTGAGGTTCAGCTCGGTTATGTCCTCCTCGAGCGCTGGCGTTGCCGGGGGCGGCGAAGCCTGCGTCTCGTCGCCGGACGAGTCAGCCGGCGGCGCTTCCGCTTCCGTCGCCTCGGACGACTGCCCCTGGTCGGCGACGGGCAACTCGGACAGGCCGTTGGTCGTCGCCGCGGACACACCGTTCGTCGCTGCCTCAGAAGGTGGTTCGCTTTCGTTCGCCTGTCCGCGTGCCTCCATGCACATGCAGGTGACGATGAGCAGAATCCAGAGCCTTTTCATGTCGAGCACCTCATGCTTCTCTCGACCGCCGCTCCGCCTCCAACGGTTTACGGCGATCGCACCGATTGACTGCTTTATCCCTCCAGGCCCGGCCGAGGCCGGCGCCTTTCTTGTCCGCTCGCATCTTCCGGCGGTCGATGTACGCTCGAGACACCGGCTCCCCCAGGGGTCGGGCTCCTTTTTGCCACAATGCCACGACCATCAGCGTCTTCTCCTCACTCGTCCTACGACAAGGCCGAGCGGCGGCGTCTCACAAAAACGTGCCTGAACCCTTTACCCCGCCGTTTCACATCCCCTTAGCGGCGACGCCGGTTACTCGTCGTCGGCCGCCGCCGCGTCGTACTACCTCGTGAACTGCCGCTGTCCTGGTTGATTACGTCCTGCAACACGCGCTGAACGTCCTCGGCGCTCAAGTTTTCCGTGTTCAGGATGATCGTGCCCATGCCGCCGACCGGCCCCATCTCCTGCAATTGGTCCACCAGCGCCTCGGCAACCTGCAACTGCTTCGGATCGCCGGCCATGACCAGCGTGTTCGACGCCGGTACCGCCTGCGCGGAGAAGCCACTCTGCCGGCCGCCGCGGCCACTGCTGCTCGGCGGCGTCGCCTGCTGCATGGTCTGCTCGATCGTCGCCGCGAGGTCGTTTACGTTGAACGCCGCGGCCACCTGCACCACGCGGACGCGGCTGAGCGCGTCACCCTCTTCCGCGTCCAGATCGCTTACCAGCCGCTCGATCAAGCTGTAGTCCGCGGCGCCCGCTCGCACGATGAGCGAATTCGTCGTGTCATCCGCGACGATCACCGGCGTCATCTGCGCACTGCTTCGGCCGCGACCGCGGCCTCGCGTCGACTCCGTGAATACCTTGGTGACGAGCGGCTCGATCTCGCTGGCGATGCCTTTCTGGAGGTGGATGATGCGTGGCCCGGCCCCGTCCGTCACCTCGACGTCGACTTTCTTAACGATGTCGGTCACCCGATCGACGCCTTCCTGGTCGCCGGAGATCACCAGCGCGTTTGTGCTGGGCACGGCGGTGACCCGCAGGTTGCCCATCAGTTCCGCGCCGCCCCGGCCGCGACCGCCGGCGGCGCCGGGCTTGCGCAGGTAGTCCTCGAGGATCGTCTTCGTCTCTTCGGCGTCGGTGTAGCGGAGCGTGACCACCTGGAGCGACTTGTCCTCGTCGGCCGGCAGGACGTCGAGCTGATCGATGACCGCCTGGATGTCCTTGAACTCCTCGTCGTTCGCCCGCACGAGCAGCGAATCGCTGCCCTGGGGGTGAGAGACGTTGATCGTCTCGCCTTGTTTTCCGCGCGTCGTGCGCACGAATATGTCGTCAAGCGAGCGCACCACACCATCAGGATCGGCGTATTTCAGCGTCACGACGTGCACCTCGCGACCGCCGGTGCCGCTCTTGTCCATCTCCTCGATGAACCCCTCGATCTCTTTCATCCTCGAGGGCGCCGCCGCCACCATCACCGAGTTCGACGCCCAGTCGGCGACGACCGCCACTTCCTCGCGCGGGGTCAACCGCCGGGTCTGCGACCGGCCGAACAACTGGTTGATGGCGTCCCGCGTGGCGCCCACGTCGGCGAACGTCAGCTTGAACGCGCGAATCTCCTTGTCCACGCTCGGGGCCACGTCCAGCGTCGCGACCAGCTCTTTGACCTTCTCGAATTCCGAATCGTTGGCGAACACCAGCAGCGAGTTCGTCGACGGATCGGCGACGATGGCCATTCCCTGATCTTCGCGGCGCCGCCGCTCCGTGCGCTGGACGATCTGCGTCAGCCGCTGGGCGATCTCCTCGGCGTTGGCCTCGGTCAGCTTCAGCACGTGCGTGGTGCGCTGCACGGCCGACTCCACATCGACCTCCTTCAGCAGGTCGGCGATCTTCTTGTGGTTTTCCGCCGAAGCCCGTACCACCAGGCTGCTCGTGCCCCACGTGTACGACGCCGTCACCGTGTCCTCCGGCGCCGTTCGCCCCGTGGTACGGAACACGTTGTTGATCGTGCCGATCAGCGAACTTGGATCGACATAGTTCACCGGGTAGACCCGCACTTCGAGGCCCGTCTCGCTGGCCGGCTCCTGGTCGAGCTCCTGGATCAGGGGCAGAATGTCCTCGTACTCCTTCTGCGTGCCGGAGACGATCAGCACGTTCAGATCGTCGTCGGGAACCACCGTCACCGGGAGCTGGCCCGAGCGATTCGTTTTCCGCGTCTGGCGCAGCGTCTGGTTGATCATGTTGGCGACGTTCGATGCCCGCGCGTTCTTCATCTCGTAGACCTTGCGAACGCGCTGGCCGGCTCCGCTCTCGTTGTCGATGTCGTCGATCGTCTTGCTGATCGCATCCTGGTTCGCCTCATTGGCCGTAACCACGACGCTCTGCGTGCCCCATTCGACGTTGACGTCGACGCGGTCCTTCTCCGGCTCGCCCCGCGTCGTCGGAAACGCGCCGCGGATCACGTTGGTCACGGCGTTCGGGTCGGCGAACTTGATCGGGTAGATCTTTGTCTCCCGCGCCCGCATCGACTTGAGTCCCTCGCGATCGATGTCGGCCAGGCGCTGCTTGATCCGCTCGACGTTCTCCTTGCTGGCCATGACCACGATCTGGTTGCTGGCCGGCTCCGGCGTGATCGACACGACGAACTCGCTCGGCCGCAGCCCCTTGATGTCGAGGGCGTCGTATGCCTTCTTGCGGTCGTTGAACCAGCTCGTCAGGTACTGGGCCGCCTCGTCCGCCTGGATGTACTTGAGCGGCAGAACCGTCTCGGCGAGCTTCGCCTCCGCCGGCTCGGCAAACTCGTCGAGCGGCTTGATCACCTTCTCCATGATCTCGTCGAGCTGCGGTTTCGTGCCGCGCAGAATGAGCATGTTCGTCGAGTCGTCGGCCGTCGCCTCCGGCGGTTCGACGCCGCCGCGCTTCTCGCGGAACGCCTGGCGGATGTTCTGAGCGACGGCGCTGGCCCGCGCCTTCTTCAGTTGCAGCACGCGTGTCTCGACCGCCACGGGCGCCGCTTCCGGCACGTCGATTTCGTCCAGCACCTTCTTAACGAGCGCAAAAGTGGTCGGACCGCCCATCACGACAATCGAGTTCGATCGCTCGTCCGCCTGGGCGCTGAAGGGCTCGAGGTTCGCTCTGTCCCCGCGCAACTGCCGCATCAAGCCCTGCACGAGGGCGTTCATCTTGTCGTAGACTTCGCCTGCGCGGGCGTGCTTGAGCGAAAAGACCTTGATGTCCAGGTCGGTCATGTTCGGCGGCACGTCCAGCGCCTTGGCCAGCTCCTGCACTTCGGGGAACATCTCATCCGGACACATGACCATGAGCCGCTTGGTCGCCTCGTCCGCCGTAACCTGAATCCGCCGATTACCTTTGCGCCGTCCGGCGCTGAACGCCTCTTCGATCGTCCTGGCGATCGCCGTGGCGTCTCCATGCTCGAGCGCGACGAACTTCGGCTTGGCGATCTCGCCCGCCGACTGGTCCATCTCGTCGATCCGCTTGCGGATTTCGTCCTGCATGTCCTCCGGGGCGCTGACGAAGATCGTGTTGCTCGATTCGTCGCCGACGAACTGCACCTGCTTGGCCGACGCCCCCTGCCTGCCGCGGCGGCCCTTCATTCCGTAGATCGACTCGAGCGTGCGGGCCATGCTCACCGCGTCGCCGATCACTGGAACGCTGAACACGCGTTCCTGGCCCGATTCGACGTCGAGCATCTTGATCACCGGCTCGATCTTCGCGAAGTCCGGCTCGAGCGCCCGAACGATGATCGAGTTGTTCGCCGCGTCCGCGGTGAATATGGCGTTGACGTCGTCCGGGTGATAGCCGCTCGTCAGACCGCCGTCGCCGCCGCTGGCGCCCGGCCGGCGAGACGCCGCGGACGTCTCGAACAGCGTCTTGAGCGTCGGCACGACTTCGGTCGCGTCCGCGTATTTCAGTTGATACGTCCGCGTGTCCAGGTGCGGTGGTGTGTTCTCCGGGGCGTCGATGTCATCGATGATCTTCTCCGCCAGGTCGAGCACCTGCTTGGGCCCGCGCACCAGCACCGTGTTCGTCAGGTTGTTGCTGGTGATCGTGACGTTCTCGGTCGATCCGGCGTTCTCCATGCCCTCGAAGTCCAACTGCCGCTGCAGCAGCTCCTGCACCGCCTGCGCCGCGGGATCGACGGTGTTGTTTCTGCCACGCCGAATCACCCGTGGTTGCCTGCTCCGACCGCTCTGCTCGGTGTCGATGTTGAAGATCACCTTCAACTGCGCTTCGACATCTGAGGCGAGCTGGTTCTTGATGGGGAAGAACTTGTACTCGGTCGAGCCCTGCGACTTCTTGTCGATCGTGGCCACGAGCTGCTCGATCGCCGGATACAGCTCGGTCGGCGCCCGGACGATGATCGCGTTCAGGCTCGGATAGGGGAACACGGTCATCTGCGTGGAGATGGTCTCCTGCTGCTTGTCTTCCTCTTGCTCGTCTTTTTCTCCGCGCCCGCGCCGGCCGGCATCCTTGTCTTCACCCTCCTCGGGAGCGTTCGCCCCCTGTGCCTGCCGCATCTGATTGCGCATGGCCTGCAACTGCCTCTGCATCTGCAACTGAACCTGGCGCTGCTGCGCCGCCTGCTGTTGGGGCGTCAGCCGTCCCGCGGCCTGCGGGCCGCCGGCGTTGAACATCGACTGGAGAACCTGCGACGCAACCTCGGGGGCGACGTACTGAAGCCGGTAGACCCGAATGTCCGGCAGCGCCGGCTTGTCCTTCATCTCCTCCTCGATCTTGTCGTAGATGTCTTCCGCCTCCGCCACGGCGGACGGCGTGCCGACAAAGCTGATCGAGTTGGTCAGCGGATCGACCACGATGCGAAGCTGTGGCTTGGCCGGTTCCGTGTCCGCCGGCGTTTTCTCTTCCTGCTTCTGCGGCGGCATCTTCTGCTCCGCCGCTTGCTGCTGCGCCTGCTGCCGCTGACGAATGAGCTGATCGACGAGATTGTTGATCGCCTCCTTGCTGACCATGTCCTCGCTGTCAACCTTTTTCTCGGCCTTCGGCTGAGCCTCGGTCGGCGATGCTTCCTCCGTGGCAGGCGCAGTCGTTGTGGGCTTTTGCTGAGCAGTCACCAGCTTTGCCAGGGCATCCATCTGGCTCGCCAGTATCGCCGGCAGCACGCACGGCGCCGTGTCCGACATGTCGGTTTCCGGTGTGAGGCGCGGAACGAGAGACTTGTGCTCCTCCGGGAGCCCCTCGATGGTTACGTCGATGTCCTTGCCGGCCAGGTTGTTCATGACCATCGCGGCAAAGTCGGCCGCCGACCTGCCCTTGATCGCCTTGGTCGCCATTGCCGTGCGTTGTTCCTCGCCCGGCTTGTCGATGTACTGGTTGATCAGATCACCGATCTTGTCAAAGTCGTCCTTGTTCCTGCTCCTGACGACAAGCGCGTTCTGCCACGTCAGGTAGTCGACCGTCGGCTTGTCCCTGCTCCACATGACGTCGATGTAGTCTTCGAGGTCGTACTTCGCATCGAACGGATCGGCGTACTTGAGCGGGAAGATCTTCGACGGCAGCTCTTCCTTCATCGCCACACCTTCATCTTCATACAGCTTCACGAGCTCATCGATCTGCTGCATCTTCTGCGGCGTGGCCCATACGATCATCGTGTTTGAAATGTAGTCCGTCGTCAGGCTGACGTCCGTTCCGCGGCGCGGCCCGCCAAAATCGAGCAGAGCGTCAAAATCGTCGCCGCCTTTTTTCTGCTTCGGCGGCTGCGTGTCGAAGATCGTCATGATCTCGTCCGCGAGCTGTTCCACGTCGACGTGCGCCAAGTGGTAGACCTTCATGATCTGACCCGACTCGTCGAGCTGCTTGATCCACCCTTCAACATCATCGAGATCCTTCGACGGTCCCGTCAGCACCAGGGCGTTGCCCCCCGGCGCCGGCACCACCGTCACGTTCCCCGCGGATGCTGACACCACCGGCGCCGCCTGCCGATGCCCGGCTCGACCACGCTGACCCCGCGCGCTTCGCGGCGCGGCCGCCGGCGCCGCCGACCTGCCGGCCAGGATCGCCTGGATCGTCTGCGCCATCTCCTGGGCGTCGACATTCTGCAGCTCGACGGTCCGCATGACGCGGTCGCCGTACTCGCCCGCCTCCAGCTCCTCGACCAGCGACTCGATCTTCGGCATCAATGCATCCGGCGCCGCCACGATGAGGCGGTTCGCCGCGGTATCGGGCGTGATCACGACCGAAGACGTCGCCCCCTTGCCCTCGAGCTCCGGCAGCTCGCCGGCCGCTCGCAGCTCCTGCTCCTGAATCGCAACGATCGGCTGGATCGTCGCCGCAATGTCCGCCGGATCGCCGTTGGTGATGTCGATGAACTTCACCGTTACCGGCTTGCTCTCCGCGTCCGGCCGGAGCAGGTCGATCGTGCTCTCGATCTCCTCGAACATGTCCGGCGGAGCGGAAACGATGATCTTCCGCGATGACGGCTGCGGCACGAACATGACCGTGTCGCCACCGTCCGCCGTGGACGCCGCCGGGGTCACGCGCGTTCGCGGCCGGCCCCCGCGGCGCGACGGCCTTCGTTGCGCCTGCGCCGTCGTCCCCGATGATGGGAAGAACCGCGTCAACGTCTGCGCCAGATCCGTCACGTTCGTCCCCGGGGCGAACTCGTACGAACGCAGCTCGTTCTGCGACTCGGGCACGTCCAGCTCGGCGACAATCTCCGCAATCTGCTCCATGTCCTCCGGCGAAGCCCAGGCCCGCAGCTTGTTGCCATAGGCGACGAGCCGCACGGCCGGCTCACCCGCCGTTGCCGCACCGCGCTTTCCCCGCGTCGGCGCCGCCGGCGTGGTGCCGTCGCCGACTATCGATTCGACGATGCCCTTCACGTCATCCGGGTCGGCGTATTCGAGCTCGAACGTCCGCTGAACCTGGTCCGACTTCACGTCGAGCTCGGCGACGATCTGGCGCATCGTGTCCATTTGCGCGTCCGTCGCGTCGACGACGAGAATGCCATTCTGCGTCGCCACCAGGTTTGGCGCCGCGGCGCCGCGCTGCCCCTTTACCCCGATTGCGGCTTGCAGCTTGGCGATGGCCTCTTCCGGCTCGATGTTCTCGATACTGATAATCGCGAACTCCGGCGTTGCCGACCCGGTCTCGTCCAACCGCTCGATCAGCGGCTTGTACGTCTGCTCCCATTCCTCGTCCGGGCAGATCACGTACAGCCAGCCGGTGGCGTCATCGCCCTGGAACTTGTTGCCGCCGCTCACCTGCGTGCGGGCGCGGCGATTGCGACCACGGCGCACCGTGCGCCTCGGCTGCGCGGATCCGGTTTCCTGCGCCTCCCATGCCTGGAGAATCCCGATCATGCTGGAAGGCTTCATGTTTTTCAGCCGGATGTCGTGAATGACGTCCGCCGGTCCGTCGGGTGCCACGTCGAGCTGCGCGATGAGGTCCTTGACCTTCGCAATGTCGTTGGGCGAGCCACCGATAATGATGCTGTCGCCGGTCGAGTTCGCCTGGACGAGGAGCCCCGCCGGCATTCCCTTGCCGCCCCCTTGCAGCACTTGCGTGATCAGGGGAACCAGGTCGTCGGCGTTGGCGTGGGTCAGCGGCACGATCTCCGTGCCGAGCTCTTCCGGAACGTCAAATCGCTCGATGAGCTCACGGGCCTCCGCCACGGCTTCTTCCGAACCCATCAGGATGATGCTGTTCGTGGCCGGCCACTCGGTCATGCTCAAATCGTCGTTCGAGGCCGATGCCGGCGCCGCCTGTACCGCGGCGCGGCCGCGTCGCCGGCGCGTGCTCGGCCGCCGAACGGATGACGTGCCGGGTGTAGTCTGACCCGATGCCATCAGCGTCTGCACCAGTTGCAGTATGTCACCTGCCTTGGCGTTGAGAACCTTGACGACCACCGGCTTGAAGGAATCCTGCGGCAGCGGGCGGTCGAGCATCGTCAGCAGGCTCTTGATCTCCTTGATCTTGGCCGGCATGGCCCGCACGAGCAGCGTGCCGTAATCATCCATCGGAATGGCGTCGATGCCTTCCGCCTGGGCCGCGGCGACACTGGTCTGGCCGGGGCGCCGCGTGCTCGCGGGGGCGCCTGCCGGCGTGCCAAAGCCTTCCATGATCGATTGCAGCCATTGCAGCGCCTCGGTCGGCGTGATGTGCTCGATGGGGATCAGCTCGAGGGATCGCGGGTCCTCGCCCGTGACCTTGATCTTCTCCACGAGCTCCAGGTACTTGTTGATGTCGCGCACCAGCCCGAAGATCGCCAGCGCGTTCTCCGTCCCGAACTGCGCGATGCGCACGTAGTCCGGCATGTAGTCGCGCAGCGGCTCGAGATCGGCAATCGAACCGGACTCGGGGCGGTACAGCAGCAGCGCCAGATCGTTCTCGTCGAGGTTGGCCGCCCGGTACTCCTGCAGAGTCGGGAAGATCTGCTCGGGCTTCAGAATTCGCGACAGCTCCGTGACCGGCGAGATTTCCAGAATGCCTTCGTCGTTCAACTGGATCCAGTACTGCTGCGGGTGCTCGAACAGCAGCATCTGGATACGACCCAGCGCCGACTTGAAATCCATCGGCTCGCGACTGACGAATGTCACCGTGCCGGGCGGAGCCTGGCCGATCACCGGAAGGCTCGCCATGCGTGCGAAGTTCTCGATCAGCTCCGCGTACGTGCCGTCCTTGATGGAGAACGAGTATTGTCGCTCAGTGTAGGGCTTGAGAAACTGCTCCGCCGCCTCGTTCAGCTCCGTCTCGAGCTTGCCTCCCTCGGCGCCTGCTTGCGCCTCGTCGGCGGTCGGCGTCTGCCCGGCGGCGCTGCGCTGCGCGGGCGTCGGCGTTCGCGGCCGCGCAGTGCTCGTTCGCCGTCTTCCTGTCGCGGTCGTCCCCGAGGTCGATGGCCGACGCACGGGTGGTCGGTGCGTCGACACAGGCCTCGGCGTCGGCGTCGGCCGGGCAATGGCGTGACTCCTCGGCCTGGGCGGGGCCGGGCTGGCCGCTGGAGCAGCCGTCGGCTGTGGCTGTGCGTCGTCGTCCGTGGCCTGCTCGGCGATGACCGCCTTCTCGTAACGATCGAGAAGATCGTCCAGCTGATTCATCTCCGCCTCGGTCAGCTCCTCGCTCTCCGCCTTCTGCAGCAGCGCGTCGATCTGCTTCTTGAGGTCCTGCGCGCTCTCCTGCGCCGAGGCCGGCGCGACGGCCGCGCACAGCACAACCGCAGCCGCACACGCCATTATCGCCAGCCCTCTGACGTACCACCGGCGGGGACGCCACCTCGTCGGAGCCGCATCCAGCTCGACACATTCGACTTCGCGCCTGATTGCCGTGTCGCTTGACATGATTCAATCCTCAATCACGTTGGCCGCGCAGCGTTTGACGGCCGCGGCGGCTCGTTATTGGTCGTCTTGTCGTATGCTCCGTGGTGGGTCGCGACCCTTCCTGTTGTACCAGTGCCGGCACCGCCGGCTGCACGGCGGCCGACGGCTCCTGAGCGCCGTGAGCTGCCGGCGCCTCGCTCGCCGCTCCTGCAGGAGCTGTTTCAAACGGATAACTCGTCAGCTCGCTCGTCACCGGCCCCAGAACGTCCGATGCCTCGGCAGAGGCCGATCCCTCCGTCCTCTCGATGACGTACGGACCTTCCGGCGTCTCTTCTGCCGACGCGAGCTCACTGGCGGCCTTCTCCGCAGCCGCTTGCTCCGCCGCTTCCTGACGCTGCTGCCGGTCCTTCAGATACAGCCAGGCGGCCGCCTGCAGCTCCGGCGAATCGGATGCCTGCTGCCAATCCATGCCCGCGGCGAGGTATTCGCCCAGCGGGTAGATGAAGTAGCCGTAGTCCGTCTTGCTGTCCTGCTTGTGCACCAGGGCGCCCAGCGCGTGCACGAGCACGAGCTCGCCGCCGTCCAGGTCATCTCCGAGCGGAACGTACCTGGTCTCCTGCGTGCGCATGTCTTCGAGCACGACTTCCTGCACCATCGCGTCGTCCGTGCCATAGCGCTGCGTCATGCGCAGAATCGTGTAGTTCGAATCCGGGTCGGTTGGCGGCCCCGTCGCGACCCGCGGCGGCGGGGTCGGCGTAGGCTCCGGCTTCGGCGTCTCGACCGGGGGCGGCGGCGGTGGCTGTCGAATGAAGCGATTAAACGGACGCCACTGCTCGAGCGAAGTCGTGTCCGCAAGCTTGTACTTCGTCACCTTGTCCGGCTGTTCAACGTGCGGCGGCACCGGGATCACGGTGTCGGCCGGCGGCACCTCGACCTCGATCTCTCCCCGAAGCTGCACTTCGTCGTGGCTGGCCTGGTTGCGCGCGTGCGTCGGGTTCAGCTCGAGAGAGTCCAGTCGCGCAATGTACGGCAGCTCGTAAAACCCCTTCATGAACTGGATGCACTGCGCGAAGCGGCCCCGAGCGCTGATCGCGATCGACACCGTGGTGATGTGCGTCCGCCGGTCCGTGCGGACCTGCCGCGGATTGATGTTGGTCGCCTCCAGCCTGGCCTCGCGGAGCAGCCGGTTGATCTGCTCGTAGAGCTCGTCCCTGATTGCGTCAGGGTCCGTGCCGCCGCTGCGCTTCACAAAATCGTAATAGCGGCGCGTCAGGTTCTCCTCCAGCTTCGCTTGCTCCGCGTCCAGCCTTATCGCCAGCGCGCGTTTCTGATCGAGCTCCTTGCCGTAGCCGATCAGCGGCGCGATGACCTTCGGGTAGAGGTACTTGAGACCGGCGCCCCCAACGAAGATGGCCACCAGCACTATCAGCAGTTTTCGCTCGCGCTCGTTCATTTCCTCCGGCGGCAGATTCCGCCGCCCGCCGCCCCTTCTATTTCGTCACCTTGTCCAGCACGACCACGTTCATCGAACCATCGATCTTGTAAACGTCGTCACGCGACTTCTCCACCAGCGATCCCGCCGTCGCGTCGAAATACGGGCCTTTGTGCCCCGGCACGGGCAGCTCGTCGATGCGCTGCACCGTGTTCAGCGCGATCTGCCGTTCCGTGGCGTCCACCTTCATCATGATTCGCGACTCGCGCTGCGACATGTCCACGTTCCCCAGCACCATCTGCTGGCTCGGAGGCATGACCGTATGCAGCCGGTTGAGCTCATCGAGCCAGATCACCTGGCCTTCTTCGAAGTTGTCCACCTGCTCGATCATCTTCTGCATGTCCTGCAGTTGCTCGATCGCCTTCTTGGTTGCCGCGATCTCCTTCTCCGTCAAGGCCAGCGCCCGCCGGTTCGGCGCCACCGCGGTGAAGTAGTAAACAATGGCCGCGGCGACAAACAATACGAGCACCGCCGCCACGCGCGGCACCTTCCGCAGCCGGCGCTCTGCCGTCGTCACCGCCTTCTTCGGGTGCAGGAAATCGAAATGCAGAACATCTTCGGCCGCGTGTCCGCAGGCCAGCCCCAGTGCGGCCGCGAACCCACGCGCGTCGCTACCGCGCTCGGCCGGCCAGCCGAACTGCCGAGCCGGATCGTACATCTCCGCGGCCGCGCCGAAGCGGTGACCGAGCACTTCCGCCAGCTTGGCTTCGATGCCCACGCTGCCCGCGACGACGATCAAATCGACCGAGGCCGCCGCATCGTTGGCCCGATACGCCTCGAACGATCTCGTCACCTCCACGACCAGCCCCTGCACGATCCGATCGATCGCCGAGCCGGCCGACCCCGGGAAGTGCAGGACCGAGCGGCCCTCCTCCTCTGCGTCGCCGTACTCCTCGCCCGTTGACGGCGCCTCATCCAGCGACAGCGGAACCGCCATCGACGCCGCCCGCGAGAACGCCAGCTTGCCCGACGTGATGACGTCGATCTCCGTCAGCCGCGGCCCGACGTCGACGAACAGCACGTAGCCGTAGCGGCCCGCGCCGTACAGCTCGTTCACCGCGGCGCGGTTCGCGTACGGCCGGAACCCGAGCCGCTCCAGCCGCAGCCCCGCCTTCTCGCACGTCCTCTCGTAATAGGCGATCACGTCCCGCCGGACCGTCCCCACGAGCACGTTCGCCGTGCCCGACTCATCCGCGTCGGGCACGGCAAAGTCGACCACCGCTTCGCTCAGCGGGAACGGCAGTTCCTTGGCGATCTGGTATTCCACCATCGCCGGCATCTCTTCCGCCGCGGCGGCGGGCAGCTTCAACGTCGTGAGCAGCGCCTGGTCGCGCGGCACGTCGAGCACGACGCGCGATGTGCGGATCTTCTGCTGATCGAGAACCTTGCGGACCAGCGCGCCCATGCTCTCCGGGTCGCTGACGTCCACGCCGTCCGGAATGTCCACCGCCAGCAGGCGGTCGATGCGCGCACGGCCTTTGCGCAGCCCGGCGTGCACAAGGCGCAGCCGGCGGGCGTCCCAGTCAACCGCGACGACCATTTTCTCACTGATTGCCGCGAACAATTCGTCGATCTCCTTCCTCGCCCCGGATGGGGAATCCCACGCCGAGTCGGGTCAAGTCGCGGTAGTAGATTATTTGCGCCAACGGCCCGCGCATCTCCACCACCGCTTGCAGCCGCACGTACAGACCCAGGTGATCGCCGAACCCGATCGACTGGATCGTGAACTGCCGTGATCGCCCCGTGATCTCGTTCTGCACCGCCGCATACTGCGCCGCATTCAGGATCTTCTCCGTCACCAGCCAGGCGGTCGTTCCCTTGATCGGCCCGCTGATGCTCGCCCGCTTCTCGCAGATCGGTAGGATCGCCTCGGACGGCAGGCCCTCGATGCAGCTCAGCACGATCGGCGGCGCCGTCACCACGTTGATCAGGCCGACGCGCTGCGGCGCCGGATCGAGCGTGCACTTGTCGAACAGCGTCGCCGCCGCCTGCCCCTGGATCGGCGAAGCCGTCATCGTGTTGTGGATGACGCGCGGCTCCAGGTAATCCGCCAGTGATTCCGTCTTGTCCGTCCCTTCCGTGCGCGTGCCGTCGATGATGAAGTCGACGATGTTCTCGTTCTCGAACGCCTCCGTCAGCTCCTCGCGCAGCTTCGCCTTGTCCGCCATGAGCAGGTTGATTCGCGGCTTGTTGTCGTTGGCGACGTTGTAGTCGCTGGAATAAACCGTCACGTACGGTGCGAGGCCGCGACTGAGCACGCCGTCGCCGTTGTCCGGCGGAAACGACGCATCGCCGTCGTCCTCGTTGTTCGTGAGCAGCCCGTTGCGGTCGTAGTCCTCGCCGTACAGGATGCGCCCGTCGAACCCCTTGACCATCAGCAGCTCTTCGACCGTCTCGAACGGCGCGTTCTTGCACCGGTACGGCACCGGCAGGCCCGCGTAGTATTCCGACTCGGCCCCGAACTCCCGCGGCTCGTCGTCCGCGTCGCGCCAGTCGATCAACGCGTCCACCAGAGGCTGCGGATCGACGTCCTCCGGCACGATCACGCTCATCAGCTTCAGAAGCTGCTCGGCGGACGCCACGTTGATGTTCACCTTCGACGACTCATCCGTGATGCCGAACCGCACGCCCAGCTCGTCGTCGAACGGATCGTCGGCCACGATGCTGTAGCGGTACGCATAGTCCGACTGCGCCTGGTCGAACTTCCTCGGCCGGCCGATCACGTCCGGCTTCACTCCTGGAGCCCATACCAGCGCCTGGTCGAACTCGTCCGGGTTGTCGTACCACGCGTCGGGATTGTCGCGCTCCGTCCGCAGCATCAGGCACACGCGCTGAATGCCGGCCTCCGCCGCCAGGCGGCATTGCAGCCGGTCCGCCATCGCCTGCGCCGCGCTGAAGTCCGCCTGCACGTAAAACGCAAACCCGGCCGACAGCAGCCCCAGCAACAGCAGAATGACGAGGATGACCGGCAGGATCAGCCCTCGCCTTTGCTTCAGATTGACTGGGCGGTGCATCGCCATTGCGTCACATCCCGTTCGCCGACTCGCTCAGCGCCGACGCCTCGCGCGTGATCCGCGAGCCGAAGAAGATGTCGGCCTGCGGGGAGCGAACCAGCATCGTGTACCGATCCGCGGCCAGCGGCTCGCGCTCCGACTCATCGCGGAGGAAATTGTCATCGATGAGCTTGACGTCCTGCTCATCGGGAATCTCCGGCACGAAACCGATCGTGATCCGGATCATCTGCGGCAGCGAGTTCCGCTGCGACAGCTCCCACTTGTCCCACCACGTCGCCCCGTCGTAGTACAGGAACTCGATGTACTTGATCTCCGGGGCGTACAGCTCCTCCTTGAACGCCATCTGCGACTCGTCCGTCGCCTGCGAGTTCTCATTCTCGTTGAGGAAGACCACGTCGCGCATGTACGTCTTGCTCACGCGGCGCACCAGTCCGAGCGCCCGCGGATTGCCGTCCTCGTCCAGGTTGTCTTCGTCCCAGGCGATGTAGTAGCGCACCTGCTGGAGATCGAACTGGCCGGGCAGCGGCGCATCGGTGATGGCCCGCTTCTCGCTCAGCTTCTTGTCGGGCAGGGCCAGCGTGTTGATCTCGATGCGGTCCTTGTAGCCGAATACGCCGGGGCCGTAGCTCGGCACGAACGCCGCCGCCTGCCGCACCTCGTTCGCGATCCGGTCCAGCACCACGCGGGCGAGCTGCACGTTCCGGCTGACCTCGATGCCCTTCTCGCGCGTCGCGAGCGACGAGTTGTAAAACCAGAATGTCATCGCCGCGAGCAGCACGAACAGCCCCACCGCCAGGACCATTTCGATCAACGTAAATCCGCCACGCCGCCCGCGAGTTATCACCGTTTCCGTGTGCCACTGCTCTTGCGCAGTGTGCCGTCCTGTGACACCGCTCGCGTGTGCCACTGCTCTTGAGCAGTGCCTGCCGAGCGACACTCCCAAGCGCGGCGCCGCCACCTGCCGACCGCTGACCTCCAACCTCTGACCTCTGACGCTCACCTTCCGCCCCCCCGCTGTGACCGGCTCCCTCGTCGTCCGCCGCGCGCCCCCTGTCCGCCACGCGTTCCCCGGCTGTTCGACGAATCGTTCGCCTTGTTCTGATCCGGGCCGCCGGTACCGGCGCCCGTCTGGTCATTCGCTCCGCCCGTCGTGTCGCCGGTACCCTGCTGGTCCGCGTCCGAATCCGAACCCGGGTTCAGCTCGTTCAGCGCGTCCTCGGCCTCCTGCTGAAGCTCATCCGGATTCGTATCCTGCAGAACCGACTGGAACTGCTGCTGCATCTCCGGCGGCAGCAGGTTCAGCAGCTCCGACCCCTTCATCCCGAACGCCTGCATCAGGATGGGCAGCATCTGGGCGATCTGGTCCATGTCCAGGTTCTTGAAGAGGCTGGGATCGAAGTCGTGCACGTCGATCGCGTCGCCACCCAGCGACGAGAGGTTCTCGTTCAGTTTCTCCGCCTGTTCGTCCTCCATTCCGAAGTCGGTGGTTAGATCGAGCCGCCGCGGCGTCAACCGCAGCATGTAGTACACGCCCTCGACCTGCGCTACGTCGAAGTCGAAATCCTGCTCGATGTCGCGCGTCGGGTCGCGCAGGATTTCCAGCTTCACGAGCCACAGGTCGGGAACGCCCGCCTGCTCCAGCGTGATGCGCCATGCGTATTCCGGAAACAGCCGGCCGAACTCGTCCTCGATCTCCTGCTCCGGCTCGACCAGCCCCGTGTCGATCTCCGCGATCTTCGACTCTGCCAGAGACACCACGCGGGCGATCTCGTCTGTGCGGTGCGCCCGAAACGACGACTGCTGAATCTGCGCGCCGATCACCGCCAGCCCGAGCACGAGCAGACCGATGGCGATCACCACTTCGAGCAGCATGAACCCTTCCAGGGGTCTGGCTCGTTTTTGCCATAATGCCACGGCCATCAGCGTCTTTTCCTCATTCGTCGTGCGACAAGGACCAGCGGCGGCATGTCACAAAAACGTGCCTGACCCCTTTCTGCCACACATCCCTTTCGGTCGCGTGCCTCATTGCCGAATGGCCCTTTCGCGAATCTCCAGCACGTCGTCCTCCGTGAGGGCGACCGGCGTCAGGAAGTCCCGCCGCAGCACCGGCGGCCAGCCGTGCTCCTTCATCATTTCGAGCTCGTCGACGTACAGCGAACGCTGGAGCCACGCCAAGCCGCTCGTCCCGTCGAGGATCACGTCGATCGAGTTATGCTCCTTCGGATCGAGGTCCTCGTACTTCACGTCTGCCGGCGCGTCCGTCAGCACGAACGTCGCCCAGTCGCTCGTTCCGTCCGCCTCGAACAACAGCGGAGGAAAGTCCTTGTCGAACTTCTCCTCCTTGGACTGCTTCTGCTTCGCCTGCTCCTGCATCTGGTCGAGCTGCTGCTGCTCCTCGTCGACCTCTCCCAGCAGCACCTCGACCGTCGGCTTGCCGAGCCGGACCTTCACGCAGCGAATGTCCGCCGCCAGCGTCGCCTCCTCGGCCCACGACGCCCGCACCCGGTCGAACTCCTCCGGATGATCGAGCGGATCACGCTCGATCTCGACGAGCGGCTGCTCCGATCCGCCCGTTCCGTCGATCTCATCCTCTCGCGGGAAACGGATGCGATAGCGCATTCCGTCGATCATCGCGTTCGCCCGCGTCATCTGCAGAAGCGCCCGCATCGACTGCGCCGAGCTCTCCAGGCGGCGCCGCTCGTAGCCCTCGAACAGCCGCGGCATCACCAAGCCCGCGAGCACCGCGAGGATGCCGATGACGAGCAGCACCTCGAGCAACGTAAACGCCGGTTGTCGTCGGACTCGGCTCATCGACAAATCGCAATCTCACCGACTGCGGGCTCCGCCGCCCCAGGCCGAGCAAGTCGCCTGCCGCTACTTCTCGACCCAGTTGGTGATGTCGTCTTCCGTCCCTTCCTTGCCGTCCGGCCCCATGCTCGACAGGTCGTAGGCTTCTTCGTTGAACTTGCCGGGCGACTCGTACACGAACGGATTGTTCCACGGATCCAGCAGCGCCTCGGGGTTGTCCTCCATGTACGGCCCCTGCCACTTGGGCGAATCCTCGTCGATGCTGCTCGGCCGCTTGTACAGCGCCTCGAGTCCGTCGTCGGTCTCCGGATATGTGCCTGCGTACAGCCGGTACTCCTTCAAGGCCGACGCGATCGCCCCGTTCCGCCCGACCTGCGACTGGGCAATCCCCACCTTTGCACGCTGCTGCGAGCCCATCAGGTTCGGTATGACGAACGCCGCCAGCAGGGCGAGAATCGCCACGACGATCAGGATCTCCAGCAGCGTGAAGGCCTCTCGCGCTGTGCCAGGTTTTCTGCGTGTCATCTATTCGCACTCCTTGTCAAGCCGATGTTGAATAGGGATTAAGGCTAACACTTACGAGATTCCTCTCGATGCCATCGTCAGGATCGGCAGCAGCAGCGCCAGCGCGATCACCAGCACCACCCCCGCCATGATCACCAGCAGGATCGGCTCGAGCAGCCGCACGGCGATGTCGATGGTCCGCGCCGTCCGCGCCTCGTTCGTCTCCGCGATGTGCACGAGCACCGAGTCGAGGTTGTTGCTCTCCTCCGCCACCGCCATCATGTCGATCACGTCCGGGGGAAACAGCCCGCTCGCCCCCAGCGGCTTCGACAGGCTCTCGCCTCGCTGCACGTTCTCCGCCGCCGCGCCGATCTCCTGTGCCAGCACGCGGTTGCCCGCCGACTCCTTCGATATGTCCAGCGACTGCAGGATCGGCACGCCATTCTGAAGCATCGTCCCCAGAATGCGGCAGAACCGGCAGATCGCCACCATGCAGTAGATCCGCCCGATCAGGGGCGCCTTCAGTTGCGCCCGCGCTATCGCCAGCTTGCCCTTCTCCGTCTGCACGTACATGTAACCGGCGACCAGCAGCGTCACACCGCCCACGATAATCGCCGGGTACCAGACGCGCAGAAAGTCCGTCACACCGAACACCATGTAGCTCAGGATGTTCAGGTTTTCCGGCCGCAGGAACTTGCGCAACTGTGGCACGACGTAGCCGAGCAGGAAGATGATCACGCTCGAACCGGCGAATACCAGGATGCACGGATAGATCATCGAACCGATGAGCTTGTTGCGCAGCTCGTCCTGCCGCTCCGCGAACGTCGCAATTCTCGCCAGCACCTCGTCGAGAAAACCGCCCGTCTCGCCCGCGCGGATCATCGCCACGTGCAGTTCGCTGAACGCGTGCGGGTGTTTCGCCATCGCTTCCGACAGCGTCTGGCCCCGCGACACGTCCTCGCGGACGTCGCGCAGCGTCTCGCTGAGCACCGCGCTGACGTTCTGGCGCACCAGCACGTCGAGGCTGCGCAGCAGCGGAACTCCCGCCTTCAACAGATCCGAAAGCTGGCTGTAGAATATGGTCTGGTGCCGAAGTTTGAGCTTCCGTTTCCGGCCGGCCAGCAGAACCGATTCCGCCGCACCGCCCCCCTCCTCCACGCTCACCGGAAACAGCTGCTGCTCGTCGAGCATCCGCAGCGCGACCGCCTGGTTGTCGGCCTGCAACGATCCGCTTACCGGCTGGCCGTCACCGCCTATTGCCTTGTACGTGAACGTCGGCATTCACCATGCCCCACGCCCGACCGCAGCCGCGGTCTGCACGTCCGCTGTCGGTCGGCGCTTGTTACCCGAGCGTGTGCCTGGTCGGTGGTCCGTGCGATCGGCGCGGAGTCGGACATGGCACCATCCTTGGTCCGGCAGTCACCGCACTCCTTGCGGCGTCAAGATCGCCGGTATCCTAGTGAAACCCAAGCACTTACGTCAATTCTAAAGTCCAAATCCACAGCCGCGGAAACGGCTGTGAGCACCGGCCGCGGCCTCCTATTCTACACCGCCGCGTCCCCAGGATTGCATGCAAGACATGTAATCTGCGCGCCGCTCTCCCCCTCATTCCGAAAACCGATCCTGGTCATGCTTTTGACCCTGATCGTAATCGCACGGCCTGACGGGTCCGGCCTCCTCCTTATTCCCAGTACTGTAACAGCCGATGCGACCGTGCCGGTGGCTTACACTTTCGCCACACGCAGCACCTCCTCGATCGTCGTCTCTCCCGCTCGCACCTTTTGCCAGCCGTCCTCCCGAAGGGTGTGGAACCCCTTCCTCCGGGCGGCGAACAGGATTTCACCGGCCGTCCCCCGGCGCACGATAATTTCCCGCAGCTCGTCGTCCATTTTCAGCAGTTCGAACACGCCGAGCCGGCCTTTGTATCCCGTGTTCCGGCAGTCGCGACACCCTACCCCGCGATACAGCTTTTGCCCCTGCTCGATCTCCAGGTCGGACGGCAGCTTCGAAAGATCCGGATCGTACGGCTCTCTGCATTTCGGACACAACCTGCGCACGAGCCGCTGGGCCAGGATGCCCTCGACCGAGCTGCTCACCAGGAACGACTCGACGCCCATGTCCAGCAGTCGCGTGGCCGCGCTCGCCGCATCGTTTGTGTGCAGCGTGCTGAACACCAGGTGACCGGTGAGCGACGCGTTGATGGCCACGTCCGCCGTCTCGCGATCGCGAATCTCGCCCACGAGGATCACGTCCGGGTCGTGACGCAGGAACGCCCGAAGGCCGGCCGCAAACGTCAGCCCGATGCTCGGCTTGATCTGCACCTGGTTGATGCCCGTCAGGTAATACTCGATCGGGTCCTCGACCGTCAGAATCTTCGTCTCGTCGCTCTTGATCGTGTTCAGCGCCGAGTAGAGCGTGGTCGTTTTACCGGAACCGGTCGGTCCGGTGACGAGGATGATGCCGTGCGGCATGGCGATCAGCTCGCGGAACAATCCGAAGACCTGTTCGCCCATCCCCAGTTGCTGCAGCGACAACAGCAGCGATTGCTTGTCGAGAATACGCAGCACAACGCCTTCGCCGAACGCGGTGGGAATGATGCTGACACGCAGATCGATCTCGCGATTCTGCGCGCGAATCTTGAAGCCGCCGTCCTGCGGCAGGCGCTTCTCCGCGATGTTCAGGTTCGCCAGAATCTTGATGCGGCTGACGATCGCGTTCTGGAATCGCCGGATTTGCGGCGGCACGTGCGTGGTGTGCAGCACGCCGTCGATACGGTAGCGAATCTTCAGGTCGTCCTCGAACGGTTCGATGTGCACGTCGCTTGCCCGGTCGCGGATCGCCTCGACGAGGATTTCGTTCACCAGCTTGACGACCGTGGCTTCCTGCGCCGCCTCCAGCGCGTCGATGCTCACATCATCGACATCGCTGACGACTTCCACGTCGTCGACGCTGATCATCTGCTCGACGGTCTGGCCGCCGACGCCGTAGTGCTGCTTGATGACGCGCTGGATGTCCTCTTCCGTGGCGAGCACCGGCTCGATCTTGCAGCCGGTCAGCATGCGCAGCTCGTCGAAGGCATAGAGATCGAACGGGTTGGCCGTGGCGACGCGGATGGCGCCGTTCTTGCGGTCGATGGGAAACAGGCCGTACCGGTGCACCGTCCGCGACGGCACCGTCTTGAGCAGCTCCTTGTCGACCGTCAGTTCGGTCAGATCGACGAAGGGGATGGCCAGTTGCTCGCCGCGAATCTCGATCAGCTCGCGCTCGGTGATCATGCCGAGCGTCACGAGCATTTTCTCGACGCTGTCCGCCGGGTTCTTCCGGGCCGCCTTGGCCTGCTCCAGTTGCTCCGGCGTAATCCGTTTTCGTTCAAGCAGTATCGATACCACGCTCACCGTCTTCCGCTCCGTGCACCCCGTCCGCAGCCCGCAAGCCGCCTCCGCTGAATGCCGCCTTAATTGAATATCGGACGCCCGCCCCCATCTGGCCCGGGCATCTTGCCCGTGTCCCCGCAAATCGCCCGTGGCACGGGCATCCTGCCCGTGTTCCCTTGTATCGCGCTGTGGCACGGGCATCCCGCCCGTGACCCCGCGAATCGCCCGGGCGCCCACGTCTTACCCCCCTCCCTCGCAGGGAGGGGCAGGGGAGGGTTTCATTCCAGGCGAGGGCCCGCACAGCCGACAACCCCCGGGACGCGGGCGCAACCCATCCGCCAGCACTATATACCGCCTCCCCCGCTCAAGGTTTCAGCCCGAATCCCGCCCGCCGCCGCCCCAATCATAATCCTAATCCTAATCGTACTCGTACCCCCGCCACGGGCAGCATCGAAGTCGAGGCGGTAATCCCCGCGCAGGCCACGGACCGGCCGCTTGCCGTGCAACCGCGGAGGCTCGCCTTCCCTGCCCCACTGGCCAACAATAGCGGGGGAAAGCCGGGCCGCCCGGTCGGCCAGCAGCCGACCACCCATTATTCCTGACAGGATTCCACACTCTTCCGGATTGCCATGCGTCCCCTGTCCATCGCCCAGCTGTTCCCCACCGGGGCCGCCCAGCCGGCCGGCACCAACTCCCTGTCCTCCGCCGGCGGATCGGCACAATCCTCGAACTCCGCCAGCGACTCCGTCTCCGCGATCTGGTCCACCGTCGTCAGTATCTGGGACGAGTTTCTCCACCACGTCCCTATGCTGATCGGCGGGCTGATCATCATCATCCTGACGGCGATCGCCGCTTACATCACCCGGCGGCTTGTGCTCCGGTTCCTGCAACGCTGGAACCTGCGGTCGTCGCTGATCCAACTGCTCCAGCAGGTTGCCTTCGTGATCGTCTGGATCCTTGGACTGCTGTTGGCCGCCATGGTCGTGTTCCCGGGTATCACACCGGCCAGAGCACTCGGCGGCCTCGGCCTGCTGTCGATCGCCATCGGCTTTGCATTCAAGGATATCTTCGAGAACTTCTTCGCCGGCGTGCTGCTGCTCTGGCGTTTCCCCTTCGAACCCGACGACTACATCGAGTGCGAGAACATCATCGGCCGCGTGGAGCAGATTACCATCCGCATGACCACCATCCGCCGGCCGACGGACGAACTCACCGTCGTCCCCAACTCGTTTCTTCTCAAAAACCCCGTCCATGTCCTGACCGACAAGTCGCGCCGGCGGATCAGTATCATGGCCGGCGTCGCCTACGACGTGAACGTACCCGAGGCGGTCCGCGTGATCGAGTCCGCCGTTCGCGACTGCGACACCGTGTCCGGCGACAAGCCCATCCAGATATTCCCCAAGGGCTTCGGCAGCAGCAGCATCGACATTGAGGTTGCCTGGTGGGCCGACCCGACTCCGCTCGGCGAGCGCCGGTCCCGTGGCGAGGTCGTGACGGCGATCAAGCTCGCCCTCGACGACCACGGCCTGGAAATCCCCTTCCCCTACCGCACGCTCACCTTCAAGGAACCGCTGCAGGTCACACAGTCCGATGCCAAGGGCAAGGAGTCCGGTAAAGACACATCTCTCCAGTGACGTGCCCGCGCGCGAAATGCCGGAATACGCACACGCTCAATCCTGACATTGCCGCCAATGGCAAACCGGAGTGCCGGCGACTCTTCACTCCAGGCATCATTTCACGGTGGCGCCCTCACGCCAGCCAGCGAGACGACTTCGAGTCGTCCGGCGGCTCGCCCTGAGTACCGCGCCTGCCGGCTCGGCCTTTCGACATTGAGTC
>JBECKQ010000014.1:0-36367 GCA_040235375.1 Phycisphaerae bacterium | reverse complement strand
CTGGCGGCGAATCCGGACCGCGGTGTCGAACGCGTCGGCAGTGCCCATCCGGCCAAGGCCCACTACCGATGGCTCGGCGTCACCGGCCCGCTGGCATAGCCGATGCCGCGGGCGGCAACTCGCGCGCGACGCGTGGCGAGTGACTCCATCGCCTGTAAGATTGCAGTATGAGCAGTGATCAGGTTCCCACCAGCCGGGTGGGCATGAGCTCACCATTGCTCGGCCGGCAGGGCCAATCGCTATCGGCGGCGCAACGTCCGAGCATCGGAGTACTCGTGGCGGCGTTCGGTGCTCCCGTGATCGCGGTCGCCTTGTTGTATCTGCTCGGCGTGCCCTTGGGGTCTCCCGACTTCTATCTTCACCGCTATTCCCACCTTGTTTCGGCCAGGTTACTGGCGTCCGCCGTGCCGCTGTTGCTCGTTTTGTTGGTAATCGTTGTGGCTCCCGCGGAGCGGATCTTCCGGCTCGGCCATGCCGCGATGTTGGTCCTGACAATGCTCATCACCATGCTGCTCGCGCTATGGGCTGTGTGGGCGGGCCCGAAGGCACTCCAGCAGAACGTGTTCAACCTCTTGTCTCCCTCGCACGATGGGGCGTTCGTGATCGAGTCATGGAAGATCGAGTCGGCCTCCAACTACCTTGCCCACTTTCCTGAACGGCTGGAAGCCTCGCCGAAGGAAGAGCTCGGCACGCGCGTGCTCAGCAATCCACCGGGAATCACGCTTTTGACCTACGGCGTTCGGAGTTTTCTTCAGCACCGGTGGGGCTTCGCCCATTGGCTGCTGGAAGCCCAAGGCGCGGATCTGCGCGATGGCAGGGAAGCCGAAACGGTCTCGCAGACGCTATTGACAGGATGGGTCCTGCTTTTCGCCTGGGTGGCGGCCACGGTGTTTGTCTATGCGCTCGCCGCCATCTGGCTGGAGCCGTTGCCGGCTGCGATCGTAACCTTGATCTGCGTATTCAACCCGGCGACGGCATGCTTCTCGCCGGGGAAGGACCCGGTGCAGTTGCTCACAATCAGCGCATTTCTCTGGGGCTGGCTGTCTTCGCGCCAAAGGCGGCGATGGCTGCCGGCGATCGTTTCAGGTTTTGCCCTGGCCGTCGGGTTGTGCGTGGGGCTGGTGCACGCGTGGATCGCGATCATCGTCGCAGTTGCGTCGGGATGGCTTGCCCGGGGCGATCGACGGGCGTGGAAAGACCTTGTGCTCTTCACGGCGTTGCCGGCCTCGGGGGCGCTGGTTGCGGCCTGCCTGGCGGCATGGCTTGTCTGGGGATGGAACGTACCGGCCACCCTCTTGGCAACGCTGGCGAGCTACGAGCGCGTCACCGATGTGATCGGGAGGCCGCCTTGGTATTGGCTCGGCGGGCAATGGCTGATATTCGCTCTGTTCGCGGGAGGCGGTGTCTGGTACCTGTCGATCCGCAGGGTTCGAGTACCGCTCATCGACGCCGATGCCCGACCGGGACGGGCGCTGCTCGCGGCCACTGTGGTCGTGATGATTTACTCGTCTTTCTACACCGCTCTGGAGACGCCGCGCCTGTGGATCGCGTTTTTGCCTTTGGTCGTCGTCGGTCTGGCTCTTGGGCTCCCCGAGTTCCGCAGGCCGGAACCACGCCAGGCGCGCATGTTGCTTGTGATCGGCGCGATGCAGATCGCGACAACCTGCCTCATCTGGGCTTTCTTCGACGTTCGGGAGAGCGAGATGAGGCTGATCACCGGTCGGCTGTTTTCCTGACGCGCACGCGTGGAGCGCGGATGGGGGCACGACGCGGGCAGGGCTAGTCGCCGTTGTTCTCGCTGCGGTCGTCTTCGCCACTCTCTTCACCAGTGTTCTGGCTGATGGCGCCCAGAATCTCCTGCACGGCCTCGACGGTTGCGTCGTTCTTCTCGGCCATCTTGTGGGCTTCCTCCGCGATCGTGTCGAGGAGCTTCGGCAGCTTGTGCAGCGTAGTCAGCTTCACGTCGCGCGGGCAGGACGCCCAAGGCTGCGGCCCGAGGCTCTCCTGGCGGTCGCCGTGCTCGACGAGTTGCTCGACGGCAATGCGGAACTTGCCATTGATGCGATCGTAGCCCAGCCAGAGGTGTTGCCCGGTCGGACCGTCTTCCGGGGCGACCTTTTCGGCCAGAATCCAGCAGGGCAGGCCGATGCTGCATTCGTCGTTGAGAAACTTCTCGACCTGCTCGACGACGTCGTTCGCCGCGTTGGTCGCTTCATTGAGTTTCGGGGAGACTTCGCGCAGGGCGCGGACAGCCTTCTTCAGCTTCTTAGGCATGAAAATCCAGCCTTTCTGCCCCCTCGGGCGTTTGGTGGACACGGTCTGCTGGACCGCTGGAGGACTGTGCTGCCAGTCGCGGCGAATGTAGCGGGCGACTTTGATTTTTGTCAATCCGCGCGCCGACGCGATCGCTTGCCTGCCGCCCCGAGCTTTCCCCACGCTGCGAATTGATCACTCGCCCGTGAGGTGATCGGCAAACCACTGGGCCGCCAACCTGCCGACCTCTTCAAGCGCCCCCGGCTCCTCAAAAAGATGCGTGGCCCCCGGGACGATCTCCAGAGCCTTCTCGCAGCGGAGTTGCCGGAGCGCATCCTGGTTCATCTGGATTACCGGCCGGTCCTCTCCCCCAACGATAAGCAGCGTGGGCGCCTTGACCTCTGGCAGGGCGCGCGAAGCGAGATCCGGCCTGCCCCCGCGCGAGACAACAGCGCGGACCGCGTGCGGCCTCTCGGCAGCGGCTATGATGGCCGCAGCCGCTCCCGTGCTCGCGCCGAAGCACCCGATCGTGAGGTTCTTCGTGGCCGGCGATTTCGCACACCAGTCGAGCGCCCCGATGACTCTCTGCGCCAGCAAGTCGATGTCAAACCGCAGGCGTCCGGATTGAAGGTCCACCTGCTCCTCGCTCGAGGTGAGCAGATCGAACAGCAGCGTGCCGAGCCCCGCGTGGTTCAGCGTGGCGGCGACGGCCTGGTTCCGCGGACTGTGCCGGCTGCTGCCGCTTCCGTGCGCGAAGAGCACCACGCAGCCCGCCCGGGAAGGGAGAACCAGGTTTCCCTCCAGATGCACCCACGGTGTCTCGATAGTTACAGATTCCGAGTGACCTGTTTCAATTGAGGACTTCATCATTGACCTCCTCAAGGCGGTGCTTATGGCCACCTTGCAAGTTCGCGCGTCAGGCAACGCCGTCCAGCACGCCGGGTACCAGGCTTTCACTGAAGCGTATAACGGCGCGCAGCCCGTCCGCCGACTCGATACACAGCATTCCGTTGGACTCTGGACTCGGCTGATCAAGTTGCAGTCGGGACGCGTTCGGAATGGTGAGCTCGCGGCGTTTTTTGGGGCCGCCCACCACGATTACGAATTCGGCGTTGCGTTCCTGCTTCGCGATGATTTCGTTCAACGCAAGGTTATCGACGAGCCTGCCTGCTGTGGGGGCTTCGCCGTTGTCTGTAGAGCGCCCACGCGGACCTGTGAGTACCTCGATCGACACGACCTTGCCCCCGTACTTCCGCGAGAATCCCTCGCAGAAGCCCGCCCAACGCTCTTGCGGGACGTCGAAGACTGACATGACTTCATCACTCCGGCGGAATCCTCATCGACCTCGGCTGCTTCATCACGCCGCACGCCTTGCCCGACAGAGCAGCTCGCGAACCTCTTGAGTCGATACCTGCGAAAAGTCGGCATACCAGGCGCCCACTCCGCCAAAGGGCTCCGGGCTGCGCAGACATATAACCGTGTCCGCCGTCTTTCGGATGCTCTCGCAAGCGTCCTGCGGCGCGACCGGTACGGCGACAACGATCTCGACCGGCGCCTGGGCGCGGATCGCGGAGATAGCCGCCCGCATCGAAGCGCCCGTCGCCAGGCCGTCGTCCACGAGGATTACGGTCTTGCCGCTGACATCGGGCGCCGGGTGGTCGCCTCGAAACTGCCGCGCGTATTCTTCGACGGTCTTCTGCTCGCGCGCGGCGACAACTTCGATTGACGCCTGAGGAATGCCAAGCGACTCGACCACGCCGCGGTTCAGCACGCGTGTGCCGTTGAGTGCCACTGCGCCCATGGCCAGCTCCTCGTGGCCCGGCACGCCGAGCTTGCGGACGATGAAAACGTCGAGGGCTGCGTCCAGTGCTTCCGCAACAGCGTGCGCGACCGGTACGCCGCCGCGCGGCAGGCCTAACACAATGACATCGGTTCGCCCGCGATACTCCGCGAGCTTCTCAGCAAGCATTCGGCCGGCTTCTGTCCGGTTATGGAACATCAGCGCATGTCTCCGCCTCGACCTTCTTCGCAGCGATGCACTCAGGTTCGCCCCCCGCCTTCGAACCTCCGCACTTCCCCTCTAATCAGTACGATGACGGCGGGAGTTAATCTCGACTTAATTGCACATTAAATGAGCGTAACGTCCCGTCTCAGCCAGCTCGAAAGGGCTCGCCGATCGATCCATTCACTAGGGCGTGAGCAGATGAACGGCCAGCTGGTCGCGGTCATGAGCAAGATCGCGGGCTGGGTTCAGCGACGACGCGCGCCGAATGATGAACGGCCTTCTGTAGCCGCCCGCATGCAGCGCCGCGACGTACGCGTCGAGCTCGAGCCGGCCGGCGCCGAGCGCCGTCTCCTGGCCGGCGTGCTCGGACGTTCCCCGGCTGGCGTCGCGAACGTAGGCGTGGATGATGCGCTTGCCGAAGCATGCCACGGATTCGTTGGGATCGAAACCCGCCATCAGCAGAGCGCCGGGATCGATCGCGATACGCAGCAGCTCCGAATCGACGCCGTCGATGAGCCGGGCGAGATCGGCCGGGTCGGTCAGTCGCGAGCGAACGGCGTAGATCGTGCCGTAGCGATCGGCGCGAGCTGCCACTTCGCGGAGTGCGGCGAGGGCCGTCTCACGTTCGCGATCCGACAGGCCGAGCAGATCGCCGACATCATGCGAAACGACCGGAACGTGCATGTCCGCCGCGAGCTGGAGCGTTCGGCCGGACCGCTCGATGATCTCGTCCACGTGTGAAGCATCCGCCAGGCCGGTGCAATGCGACTCGCCGGCAATCGCCGCGAAGTCGAGGCCATTGCTACGGATCAAGCGCTCGAGATGGCGGCGCCCCGATTCCGAGATCGCTTCCGGTGCGACCTGCGGGTTGTCCACCGACAGCTCGACCGCGGCAAAACCCAGTTGCCGCGCCGCGCGCAAGGCGTCTTTCACGTCGGGGTTCAAGTCGTCACTGCGCAGACCGACCGGTTTGCGGTGCTCCATGGCCTGTTCCTGCTGCGAAGAAGCGATCCGTCGGGATGCGGATCATAGCAGACGTGGCGCCCGATCGCACAAGGTCGTCGGCTTCTCGCAGGCAGGCGGCAGCCATGATAAAGCGCGCCCGGCGAGCTTCGCGAGGGAGTTCGCCGGACGCGTATGGATGAATAACCGCGAGCGGGGGGCTCGCGGTTGTTTGCTTCAGAACCGCTGCTAAGCGGTCGTGCCTTGCTGCTCTTTCATGCCGGCGCGAGCGGCGTCGGCCTGTTGCAGCAACACGCCAATAACGCTGGGCACGAGAATCAGGAACATGACCATGAGCGGGCTGTGCCGAACCATCGAATTGAAGAAGCCGTTCAGGAAGGGCCACTCGCGGACCAGGACGGCGAATCCAGAGATCAGGAGAATGCCACCCTCGACCGACGTGATGATCGCGACGATCTGCTGCCGATTCGAGTAGGCGAATGCCATCGCCGCGGCGAAGCCGAGCACCATCCCCAACTGTTGGAGGGACCCCGTAAGGCCCAACGTGCCAAGGAACATGGACACGATCACACCACCGATAATACCGCCGAGCAGTGTTGCAGCGTTGCGCGGCGATGCGAATCCGACCAGGCCGAAGAGCACGGCGCCGGCAATCGCGTAGTAAACGGCGTGGGGGTTCTTAACGGCGACCATGTGCCCAAGCACACCGCCAACGACACCGAGGCTGATAATGCCGACCACGAGCCACATCCGCCAGCCCGCGATAACCAGGGCCACGCCCGCGGCGCAGAGCGGAATGCCAATCAGACTGTCTGAAACATTCAGGAAGTACAGCCAATGCTGGATATACTGGTACACGGACTGTTCCCTCACCCGGCGAGAAGTTGCAGGACTTGCGACAAATCTACAATCTAATCGGCTACTTTGGCGGGGGCACTTGCGGTACGCGAGCCGGGCCGGGTCAGAATTGTCTGAATCGCGAGCGAGGCGATGAAAAACGACACTAACGCCAGCAGTGTGACGTCCGGTCGGCTGGCCGCGGTCTGATAAACCTGGATACCGATCGCCGGACCGAGGAGTCCGATACCCGAAGCGATGAGAATCGATCCGAATGCCGCTGTGAAAAGGATGAGCGTCAGGCGCACGAAGAAGACGCCCAGGAGCAACCCGGCAAGGCCGGCGATAATGACGGCCAGTCCGGCGTGCAGCCTGATGTTGGGCTCGCGGGCGACGACGTAGTCGCCGAAGTTGCGCAGGTATTCGTTGAGGTGATGCCAGTCGACAGCGGGCGGCGGTTCGCCCGTACCGGTATGGAATTCTGCGGGGGCGGTAGCCGTCTCGGCGCGAGCGAAGTCGGGCAGATAGGGGAGAACCTCCTGCGCGGTCAGCGCGGTCATGGCGATCGACGCGAGGAAGACGGCGGCGAAGAGGCCGACCCACAGGCGGTGCAGCACGTAGCCGAACGAGCCGAGCACGAGACTGCCGACCAATCCGCTCAGGAGCGGGTTCACGCCGTAATCACGGCTGACAGCGAGCCCCGCGGTGATCCCCCCGACGGCAAAGACCACGGCAATGAACCAGCGCGCCAGGCGCGCCCCGAGGACGGCGATACCCACGCCGAACAGGAGCATGACGACGCCGGTGAAGACGGGCGGCGGGATCGCGTTCGGCGGCAAGTGCAGCCGGCCGAGCTCGATGAGCTCCTGAAGCTGGTTGATGAGCTGGTCCATGATGGACGTATGATCCATGGCTCAAGTCTCCTGCCGGGATCTTCGTACGGGCCGTTCCATTATTTTCAATCGGTCCGGTTGGGTCCGGAATTATAGTTTCTGCTGCTCCCGCGGTTGCGAATCACTTTGTACAGCGCAGTCGGCGCGCGACAAGACCCCGGTCGCCGTCAGGCGGGGGCATTGACCCGATCGGGGTGGACGGAGATGTCGATCAGGCGACGGTCGGCGTCGATTCGGCCGAAACGGTGATAATTGGCGCGGAGAATTGCCAGTTTCTGCTCCGCCGTGTTCTCCTCGATTTCCTCACCCACGGGAGAGCCCCAGACAATCTGGCTGCCGGGCTGATTGGTCGCCAGCCGGATGTGGCCCTCGCGGGGGTCAACGCGGCCGGCGAAATTGTGCACCTGGACCGCGGTGATCTGGGTGGCGAAGGGTTCGTTGATCAGCAGCTTGACCAATCGAACCGCCGCACGGAGGTCGGGCGCGTCCCAGAGGCAGCCGGCGGAGGGTGGCGTGGTGCTCACGCCTTGAATGAGCATGAAGGCGGGGTCGTTGACGTACCTGCCGGGGAGGCGGACGCCGTGGTCGTCCACGAGGTAGAAGCCGCTGCCCATCTGCACGAGAGCGAGAGGAGTTCGGTAGCGGCAATGGACCTCGATGCGGCGATCGGCGAAGCGCTGCACGCGGAGGACGCGGTCCACCCAGCCGGTCGCCGTCAGGGAGGCAGCGATCTGCTCGCAAAGGTGGTCGTCGGTCCAGGGCGTGTCCGCGAAGGGGCGCATGGCGCCGGCCATCTGCTCTTCGATGTCCTTCGGCACGTCAACGAGGTGGATCCGCGCCGGGGCGTTGTAGGAGGGCGCCGCCAACACGCTTTGCTGAAGCTTGTACAGGCCAAACGCTCCGCCGGCGAAAGTCACCAGAACCGCCAGTGCCTTGGCGATGAAAAGTAGCGGTCGCCGGCCCGCTGGGCGCACAGCCCGCGCAGGCCCAGGGCGGTCGCGCCGCCAGCGCGCGAAGAAGGGGGATTTCTTTTCCTTTTTCTTGCGGCTCATCTCATGCTGGCTGCGTGCGCCGTCACCTCCTCGCGCGTTGCCTGGCCAGGTTGATGATCTGCTGGCACAGTTCGTCGAACGGGATGCCGGCCTTGGCGGCCGCCTTCGGCAGGAGCGAGTGGCTCGTGAAGCCGGGAATCGTGTTCAGTTCGAGGATGAACGGCTCGTGCGTGATGGCGTCCACCATCCAGTCGACGCGGCAGAAATCGCGGCATTCCAATGCGGTCGCCGCCTGAACGCTCATCGTCTGTATGCGACGAAGCAGTTCGCGCGGCAGGTCGATGTCAAACAGATACTCGGTGTCGTCGTCGATGTATTTCGCCTGGTAGTCATAGAATTCGCGTTTCGTGCGGATCTCGATGACCGGCAGGGCGCGATTGCCGAGGATGCCGACCGTCAGCTCGGGCCCTTCGATCAACTCCTCAATCATCGCCTGGCTGTGCTTGCGGACCACGGCCGTTACCGCGTGAAGGAAACGGTGGCGGTCGCGGGCAATGACGGTATCCACGCTGCTGCCCGAATCGACCGGCTTGACGATGACCGGCAGGCGCCAGCGGCGCGCGGCGGCGACGATGCGCGAGTGCGTGGCGACGTCGAACCGCGGCGTCGGCAGGCCGCACTCGATGAGACGCTGCTTCGTCTTCGCCTTGTTCATGACGATGGCGCTGGCGGCGGCGCCGGTACCGGTGAAGGTGATCCCGCGGCGTTCGAGCGTCTCCTGGAGTTGCCCGTCTTCGCCAAACGCGCCGTGCAGGGCGATGAAGACGATGTCCGCAGGGCGATCGAGAGACGTCAGGTTGTCTGGCGAGATATCGCTAACCGTGACGCGATGCCCGATCCGACTAAGTGCGGCGGCGATCGCGCTGCCGCTGGCGATGCTGACCTCGCGTTCGTCGCTCGGTCCGCCGGCAAGAACGGTGATGTCGAGCAGGGCAATATCGGCGGCGCCGGGCGGCGCATCAAGGCGGGCGGGTCGAGTGACGTCATCCATGACGATCGCATCCTTCCTGGTTTATATTGGCTATCGCATGCGCGGTTTTACCAAACGTCGATCTCCAGTTCCAATCGCTGGCCTGTGCGGTCATAGACGGTGGTCCGCACGTGTTCGACGAGGGCGAGAACCTCCGTGGCCGTGGCCCCGCGGTCGGCGACGATGAAGTTGGCGTGCCGATCGGAGACGCGGGCGTGTCCGCGGGTGGCGCCCTTGAGGCCGGCGGCGTCGATGATGCGGCCGGCGGAATCGCCCGGCGGGTTCTTGAAGATGCAGCCCGCACAGTGGTCGGCCAGCGGTTGCGAGGCGCTCTTGAGGGCCCATATCTCGTGGAAACGGGCCCGGACTTCCTCCGCCGGTGCGGGCGTCAGGCGTAGCACCGCCTCGATGACGATGCGGTCGCGCACATTGGAGCGGCGGTAGGCGAAGCCGAGGTCTTCGGCCCGCAGATCGGCCAGGCGCCCGTCCCGATCCATCAGGCGGACGCGTTCGACCACGTCGCCGATCTCGCCAAACCGGCCACCGGCGTTCATGGTGATGGCCCCGCCGACCGTGCCGGGTATGCCCGCCATGCACTCGAGGCCCGACATGCCGCGATACGCACAGTCGCGGGCGAGGTGCATCAGGTCGCGACCGGCGCCGGCGGTCACGCCGTCCTCGTCGAAGTGCACCTTGGTGAAGGCCGGCTCGTCCAGCCGGATTACCAGTCCGTCAAACCCGTCGTCGCGGACGAGGACGTTGGCTCCGCCGCCGAGTACGCGGCAGGGGATGCCGGCCGACGCGACGGCGCGCACGGCGGTGCTGAGTTCGCCGACGTTACGCGGCGAGACCATGTGGCGCGCACTACCACCCAGGCCGAACCAGGTCAGCTCGGCGAGCGGCACGCTCGACCGCAGTCGTTCAGCAAACCCGTTTGACCAATCCATCGGCGACCTTCCAGACATCGCCGGCGCCCATCGTGATGACAAGGTCGCCGGCGGTGAGATTGCGTTCCAAGTGCTCGGTTACGGCTTCGAACGTCGGCAAATAGCACGAGACCTTGCCGGTCGAGCACAGCAGTTGAACGAGCCCGTTCGAGTTGATAGCCTGTCGATCCTCTTCGGTGTCACGCACACTGTAAATATCCGGGATGAGGACAAAATCGGCGTCCTCAAACGCGCCGCCGAACTCCTTAAGCAGCTTGCGGGTGCGTGACGCCTGGTGCGGCTGAAACACGACCCAGCACCGGCGGGGGGCATACCGGCTTCGAACGGCGCGGAGGGTGGCCCTGATTTCCGTGGGGTGGTGGGCGTAGTCGTCCAGAACGGTCACGCCGCGGACCTTGCCGCAGAGGGTCATCCGCCGGCGGACGCCCTCGAACGAGCTGACCCCCTCGGCAATCCTGTCGGCCGGAATGCCCGCGTGGTGAGCGAGCACGATGGCCGCGAGGCTGTTGCTGACGTTGTGTGTGCCCGCGATGCGCAGGGCGCAGTTGAAGATTCGCTCGCCATGGTGCAGGACACTGAACGAGTAGCAGCCGTCCACGAGGTGCAGACCGCAGGCCCGCCAGTCGGCGTCGCGTCCGAGGCCGAAGGTCTCGACGCGGCAACGCGCGTTTTCAGCCGCCCGACGGGCCCGCAGGTCGTCAAAGTTGACGGCCAGCAGGCCGCTCGGGGAGATCTGGCCCGCGAACGTGGCGAACGTGGCGATGATGTCGTCGAGATCGGTGTAGAAATCCAGGTGGTCGGCGTCGACGTTGAGGATCGCGGCGCTCTGCGGCCAGAGGTTGAGGAAAGAACGGGCGTACTCGCATGATTCGATGATGAAGTGCGGGCCGTCGCCCACGCCGCTGCTCCCGCCGAGCTGCGGCGAGACCGCGCCGCAGATAAACGAGGGTTCGAGGCCGGCGGTTCTGAAAACGTGGGCGGTCAGGGCGGTGGTCGTCGTCTTGCCATGCGTGCCGGCCACCGATACGCCTACGCGAGAGGCGGCGATCCGGCCCAACAACTCGGCGTAGCAGATGATCGGTATTGAACACTGCCGGGCGGCGGCGACTTCCGGATTGTCGTCCGGCACGGCCGCGCTGCGTACGACGAAGTCGATGCCCTCATGCACGTGCTCGGCGCTGTGAAAGAAGTGCACGGTCGCCCCGACTGCAACGAGCTCGCCCGCCCCCTCGAACGTCTGCATGTCCGAGCCGCTCACGTTGGCGCCGCTGTGCAGCAGGAGCTTGGCCGCGCCGAGCATCCCACTGCCGCCGATGCCGATGCAGTGGACGCGCAGGCCCTTGAAGACGGCGAGACGTTCGTCGTGCGAAGCCGGCTGGGATGGCATACTGATCATCTGTTACCCCTCGGCGGGAGGCCGCCGCTGACTGCCTGCGTCGGTTCGACCGTCATGAGCGGCCCGTACGTTGATTGCCGCAGGAGCACCGGCGCTATGTTCCGCCGTGACAAATGCACGCCGGCGAACGGTTCGAACGTTTAAGAACACGAATGGCGTGAGCCCGTGTGGCTGAGCATGACCGCGCCCCAGAACACGCCATTCTTTTCATCGTCCTGGGCGCTTCGATTTCTTCACTGTCGCGAGGCAATCTTCATTCGGCATTCCGCAATTTCGAGAACGCGCTCTGCGACGGCATCCGCCGCGCGCGGCGAACCGATTCGCCGCGCACAAAGTGCCATCTGAGCGCGCTGGTTTTCATCCGACATCAAATCGGTGAGAAGCGAACCGAGCCTCTCGATTGTCTGTTGGGGATTCGGCTCATCCCGCACGATCCACGCCGCTCCACGCGAGGCGAGAATGCGGGCGTTCACCAACTGGTGCTCGTCGCGATGGTGCGGATAGGGCATAAGGATGGCTGGGCGGCCGACGGCGGTGATCTCCGCCAGGGTGGACGCCCCTGCGCGAGCCACGACGAGGTCCGCCGCGGCCAGGGCCAGCGGCATGTCATCGGTGTAGGCGAGACAGGTTGCGGCCGCGCCGGCGTCCTCATACGCGGCCTCGACGCTCGCGAGGTCCAACTTGCCGGTCAGGTGGAGAATCTGCCAATCGGCCAGCTTCACAAGGCGTGGTGCGAGAGCCATCAGGGCCACGTTCACCGAGTGCGCGCCGAGCGACGCGCCTGTTATCAGAAGCGTCTTGCGTTCCGGGCGCAGGCCGAAGCGGGCGATGCCGTGCGCATGGTCGGCCGTGGCGAACTGTTTGCGGATCGGGCACCCGGTCACGACGACGTTGACCCGCGGCCCGAAGTGCTCGGTGGATTCGGCCCACTGGGCGAGGAGGCTGTGCACCCGGCGAGCGAGGAAGCGGTTCGCGCGGCCCGGGACGGCGTCTGGATTCAGGATCGCCGTGGGGATGCCCATGCGGGCTGCCTGCCAGACCGGGGGTACACTGGCGAATGCCCCGGTGCCGACGACGACGGCCGGCCGGTTGGCCCGGAAGTACCTCCGGCAGTCCGCCATTGAGCTGCGCCACGTTTGGATCAGGCCGGGCCACCGCCAGGGGATGGCCGTAGGCGGCGTGAGTGACTGGGCAATGAGCGTGTTTCCAGTCGAGGCAAGCACGTCGGCGTCGATCCGCCGGCGGGTGCCGAAGAACACGAAGCGGGCAGACGGCTCGCCCAGCCGGATGACGTCCGCGACGGCCAGGGCCGGGTACAGATGGCCGCCTGTGCCGCCGCCGGCAAAGACGATCAGCGGCCCTTCGCCCCCGCCGGCCGAAGGCATCGGCGGCATTGTCGTACTGTCGAGAACGGTCGTGGCGGAATCCATGGCGGTTGATCTCTCCCGGGGCGTTACGAAGCTTGGGTCGTCATGGGCGTTTCGATCATTGCGAAGCCGCCGTCGGCAGGGACGGGCCACTCGGCCTCGCCAGCGGGCACGGCGATGCGCGCACTGCCGCCGCGGGCGACGGAGACAAGGAGCCCGATGCCGATTCCCAGAAAAACGACGCCGCTGCCGCCGGCCGAAACCAGGGGCAGCGAGATTCCTTTTGTCGGTGCGCAGACGGTGACGACGGCGATGTTCATGGCGGCCTGCAATGTCACCAGCGCAGTGAACCCGAACGCGAGCAACGATTCGTACGACGAGGACGCGCTGCGCACGACGCGCCAGCCGAGCCAAAGCAACGCCACAAACAGGGCGATGACCACGAGGCCGCCGATCAGGCCGGTCTCCTCGCAGATCACCGAGAAGATGAAGTCGCTGCGGGCTTCGGGTAGGTAGCCATACTTCTGAACGCCCGCGCCGAGCCCGCGGCCCCCTATCCCGCCAGAGGCGATGGTCACGAGCGACTGGATGGGATGGTAGCCGACGCCTTGCGGGTCCTCCCAGATGTTGAGGAACGTGGTGAGACGCTGGATGCGAAACGGCTTGCTGAGAATCAGTGCGGCCATGGCCGCAACCGCCGGCCCGGCGAGCAGGAGAAGATGCCGCAGGCGCGCTCCGCCGACAATCAGCATGGTCGCGCCGACCGCGGCCAGCAGTGCACCGGTGCCGAAGTCCTCGACGGCTACAAGCCCGACGGCGAGTCCCACGGCAGCCACCGCGGGCAGCAGGCCGCGCCAGAAAGAGCGAAGCTCGGTGCGCCGGCCGGCGAGCCACGCGGCCAGCAGCACGATGAGCGCGACCTTGGCGATCTCCGATGGCTGGATCGACAGGCCGTAAGAGGGCGGACCCATCTGCACCCAGCGCCGGGCGCCGTTGCGTTCGGCGCCGAATAGCAGGGTGTAAACGAGGCCGGCAACGGCGACAACGAACAAGGCGATCGCAGGTTGAAAGAGTCCGCGCCGCCACGCGAAAAGCCGGTGCCCGCCGTGCGAGACGAGCAGCATGGCGATGAAGCCGGCGGCGGAGAACATCGCCTGGCGCCCGAGCGGATACTGCCAGAAGCGCTCGCCGAGAATCGGCGCGTCAACGCTGGCCCCCGCGGACGCGACCATCACCAGGCCGATGGTCATGAGCGCGGCGGTGAGCATGACGATGCCGGTGGCGTTGGATGGAGCGTAACAGTCGGGGTTCGACATACGGCGTCGTCCTTGAGCCGTGTTCGCGTTTCGGCCGTTACGGGGCCGGTGCAATCCGTTGCACGCTTCAGCGGAGCTTGATGGTCGCCAGCGCAAGCCCGGCGAACATCGCGGCCATCAGCCAGAAGCGGATGACCGTTTGCGTTTCCGTCCACCCACCCAGGTGAAAGTGGTGATGAATGGGTGCACAGAGGAAAACGCGCTTACCGCCTGTCATTTTGTAGTAGCCGACCTGGATGATGACGGACAGCGCCTCGATGACGAAGACACCGCCGACGATCAGCAGCATCAGCTCCTGGCGGGTCACGATGGCGACGTACCCGATAATCCCCCCGAGGGAGAGTGACCCGGTGTCGCCCATGAACACCTGCGCCGGGTGACAGTTGTACCACAGAAAGCCGGCCATTGCACCCAAAACCGCCCCACAAATCACGGCCAGTTCGCCCGTCAGGCGGATGTGGGGGAAGAGCAGCTTACCAGCCAGGTAGGCGTCGCCGACGACGTAGCTGATGAGCATGAAGACGAGGGCGCAGATCGCGACGCAGCCGGTGGCCAGGCCGTCCATGCCGTCAGTGAGATTGACGGCGTTCGAGGTGGCGGTCGTGACGAGAACGGTCAGAAGCATGAACGTGATCGAGGAGAGGAAGATCCCCTGTTTGTAAAACGGGACACTAAGCACGCGGTAGGCTTCGACCTCAAGCAGGTGAGGGTCGGAGGAGACGCTGAGAACGGCGAAATTCGACTGCCCGAAATGGTAAATGAAATACCCGAGCAGGACGCCGAGGCCGCACTGGAAAAGCAGCTTTTCATAGCTGCGGAGGCCGTCGCGGGTTGAGGTGCGACGGCGCTGGGTGAGCTTCAGCCAATCGTCGATGCCGCCGAGCACACCCAGCCAGAGAAGACAGAAAAGGCCCATCTGGACGTAGAAATTCGTGATATCGGCGAACAGGAGAACGGCGGCGGTCACGGACCCGAGGATCAGGATGCCGCCCATGGTGGGTACGTGCGATTTATCGCGCATGAGCTGGTTGAGCGTGGCGTGATCAAACTCCGGCCGATCGCCGACCTTGAACCGAACGAGCATGCGGATGACACTGGGAGCGGTCAGGAGGATCGTGACAAAGCAGAACAAGGCCGCGCAGACCGCGCGGAACAGCGGGTTCTCGTAGGCGTAGTGCTGGCCCGCGAGGATCGCTTTGAACAGATGGTACAGCACTGCGGTTGGCCACTCCCACTCGGCTATGGGCCACGCTTACCGCCCTGGTCAGTCCGGGCACACGTTCATCAACTCCCCGTCCCAATCGTGCAACCGCGACGTGGTCAGCATCTCGGTCAGGGTGTCTGCGACCTTTTCAAGTCCGGCCACGCGCGATCCCTTGATCAGGACCGTATCCCCCGGTTCGACGTAGCCGGCCAGCACTCTCGCGGCGTCCTGCGCGCTGGCCACGCGGAAAGTAGAGAGCGTTCCAGCTCCACGAGCGATCGCGGCTGCCTCCCGCCCGACGGTGACGAGCAAGTGGACCCCCGCATCGGCAGCGAACTTGCCGACGGCGGCATGCAGTTCCTCCCAGCGATCACCCAGTTCAGCCATCCACCCGGCGACGAGAATGCGGCGACCGCCCGCGCTGGCGAGCACCCGTATGGCGGCGACCATGCTGGCCGGGTTGGCATTGTAGCAGTCGTCAATGATCGTGATCCCGCGGCATCGGTGAACGTTCAGCCGCAAGGACGGCATGCGAAACGTCCTGAGCGCCGCGAGGATCGCCGCCGGGGGTAGGTCCAGTCGGCGGCAGGCGAGGAAGGCGGCAGCGGCGTTGAGTGTGTTATGCGTGCCGGGGACGCCGAGCTCGATCGTGTACTGGCCGTTGAGCGTGGCGCGGGTTGTGTCGAGGTCGGAGACCGCGTCGCTGATGCGGCAATCGGCGGTCGCGGCGGAGCCGAACGTCACGAGATGGACGCCCGGCTGCATTTCCGGCGGACCATCGCCGGCGAGGGCGTCGGCATTCACGATGGCGAAACCATCGGGTCTTACGTGTTCGATGAGCGAGAGCTTTTCGCGGCGGATGCCGTCAAGTCCGCCGAGGCCTTCCAAGTGAGCAAGGCCGACGGAGGTCACGACGGCGACGTCGGGTTCGGTCATGGCCGCGAGCGTGGCGACCTCGCCGGGCGCGTTGCTGCCGATCTCGACGACGAGAAACGCGTCGTCCTGCTCGCAGGATAGGAGCGTGAGCGGGACGCCGACGTGATTGTTGTAGCTCTTGATCGACGCCCGTCCGGGTATGCGCGACGAGAGGACGTGGGCGATCATTCCCTTCGTCGTGGTCTTGCCGTTGCTGCCGGTGATGGCGATCACGGTTGTCCGGCACTGCCTTCTGTGCCATTGTGCGAAGCGGGCGAGAGCGGCCAGCACGTCATCGACTTCCAGCAGCGGTCCGGCGGTCGTTGCCGGCGGCTGAGAATGACGTCGCAGGACACAGGCGGCCGCGCCCCTGGCGATTGCCTGCGGGATGAAGTCGTGGCCGTCGCAGCGCTCGCCCTTGATGGCGAAGAATATCTCGCCGGAGCGAAGCTCGCGCGAGTCCGTGCTGATCGAGGGGACGACCCGGTCAGGCAGCGCTGCGGAGCAGCGTGCGTGAATGACGCCGGCGATGGTTTTCAGCGGTGTGGCGATCATGCCGGGATCTCCGTTGCTTGCAATGCCTGTCGGGCGACGTCGAGGTCGCTGAATACGCGTTTTTCCGCGCCGATGATCTGGTACGCCTCGTGTCCTTTACCCGCAATCAGCACCACGTCACCGGCGCGGGCCATGTCGATCGCGTGATGGATGGCGATGCGGCGGTCGGATTCGACGATCGTGTCGTCGCGCTTGCCTGCCGGCATGCCGGCAAGCACCTGTTCGATGATGCGCGCGGGTTCTTCCGATCTCGGGTTATCACTGGTGAGGACGGCCACGTCGGCACCCTGTGCGGCGATGCGGCCCATGACCGGGCGCTTGGCCCGATCGCGGTCGCCGCCGCACCCGAACACGCAGATAAGCCGGCGCCGAGTCAGTGGCCGCAGGGCGTCGATGGCATGTTGCAGCGCGTCGGGCGTGTGCGCGTAGTCGATGAGCACGGCGAACCGATCGCCCGGGAACGTGGCGCGTTGAAGCCGGCCGGATACGAATTCGACGCGCTCGAGTCCGACCTTCAGGTAATCAACGCTTGCGCCAAAGGCGTGTGCCGCGGCGGCCGCGGCCAGGCAGTTGTAGACGTTGTGCGCGCCGATCAGGTGCGTGTGGACAGGGACGGCGCGGTCATCGATGTGCAGTCGCATGGTCGTACCATCGGTTGATTGACGATCGACGGTCGCGGTGACGTCGCCTGCCGCCGATCCGAATCGAATCACGCGCGCGTGGCAGTCGCGGACCATCAGTTCTGCACGCGGATCATCGGCGTTGATGACCGCGGATGCTTGCCATTCGAGCCCGTCGAAGAGGCGCTTCTTGGCGAGGGCGTAGGCATCCAGCGTCTTGTGGTAGTCGAGATGGTCGTGCGTCAGGTTGGTGAAGACGGCGACGCTGAACGCGAGGCCGTCGCAGCGCTTTTGATCCGATGCGTGGCTCGACACTTCCATCACTGCGGAATCCGCCCCCGCAGCTACCGCGAGTGACAGATGGTGACACAGATCGACAGGCGGCAGTGTGGTCAGTGCGGAGGGCGCGCGGCCGGCGGGAGAGTCGTTTTCGATCGTGCCGAAGCAGGCGGTCTTTCGGCTGGCGGCCTGCAAAATCGAGCGAATCAGGGCGCACACGGTAGACTTGCCGTTTGTACCGGTAACGCCGATCAGGCCTAAGCGGCGTTCGCGCTGGGCCGCGTCGATTCGGTAGAAGGCAGCCGCCAGGCGAGCGAGCGCAAGTCGTGAATCCGGCACGGCAATGATGCGCGGGTCGTCAAGAGTGCGTCGATCGCGTTCGACGATGGCGGCGACGGCACCGTGCTGTAGTGCGGTGTCAACGAAGCGGTGGCCGTCGAAGTTGCCGCCTGCGACAGCGATAAAACACGCGCCGGTCGAGACGGTTCGCGAGTCCGCGGTGATGCTGCTTACAGTCGAAGGTGGTGCGCCAAGCGGCGCGATGCCGGCGGCGCGCAAGAGGTCAGGCAGATTCCATTCTGCATTCGTTTTGGCGATCATGAGGTTCATCCATGAACCGGTTTCACGACTCGCCCAGTATACCCAAAATGACGCCGCGAGCCCACTGTCTTGAGGCATCAAAAGCGGACTTGTGATTAGCACACAACTCACAGGCGCGGGAGTTCGCCTATTGTTTGCGGAGAGCGAAGCGGCTGCCCGGCAGCGCGATCACCAGGCCTTTCAGTTGGAGCGTTGTTATGCAGGCCGCAACCGTGGAGGGAAGGAGCGCTGTGTCGACGGTGATCCAGTCGAGGTCGCGCTCCTCGTGGGCAAGGCAGTCGAGGATCGAGCGCTCCTCCTCGGTGAGGGCGGCGCGGACAGCGGGGCCCAGTGCCTGACCATCACCGCCGGGCTGATGAGCGGACGAGCCGCCGGGGGAGGCCAGTATCCGGCCGGTGTCGCCAAGCTCGTCGAGCACGTCTTCAAGGCAGGTAATGAGCTTGGCGGCGCCTTTGCGGATCAGGTCGTTCGTTCCCGCCCCTTGGGGCGTGTCTACCCGGCCGGGCACGGCGAAAAGCTCGCGGTTGTAATCGGTTGCGAGTTGGGCGGTGATCAGGGCGCCGCTGCGCTTCGAGGCCTCGATGACGATCGTTCCGAGCGACATGCCCGCAATGATCCGGTTGCGCCGTGGGAAGGAATCGGCGGTGGGTGGGCTGCCTATGGGGTCCTCGCTCAGGATCGCGCCGTGGTCGAGGACCCGGAGTATCAGTTCGTCATGCTCCGGCGGGTAAACCACGTCGACGCCGCAGCCGAGTACTGCGACGGTCCGGCCGTTGGCGGCGAGGGCCCCCTCGTGGGCGTGGCCGTCTATGCCGCGGGCCAGGCCGGAAACGACCGAGAACCCGGCTCCGGCCAGCAGGGCGCCGAAGCGACGGGCCTGTTCGCATCCGTAGCGTGTGCACTGGCGGCACCCGACGATGGCAAGGGCCAGGCCATCCTCCGGCAGAAGCGTTCCGCGGACGTACAGGCAGATCGGCGGGTCGTCGCAGTGCCGTAGAACGGCGGGGTAGTTGTCGTCTTCCCAGCAGATGATGCGGGCGCCAACGCGACGGGCCTTGTCGATCTCCCCGTCCACGGCGCCGTCGTTTCGGGACTGGAGGATGGCGCGGCTGCGGCGTTCGCCGACGCCCTCGACCTCGCACAGTTGAGCGGCCGACGCTCGAAGTACGTTATCGATGACGCGGAACTTCCTGATCAGCCGGCCGAGGAGGACGGGGCCGACCGCATTGGCGAGGTGAAGTCTCAGGTACTGTCGTGCGAGGGGCGAGATGGTGTTGTCGGACATAGCAGTTCCCCGGGAGCGCGCGGCCCCTCCACTTACGCCCGACCACGAGGCATTATACGGGTTCTGACATGCTTGGCGAGTCCCTTCGCGCCGGGCAGAAAAACGGGGTAGAGGACGGCGTGCTGGCAAACTGCTACTCGTCGTCCGGCGAGTGTTCGACGCCTCCAAATGATGGATGGAATAGCTGTGCGGCGACTTCGCTGGTCTGCCGAACGCAAGTCTTGCGCATGCGGTGTGCGGCAGTCGCGCGAACCGGCGTGCCGCGTATGTAAGGGTTAACCCTTATGGACTGCAAGAACGGGTGAACAATAGAAAGGAACGGTCTTGATTTCCGGGTAGTCGGTGGTTAAGTTCGCACCTGTCATCGGGTTTTCGCGAGAGCTTCGTTGAAATGTACGGAAGGTATGACTGGGGAACCGGCCGGCGCGGCGGCCGACGCTAAACACGCGGTGAGCAATTCTCCAGCGAGCGACAGGGCGCGAGGCTCGAGAAGGGCGAAGCCTGATCGTTATCATCGCCGGTTCATTGTCTGCCGGTGGTAGTGAAGCGACCGGTTGGGCAGGAGGCGAGTCGATTCAACGGTGGACCCCCCATGGCGAGGGCAATGAAAGACCGTAGGGGAGGATGCGAGGGCCGGCGGGGTAATCAATGGCGACATGACATTGTGGCACACGACGTTGCTCGAGAGCGGTGGCACAATTTGAGGCCATCGCGCTGAGAGACTCTCTTCTGCCCCTCCCTGCGAGGAACAGGGGGCCGCGGTCTGTCCTCCGAGCCAGGCCGCGCCAGCAGTACTTTCGATTGAATGAGGGCAACAAGCCGTGACGCCGCAGGCGTTGGGTCGGGCGCGGCGAAAAGGGGATCGATGAGCGACGAGGCGGTGCGAACCGCGTTTGCCGCTCACCGATCCCCGGTGTTATTGATGGCCGGACGGCACGGGGCCGACCGCCGTACTATGCCCCGAGCAGCGTGAGGACGTTCTGCTGCTGGGCGTTGGCGATCGCCAGGACGCTGGTACCGGCCTGGACGAGAATCTGCGCTCGGGTCAACTCGGTCGTCTCTTCGGCGAAGTCCGTATCCCGGATGATTGACTCGGACGAGGTCAGGTTCTCCGCGGTGATCTGCAACTGATTGATGTTCGGTTGCAGGTTGTTCCGCTCGAACGCGCCGAGCCGACCGCGGAGCGTGGTCACCTGCGTGATGACCTCGTCGATGATGTCGGACGCGGTGTCGAAGTTGCCGGTCCGCAACGCGTACTCCTGCCCGCTGGTGAGCTGCGACAGGAAACCGACGATGCGGTTGCCCAGCTTGTTGGCCTGCATGGCCTTGACTCCGATGTTGGTCTGCTGGTTCGTGTTCACGCGCGGGCCAAGCTGGAAGAGCGAGCCGCCACCGGTAATGGCGAACTGCGTGGAACCGATCCCCATGGCGGGGTCGAGTGTGATGTCGACCTTGACGAGGTACGTTCGGGCGGAGATCTCCAGACCATCGGCGATGGTTGCCGCGCCGTTAACCGTGGCGACAGCATCGTGGCCAACGGTTTGACTGCCTTCGGCGATGGCGACGCCGTCGCGGTCCACGAGATCGAAGCCGGCGCTGCCGGCGAGGGGCTGAACACGTACGAACTCGCGGGAGCCGTAGCCGGTGCTGTAGAGATGGACGCCTTGGGCGGGGTCGCCGTTGACGAAATCGGCCTCGACACCGGTGGCGTCGCGCTGAGCATTGATGGAATCGGCGATGGTGTTCGTGGAGGCGCTGGCGGGGAAGCTGAGCACCACGATTCCCTTGGGACCCTGGATGTCGACGGTGACGGCGGAGGCGCCGATGCCCGGTCCCAGGAAGTTGGCCTCGGCGTGGAGGGCGGCGGAGGTCACCTTGATGTCCACGGGAACGTAGTCGGCCCGGCCGAAGTTGGCGGCCTGAATGTTCACGTCGGCGAGCGCGGAATAATCGACGCCGCTGGTGACGTAGTCGAGAGAGCCATCGAGGAGCTTGCGGCCCGCGAACGTCGTGGTATTGGCGATGCGGGTGATGGCCTCGATGGCGTCATCGATCTGAAGCTGGTTCGCCTCGACCTCGTCGTCGCTGAACGCGCCGCGGTTGGCGGCCTCCACGACGAGCGCCTGGATGTCGGTCAACAGGGAGTTCACCTCGGTGAGGGCTCCCTCGGTGGTGGCGATGACGTTGATGGCGCGTTCGGAGTTCTCGACGGCCTGGCCGACGGCGGAGATCTCTGACCGCAGTCGTTCGGAAACGATCAGGCCGGCGGGGTCGTCCGCTCCGCGATTGATGCGCAGGCCGCTGGAGAGCCTTTGCAGCGAGACGCGAAGGGCCCGCTGCGAAGTTGACAGCTCGCGCTGGGAAATGACGGCTGGAACGTTGTTTGTGATCCTGCTCATGAGCAATCCTCCGTGATTGCACCGTGTCGCTCAAACAGAAGCGACGACACGTGTACCGATCTACTCCTTCTGACGTATCGACTTGCGCTCTGTGGACCGACGCCTGGTCGCGGTCCGTGACCGACCGTTTGTGCCGGGCGCCGCCGGGCTGAGCGGCGGCGTTGTTTCCCGGGCGATATTGGCAACCTCTTCCGGCTTGAGCTGGGAGGCCTGCCGGTTTTCGTTCTTGATGGCTTCGTAGACTTCCTTTCGATGAACGGGGATGCGGGTGGGGGCGTTGATGCCCAGCCGAACCTTGTCACCCCGGACGTCCACGACGGTGATCTCGATGTCGTCACCGATCATGATCGTTTCATCGCGAGTCCGTGAAAGCACCAACATCCTCGGCTCCTTCCTCGGCCATGCCGATGCTTGAGACTTCTCACCTGGCAACACGACTCATCGAGCCCCATCCGACGGCGCTCGGCGCACGCCGCGCGCTTCCTCGCATTGCGGCCGTGCGACTGGTTTGGTCTCCGCCCGTTGACGCGCCGCGATCCGCGACCGGGGGGCGGGACCGGAGGATCAGCCGGTCTTGCTCATCACGACGGCGCGCTTTTCGATCCGCATCAGCGGGTGGCGCGTCGAGTAGCGGCGATCGCTGAGCACGAGCTGGCGAGCCTGGCGCGATTCCAGGTTCACGACGAGCGGTCCCTGGAGGTTCCCGGTGAGCAGATCGTCGATCTTGTTGACGATCACGAACACGGCGGCGCCCCCAACTTCCGCAAGGCCGAGCTGTTCGAGCTCCTCCGCGCGGATCGGGGCGCGGTAATCGGGCAGGAAAAGGCGCGGGTCGCATACGACGAACGCCAGCTCCGGCCGTTCCACCGACTGCAGCCAGTAGAAGCCGCTGTCAGTGCCGGTCTGGATGAGGGCGAAGTCATGTTCATTGGGAAACCCGAGGACGCCCTGTTCGAAGCGGATGAGTCGAGTGTCGTCCACTTCGAGCGAACCGAACCGCGACGTCTGAATAATCATCGCGTTGCTCCTTGCAGCCTGGTCCTATCGACTGGCCGTCCGGCGGGTCGGGCGAACGCCGCCCATTGCCGGTTGCGTTGCCGTCGAGCGGCAGTACGCGAGTCCGCCGGCCGCGCTCGCAGGTCCTCGAAGGTCCTGCGATACCCGCATCTCCTTCGCGGGGCAGTCGTTGTGCTGAGGCGACTGCGGCTGCATTCAATTGCCTCGTTTCATTCACGCACCACACAGCAGGCCGGATGGCCGGTTGCGCTGCGGTTCATGCCTACCGTAGAAAATCCATCAGGCTCGTGTTCAGTATCTGCGAACTGGTCATCAGCGTGGCCTGCAAGGCCGTCTGGGCCTGCTGGAACCTGGTGATTGATTCGGTGTAGTCGAGATCCTGTACGTCGCTTAACAGCGCTTCCGTTGCGTACACCGCATCTTCGGTTTGCGTCAGGCGATCCTGCATCGCCGAGGCCCGAGCGCCAACGACGCCGCGGGCGCGGTTGAAATCGTTCAGATGCTCGTTGATCTTCTCCGCGGCGATGGTGATGCCCTGGGAATCGTCGTCGCGCAGCGCCTGCTCGAGATCGACGAGTGCCGAGAGAATTCCGTCAGGTTTGGCACGGTTCGTGTCATCACCGACGAGAATGGTTTCGGGATCAGCGACGAACTTATTGAGGCCGAGGTCGTCGATGGCGTAGGACATGTTGGCCCGTTCGACAACGAGCGAGTCGGTGCCGCCGGTGCCGTCGGTCAGGCGGATGCCGTTGCCCACGTCGGTCAGGTCGGCGGCGACGGAGACACCGGCGTCGGTGGCCGCGGCGTTGATGGCTTCGATCACGTCGCCGATCGTGCCGACGCCGTCCAGATTGACGTCGAAGCTCGCGCCGTTCTTGGCGGTGATCGTGAGGTCGGCGACGCCGGGGACGGTTTGCAGCCCTTCCCCACTGCCGAGGGCGCTGACCGGCGTGCCGCCGTAGAACGAACGGATGCCAAGGTCGGAGGCGGTGGTGCCGCCGTTTTCACCGATCGACAGGGCGGTGCCGGATACGAGATTGACCACGTCGATGCCGGTGCGAGCATCATTAATGCGGGCGTTGACGTAGAGCCCGCAATTGTTGATCGCGTTGAGGATGTCCTGCACCGTTTGGGCCTGGCTGACATCGACGGTGGCGGTCTGCTCCCCGTTGGTGATGACCAGGCCGCCGGTCAGATCGACGCCCCAGCCGCCCGCCAGGTCGGCGACAGGCGTCGTGCGCGACAGGGCCACGCCGAGGTCGCCGCCGACGATGATGGCGCTGGTCGAGCCGTCGGTGAGGATGCCGAGATCGCGGGCGGTCGTGCCCGTGCTGATGTCGCGGACGGTGATACCGGTTCCTCCGGGATCGATGCTGATGCCGGTTTCGGTCAGAGTCGCGGCGAACGAAGCGCCGGCTGCGGTGGCCGCGGCGTTGATGGTGTCGACGACGTCGGCGGCCGTGTCCGCACTCGTGAGATCGATGGTGACGACATCGCCGGCGTCGGTGACGATTTCGAACGCTCCACGGCTGATGCCGGTGTTGTACGCGCCGGTGAGGTCCTCGAGCCGCGTGGCGTCGGAGAGGACGGGCGAGAGGTCCACCCAGCCGGTAACCTCGCTGGACAGCGCACCGAACAAGTCGTTGCCGGACAGGTTGATGGCGTCGAGGTCGTCGACGTCCGTGCGGGCGAAGATGCTGCCGGTGTCGCCGACGTAGGCGATTCCGCCGAGGGCGGCGACGAACGGCTGGGCGTCCGTGTCGCGCCCGGCAAAGAGGTAGCGGCCCTCGTACGTGCGGTTACCGACGGCGACGAGCTGTTCGCGGATCGAGTTGATGAGCTCGGCGGCGGCGGTGCGCTCGTCGGCGCTGGCCAGCGATCCGATGTTCTGGCTGGCGATGGAGTGGGCGTCGATGACAAGCGAGCTGACCTCGGACATGGCCAGATCGGTGGCGTCGAGCGTGTTCGCGCCGTGCCGGATGTTCGTGATCAGTTGCGACTGCTGATCGAGGATTTCATTGAGATTGAGCGCCCTGGCGGCCCGGCTGGGGTCGTCGCTCGGCGAGAGGAACTGGCGGCCCATCGACAGCCGGTTCTGCTCCTGGTAGAGGCTGAGCGTGTTACGCTGCAACGAGGCCAGAGTCGAGCTCGACTGCAACGTGGTGGAGACGCGGTTGATGCTGATCGGGTGAATCGCCATGGTCGCTTACTCTCAGTTGGCCTCCTAGCGGATGAAGCTGAGCATCTCTCCAATCATCTCGTCGACGACGCTCACGTAGCGCGCCGCACCCTGGAAAGCCCGTTCGAACTTGAGCATGTCGATGGCTTCTTCATCGAGACTGACGCCGCTGATGCTCTCGCGCTCAGCCTGGAGCGAGGAGTTGACGGTCGCGGCGGCTTCTGCGGTCTCCTTGGCAGCGGCGCCGGCGGCGGCCACACCGTTGTGAAGCTGGTTGTAGAAGTCGAGGATCGAGACGCCGCCAAGCTGCTGCGACGGCTCGTTGATCAGGCCGGCGAGCCGGCCGGCGTTGATGCCGTCGCCGATGCGGCCGACCGTGGCGGCGGCGAGCAGGCCGGGGTCGTTGGCGACCTCGCTGCGGACGGTGATGTCAGCGGCGCCGCTCCCCTCGAACAGCGTGTTGATGCCGAGGGCGGCCAGCGTCTTCGACGTATCCTGGCGGAACTGCTCGCCGTCATGGCCGAAAGTGAACGAGAGGCCGGTATCGGCCGTCAGTTGCAGGTGGTTGTCGACGGTGATGGACGCGGTGACACCCTCCACCTGGTCGTTGATGGACGTGACGAGATCCTCGAGCGAGGTGTCGGGGTCGACGCCGTCGAGATCGACCTCGATGCGGTAGGCGACCGGCGTGCCCGAGGCGTCGTCGGTAACGGTGATGTAGAAGCTGCCGTTGTTGGGCGGCAGGAGCAGGCCGGCCGCATCGCTGTTGAGCGGGGCGGTCGGATCGTCGACGGCGTTGGCGGAAGTCACCGACCGCAGGGGGGTGATGCCTTGGCCGTCGGCGTGCACGGCGTTGGTGTCGATGATGATCGCGCGGGCGAGATCGTCGAGGGCGTTGAGCCGGCCGAGTGCCTGCTCGTCGCGAGCCTGGATGAGCCCTTCGATCGCGCCTCCGGCGACATTGACGCGGGCGTTGGAGTCGGCGAAGCGGACGGAAGTCCGTTCGAACTGGCCGTCGAGCTCCTTGGTCGTCGTGAGGCCGCGGGATATGCCGTGTTGGATCAGAGGTTCGCTGCCGATGTAGACGTTGATCGAGCCGTCCGGCTGCTCGCGGACGGTGACGTCGAAGTTGCGGGCCAGGTCGCGCAGCAGGGCGTCGCGCCGGTCCCGCAGAGCGCCGGTCTGGCCGGTGCCGCCGGCCTCGACGGCAGCGATCTGTGTGTTGAGTTCGGCGATATCGGAGGCGATGCGGTCGGCGTCGGTCACAACGGATTCGATCTGATCGTTGATCTCGCGACTGAGGCCGACGAGATCGTCGCGCGTGTCGCGCAGGGACCGCGCGAGGGCGTCGGCGTTCGCGAGAGCGATGCTGCGCGTGGCGAGGTCGTCGGGCGAATTCTGGACGTCGCTCAGCGAGTCGTAGAAGGCGGTGAGCTTCTGGGAGATGCCCGCGCCGGACAGATCGTCGAAGTACACTTCGATGCGCGAGAGCGCGTCGCGCAGGGCAGTGGCGGACTCGAGGTCGCCGCTTGAAGCGCGGAGCCGGTTCTCCAGCGCTTCGTCGATGTGGCGTTGAAGCGCAGTGAGCGTCACCCCGGCGCCGGGTTGCAGACCGGGGCCGATGAGGCCGCCGGGTACGGCCGACAGATCCCCGGTTTGGCGCGTGTAGTCGGCGTTGCCGGCGTTGGCGACGTTGTTGCCGACGATCTGCAAGGCTCCCTGATAGCTCAGCAGAGCGTTGCGACCGGAGATCAATGCTGAATTCACGAGTCCCATGGCGATTATCCGAGTGCGTCAAAGATCGCACGTCGCACGCCGCTGGCGATGCCGCCGGCGTGCGAGTATCCCGTGCTGTGCTGCCGCCCCGAGAAGGCGTCCATGACGTGATTCACGTGGCGAATCACGTTGGTCGAGATCATCCGTGCAACGTGGTTGCGGCGGGCGATCTGTGCGGTGAGGACGCGGAGTCGGTTCGCGGCTTCGATAATCTGCGTCTGGTAAGGCTCGCCCAGACGCTGGGCCAGGCGCGAGGCGTTCATCTTCGCCGCGGCGGCCTTGCCCACGCCGTAGCCGCCGGCAATGTTTTCGGTGAGACTGCGGCGCAACCCCTCGCGCTCGTTGATGCGTTCGACGATCGCCTGCTCGCGTGCAGTTGCATCGCGGATGAGCTGTGCCTGGCCGGTTTTCATGGCGACGATCTTGCCGTCGATGGCGGCGAGCAACTGCGCGTGGCCATCGGCGATCTCGCTGAGCAGGGCGACGAGGGCCCGGGCTCGCTTGGCCTGTTGCGATTCGGCTACCAACTCAGGGCCTCCTGCATGGTGGCGGTCGAGGAGCTGTCACCGCTCTGGCGGCCAGCGTTCTGATCCTGGTTAAAACGCTGCATGGCTTCGGCCTGGCGTTGGAACTCGCGGACGATGGCGTCGGAGATGCTGGATGTCCGTGCCTGGCCGGCGTTTTCCGCGAACAACTGGTCGAGCTGGGCCTGGAAGATCTCTTCGCCGCGCCCCCCGTGGCCGTACTTACCCTTGAGTGAGCTGGAGCGCATCTGCCGCAGGAGCGTGCCGTAGAAGACGGTGCCGACGAGCTTGTCCGCGCTGCGGCGCAACTTCGTTGTTGCGGCGCTCTCCGGCGCGGTGCGGCTTGCGGTGACGGTGTCAATCATCTGCATCGCTTCAATCCTCGAAGGAAAGCTGCGCGTGCAGCTTTCCCAGGCGGTAAATCTTGGTGATGATTTCGATCCGGTCGTCGATCGGTACGTTCAGCGGCTTGAGGGCCTCGAGCAGATCGGCGACATGGGCGTCACCCGCGCCGCTCGGGTCGATCGCGATGAACGATGACTGCTGCGGCGTCGCGCTCGCTTCCGGCGCATTGGGCGGCGCCACGGTGATCGTCAGGCCTTTCTGTGAGACGATGACCGGCGAGATGCGGGCATCGCCGGAAACCACGATCGTTCCACTGCGGCGATCGACGATGACGCGGGCCTCCGCTTCGGGAACGAGCAGCATGGTCCGCTCCACTTCGCGAATCCACGAGGCCACGTCCTGCGTGGACGGAACGAGAACGATGACGTTCTTGGGATCGACGGCCAACGCGACCTGCTCAACGTCGGCCGTCTGGTTGAGCTCGGTGTTGATGGCCGTGGCGATTTCGTGAACCATCGCCCAGCTTGCGTGCTCGTCGTTGACGACGAGCGTGATGTAATGCTGATTCCCCGCAATCCAGGACGACGTGAAGGGCAGTTCGCGACCGCTCGCCAGAAAGTGCAGGAGCACATCCTCCTCGAGGGTCGCGCCGCGGCGCACGACGCCGACGGTGCCGTCGTCGTCGCTCAGCAGTTCCACGGGCCCGGAGGCGAATGCGAAGACCTGGTCGATGGCCCGGTCGTGATAGAGCAGCGGCGTGACGAGCAGCCGTCCGCCCTCGAGGCTCTTGGCGGCGCCGAACGTTGTGACCTGGGCATCGACCCTGTCGCCCTCGCGGACGCCGAACTCGGGCAGGCGAACTTCGACCATGACGATGGCGACGTTGCTGCTGCCGCCGAGATCCTCGAGCGACGTTGCCGGGTTGGAGAAGTGATTGAGCGCCGCAGCGAGCGGCCGCATGGCGGGCAGGTAGTCGTCACCGTCGCCGGTGCCGTTGAGACCGGTAACCAATCCCATGCCGACGAGCGTGTTGGTACGCTGCCCCTTGATGCGGGTGACGTCGCCGACTCGCGCCGTGACGCCAACGCCATAAGCGGTAGCCGAGGCGGCAAGCAGCACGGCACAAGCGAGCAAGCTGATCGCGATGGTCTTCAGTATTGCCTTCATTACAGTGGCCGAATCCAGTCGTAGATATTTCCAATCCAACCCCGACGGGTCGCGTCGCGGACGCCGCCGGTGTTCTTCACGGATACGGCGAGGTCGGCGACCTCGGTGCTCAGTACGGTGTTGTCGGGTGTGACGTCGGCGCTGCGGCATCCGCCGGTGAGCGTCATGACGCTCTTCTCGTCGTCATGTACGATCTCCTTCGTGGCTTCGAAGATGAGGTTGCCGTTGGGCTTGACATCGATGATTCGCGCAGTGATGCGCGTAGTGAAGCGGTCTTCGCGCTCGGATTCAGCGTCGTTGCGCTGGTTGAACGTGGCGCGGTAGTCGATGTTGGGCTTGCCGCGCACGAACTGGGCCGCCCCGACGCCGCCGTTGGTGAAGCGGATGAACGCGTCCAGCTCGCTCTGGAGATCGGCCTGCCGTCGCGCATTCGCGGTGCCGTCGGCCTCGAAGATGCGCTGCTCGCGAACGATGACCGTGAGATAGTCGTTGACCTTGTATCTGCGCGGCGGGTCCACCTTCACGGCGATAATGGAGCTCTTCTCCAGAACCGGGTTGCCCGGAGCCGGCGGATCCTCGCGCTTGGTCTCTTCCGACTGCTGGCGCGTGAAGTTCCTGCCGATCGAGCTGGTCTGGGCCACAGCGGGCGCGGCGACCGCTAGCAGCAGGGCGATGGATGTCAGACGATTCACGAGTCACCTCCCAACGCGAGCCGCTCTTTGCGATCACTCATCGGGCTCTGTGCGGCGCGAATCTCGACGCGCCCCATGCCGGCCACAGTGGCGGTGAACTTCTTTCGATTGCGGTCGGTGGTACGCAGAGCGACGACATCGCCGTACGCACCCTCTTCGAGGGCGAGGGCGGCGGTCGTGACGGCTACGCCGCCAAAGCGGGAGTAGACGTCGACGACCTGACCCCGCTTGACAAGCGGCACGGGTTCGAGATAGCGAACCAGGATCGGTTCGGCTGCGGGTATGTAGCGCTTGGCCCGCTGGCCGATGACGGCGGCGGTGTCGCTGAGGCCGGTGTCGTCAGCGCGGGTGAAGCTCATTTCCACCACGCGGACGTCGGCGTCGCCGATGGTCTGGCCAAGATTGATAGCCCGCGCGGCCACGACGACCGGTTTGGTCAGAACCGCCTCGACGAGCATCGGAACCGTCTGCACCGACTTACCGTCTGCGATGACGTTCACTTCCAGACCGATGAGTCCGAACGACTGCCCCGACGTGCGGCGGATATCGAACGTGTATTCAGGCTCGGACAGGTTGAGCACCTGGTCATCGACGTGCCCGAAGCGAACCTCGACTCGCGTCCCCGGCCGGCCCAGCTCAGCGGTGAGAAGCGCGTGCACAGCGTCGCGCAGCATTCGATGCGGCGACGGTTCTGCTGGGGCTGTGCCGTTGGATGGGCTTCGGGGGTTATCGAGCCGTTTCGGCCGGGTGACGTTGCAGACGGTGGCGCCTTTCACGACCACGCTGGCCATGTTGGCGCCCGCGGCTTCGAGTGTCCGGCGGACCTGATCGATCGAAAGGACGGACGAGCCGCCCGCGGGCGGGGCATCGCCGACGATCAGTTCGCTGAAACGCTCCACGTTGTCGGAGCTGAAGCCGGTCAGGCGGCATACATCGCGCAGCGTCACGTCGTCGCCGGTGACGACCGCCTGGCTCCAGACGGAGACCGTTTCCGCTGCGGCGCTCGACGCGCACATGGCTGCAATCGCGGCTGGAAATATCGCCCGGCCAATGATTCGCTTGTCGCAATCCTTGCGATTCATCTTTCGCGTCCTGCTCGGGTCAATTCAACCGGCTAGAACCTCCTCAGGTTGGAGACGACCTGTAACGACTCCTCAGCGCTCTGGATCGACTGGCTGTTCATCTCGAAGGCGCGCTGCGTCATGATCAGCGAGATCAGCTCGCGCACCGGGTCGACGTTGCTCAGTTCCAACTGGCCCTGGGCAATCGAACCGATTCCGTCCTGCTGCGGCGGTCCGGTGATGGGCGGCCCCGAAGCCAAGGTCTCTTCGTAGAGATTGCTGCCGATCTGGTTGAGGCCCTGCGGATTGACGAAGCGGGCGAGCTCGAGCTGGCCCACTTCGGTCAACTGCTGCTGGCCGGGCTGCCGCACGCTGACGCGGCCGTCGCGCGAGACGGCGATCTCCGTGGCATCCGGTGGAATGTTGATGGGCGGCTCGATCGCGGCGCCTTCCGAGTTGCCCAGCACGAGCTGACCCTCGGAGTTGACCACAAGGTTGCCGGCGCGGGTGTACGCGGTGATGGTTCCGCCTTCGCGGTTGGCCCGGACCTGGAAGAAGCCGTTGCCTTCGATGAGCAGGTCGGTGGGCCGGCCGGTGGCGTCGATCGGGCCTTCCTCAAAGTTGAGCTGCGTGCCGGCCACCCGGACACCGAGGCCGACCTGGATGCCATGGGGGATCGGCTGCTGATCGACGTTGGGCAGGCCGGGCTCGCGCTTCGTCTGGTAGATGAGGTCCTCGAAGTTGACGCGGCTGCGCTTGAAGCCGACGGTGTTGATATTGGCCAGATTGTTGGCCGTCACGTCGAGCTTCGTGTCGAGGGCCTTCATCCCCGAGGCGGCGGCATTGAGGGCCATGATCGCCATCGTTCGCTCCTTATCCGATTCGACCGACGCGTCCTACCACCTGGCCGAGCGTGTCGTCCTGCAAAGAGATCAAGCGTGCGTTCATCTCGTAGGCCCGAGTTACTTCAATCATGTCCGTCAGCGCCGAGATCGGATCGACGGTGGATCGTTCGACGTGGCCGGACAGGACCGTCGTTTGCGGCGTGACCGGTCGGGCGTCGCCGTCGTTCTCGAAGAGGTTCTCGCCGATCTTGCGAAGCTGCGTTTTGTCGGTGAAGTCGGCGAGGCCGAGACGGGCGATGGCCGTGCCGTCCTGCATGACGGCGCCGTCCTTACCGATAGCGATCGGGCCGAGGGTCGGATCGGCAACGTGGATCGGCGTGCCATTGTCGTCGAGCAGGTGGTAACGGCCGCTGCCCGCGACCATGACCAAGTCGCCGTCGGGATTAAGCGTGAAGCGCCCGTCGCGCGTGTAGTTTTCTGTTGTGCCGTCGCTGACGCGGAAGAAACCGTCGCCGAAGATGGCGGTGTCGAGGTTGCGGCCCGTCTGCTCGAGGTGGCCCTGGTCGTAGCTGGTGTAGGTCGGCCGGACCCACACGCCGCCGGAGAGGCTGTCGAGCAGGCGATCGGAGAAGGGCTGCTGGCCGGGCCGAGCGGCGGATTCCACGTCGCGCTCGTGAATGACGGCGAGGTCGCGCTTGAAGCCGACCGTGTCGATGTTGGCCATGTTGTTGGCGGCGACCGACTGGCGGTACTCGTTTACCTGCAGGCCGCCGGCGGAAAGCCACAGACCGTATGTCATTACGTGGCACTCCTTTCGGCCGATTCCGTCCGAGCATCGCGCTCAGAGCGGCGATTAAGCTGCACGTGACGCTCGGCGGCCGCATGAGCGACAAGGCGGACGAAAGCCCCGATGGATGCGAGGTCCACGCGGCGATCGTCAGCCTGCGCCGTACGCTGCTCCCATTGCTGTCTGGCTGCGAACATCCGTGTCCTCTCTGAAGCCTCCTGCTTCCGCGGTGCTGCCTCTTCAACAGCGGGCGTGCCAGTAGCGGATGAAAAAAACGAGAATGTTGTCGGGAGGTCGCCATGGCGGGATCTAAGTCCAGCAATTACCGTCGGTTACGGTTTTTGTAGGAGACCGGGGATACGCCGGTGGGCCGCTCGGCGCCGGCGCAGCGCACGCGCAAAGAACGCCGCCGGCGCGCAATTCGTGCCGATGCGGGACGTCGAAACACGCGGGCGATGGTGCGGCAAGGCCGTGGTTCAGTGCGAAGGGAGGCTACGGCGCTGCGTGCACGATCTGCTTGAACGCCTCGCCGCGCTGGCGGTAATTGACGAACTCATCGTAGCTGGGGCAGCCGGGCGACAGCAGGACCACGTCGCCCGGAGCGGCGAGGTTCATGGCGATCTCCACGGCTTCTCCCATGCGCCCGGCGGCGCGCGCCGTGCAATCGGGTGGAAGCGGGGCGGTGCGACCGATCAGCTCGGCGAGCCGGTTGCCCGCGTCGCCGAAGCAGATGACGCAGCGCACACGCGACCACGGCGCATCGATGATGCGATTCAGTTCGTCGCCGATGTCCTTGCCGCCGCAGATAAGAACGACCGGCGCGTCCATCGCCGCGAGCGCTGTGGCGACCGCTTCGGCGGACGTGGCTTTCGAGTCGTTGTAATAACGAACGCCTCGCGCCTCGGAGACCAGCTCGAGGCGATCAGGCAGGCCGGCGAACGTCGCCAGCGCCTGCTTGGTGATTTCGTGGGGGACGCCGAGCCCCGTTGCCATGGCGGCCGCCATGTGGGCGTTAGCCTGATTGTGCATACCTGGGACGCGCAGGTCGTATCGCTCGCCGTTGTACGCGGCGACGACGACGCGGCTTCCGCAGCGATCGGCAATCGCGCGAACCGCGGCGAGAAGCCGCTGGTCATCCGTACCCAAAACGGCCACGGCGCCGGCCTGCTGCCCGCGGAAGACGTTCAGCTTGGCCTTCACGTAATCGTCGAAGCTGCCGTGCCGGTCGAGGTGGTGAGGGCGCGCGTTCGTAAGGCCGGCCACGGCGGGAGCGAACGGCACGAGCGGCGTGCATTCGAGCTGAAAGCTGGATATCTCGAGGACAACGGTGTCCTCGGGTGTCATGTCTGCCAACCGGTCGAGCAGGGATTCGCCGATGTTGCCACCGAGAAAGCTCGGTCCCAGCCCAGTGGCCTCACGCGCGGCCTGATCCGAGAGGATGCCGTGCAGCATCGCGCACGTCGTGCTTTTGCCGATCGAGCCGGTGACGGAGAGCATCCTCGCCGGGCACTGCTCGATGAAGATGTTGATCTCCGTCGTCCAGGGAACGCCCCTGGCGAGCGCAGCTTGGAAAAACGTGCTGCGGCGGCGATCGACGGCCGGACTGACGACCAGCAGGTCCGCACCTTTCAAGTCGCCCTCGTCGTGGCGGCCCAGGCGGTAGTCGATGTCGAGGCCGGCCAGCGCGTCAAGCGAGCCGCGCAGCGTCGACTCGTCTGCCATGTCGGTGACCAGCACCCGCGCCCCGGCGCCGGCGAGAAACCGCGAGACGCCGATCCCGCCGCCGAACCGGCCGAGGCCCATGACGACGACTCGTTTTGCCTTGTAAGTGTCGGCCTTTGCTTTCACCATGTTCGTTCAGTCCGTTGCCCTGCCCTCCTGCTCAGCCGTTGATCGATCGCAACGCCCCGATGAATTCCTTGCAGGCCAGGGCCACGGCGTCTTCCCAGCGGCCGCCGGCCTGTTCCATCAAGCGCTCGTCTTCGTAAGCGAAGATGACGCTTCGCGACGCGTTAACGATTGCGCCGGAGCCGTCGGCGTTGAAGCAGGCGGCGACCTGCTCGACGCCACGCCCTTGCGCGCCGAAGCCGGGGACGAGGAACGTCGAGTCCGGCATTACCTGCCGCAGGCGGCGGGCGCGATCGACATCCCCCGGCGCCACGACGGCCCCCACGCAGCTTCGCCCACACAAGCCGATCATGCCTTCGGCGTGGGCCCAGTCGTTGACCAGCCGGCCGATGCTGTCGGCGACCTCCGCCCCGTTGTCGAGGTGAAGATGCTGCACTTGGCCGGCCGACGGGTTGCTCGTGTGCACGAGCGCGAAAACACCCTTGTTCTGGCGGTTGGCGATATCGAGAAACGGCTGCACGCCGTCGATCCCGAAGTACGAGCTGATGGTGACGGCATCGGGGGCAGGGCCGTCGCCGTCGGCAAGCTGCGCGGCGGCATAAGCCGCACTGGAATGCCCGACGTCGCCGCGCTTGATATCGCCGATTACGATAAGGCCCGCGGCGCGCGCCGCGGCGATCAGTTCAAAATAGGCGTCGATGCCGGCGCCCCTGAAGGCCTCGAAGAACGCGATGTTGATCTTCACCACGCTCACGAGCGGCGCCACCACATCCAACAGCCGCTTTCCGTACGTGAGAATCGCAGCGGCTTGCTCGCGGAGCGAGGCATCGCTCTTTCGCAGGTCAGGCGGAAGTCGGTCGTACACGGGGTCGAAGCCGACGCATGCGGGGGAAGCCTTGCTTTTGACGGCTTCAACCAGGCGATCTGCAAAATGCCGGGTCATGGTTGGCCCCTCAATACTACTGTCTCCGCGCCGCGACGGGTATGACAACGAATATACGTGGCGCAGCGGGACCCTGCAATCCGCACACGAGCCCACGCAGGCTTGACATTGGCGACTATGGCGGCGGAAAATCCCATTGCATGACTCACAAGCGCAAAGGACGCAGTCGCAAGTCGGAAAGGAAAATCCGCATCGACTTTCGCCGCAACCGGGCACGCCCGGCGCGCGACAAGGACTGGACGCGCCGTTTGCGCGAGGGCGACATCGAGGCCGAAGACGCTCGCCTGTCCGAGAACGTGGTCGCGAAAGGGGACCTGTCGCGGAAGCGCACGGTCATAGAGCGCGAGAATGACGAGGAGGCGGGCGTGGCCGGTGTGGTCGTCGCCATGCGCGGCCTCGTGGCCGAGGTGGACGACGGGACGCGGGTGTGGCCCTGCACCGTTCGCCGCAAGCTGCGGACGCGGCTGATCGAGGAGCGGAACCCGGTGACGGTGGGGGACCGGGTGCGGTTCACGATCGAGGCGGACGAGCAGGGTGTGGAGAACGAAGGGGTCATCGAGGCCGTCGAGCCGCGGCGCGGCGTGCTCACGCGCATCGTGGGCAAACGCGTCCAGACGATCGTCGCGAACGTCGATCAGGTCATCATCGTGTCCGCCGTCGCCGATCCGGAGTTCAAGCCGCACCTCGTGGATCGCTATATTGTCGCGGCGCACGCGGGCGGCGTGGAGCCGGTGATCTGCCTGAACAAGCAGGACCTGCCGAACAACGTCGGGGCGGTGGCGGAGCTGGAACACTACAGCTCGCTGGGCTACCGGACGTTGAAGACCAGCGCGAAAAGCGGCTTGGGGATCGACTATTTCCGCACAGCGCTGGCAGGCAGGTGCTCGGCCGTCGCGGGGCAGAGCGGTGTCGGGAAGAGCTCGCTGCTGAACGCGGTGGACCCGCGGCTGAACCTTCGTGTAGGCGAGGTGAGCGCGGAGACGCAAAAAGGCCGGCACGTCACGACCACGGCGACACTGATTCGCCTGGCCGACGACGGCTATGTCGTCGATACGCCTGGCGTGCGATCGTTCGACATTTCCACCGTGCCGGCCGCCGAGATCGAATTGCACTTCGTCGAGTTCGCGGAGCACATTCCGCACTGCAAGTTCCCGGACTGCACGCACCGGCACGAGACCGGATGCGCGGTGAAGGCGGCCGTGGATAGCGACCACATCTCCACGCGGCGCTATGAGAGTTATTGCCGTATGTTCGAGGAGCGAATTACGGCGTAGGGGCTCAGCCGTGTGGCGCGAGGGAAACTCATGCGCTACGAGTCCTTCCAGGC
>JBECKQ010000421.1:0-5603 GCA_040235375.1 Phycisphaerae bacterium | reverse complement strand
CGCGTTGCCGCAAGTTTTCGGTTGCTGGGTCCCGCTCCGCGTCAGTTTGACGCGGTCACTGATTGCGCACGGTCGTGGAGAATGCCGATCCCCGCTTGGGCCGTGCGATTCTCCCCCCTGTTATCGGCCCCTGGGTGTTGGTATACTGGGGGCAGAGGGCGTGAACGACACGTCGCTCGATACCCGTCTTCCCGCCAAGCGAGTCACAAGCCATGAGCGCCAAGAAGAAGACAAAACGCGCGGACAAGCCGGTCAAAGACGAAACACCGCAAAAGACGGAGGCGAGCAAGCAGGATGCACCGCAGTCCGCGCAGAAGCCGGAGCCCACGCCCGCCGAGGCCGAACCCCCTCGCCTGTACGATGGTCCGTTCATCGTCGGCATCGGCGCATCCGCCGGTGGCCTCGAAGCCATGACCGAGCTGCTGCGGTCGCTGCCGGCCGACACGGGCGCCGCCCTGGTGATGGTCCAGCACCTTTCGCCCACGCATACCAGCGCCCTGCCGGAACTGCTCGCCCACGCCACCGAAATGCCTGTCATCGAGATGGAGGACGGCACGCCGCTCGAGCCGGACCACGTGTACGTCTCCCCGCCCGACGTGCAGGTCGGCTTCCACGGCTCCAGCATTCGCCTGGTCAAACGGACAGGCTCCACGGGCAACTTCAAGCCGATCGACTTCTGCTTTCAGGCGATTGCCGATCTCGCCCAGGCGCGATCGATCGGCGTGGTTCTTTCCGGTACCGCCACGGACGGCGCCAAGGGCCTGGCGGTCATCAAGACCGCCGGCGGCATCGCCTTGGCCCAGACGCCGGAGACCGCCCGGTTTCGCGGCATGCCGGAAGCCGCCATCGAGACCGGCGCGGTCGACATCGCCCTGCCGCCGCCTCGCCTGGCCCAGGAGATCGCCCGCCTCGTCGCCAGTCCTGCCGTTCGCCGCAACGCCGCCGGCGGACTCGAGCCGACGATGGACATCACCGACCAACACGTCCGGCACATCCGCAACATCCTGCACAAGGTTTCCGGCGTCGATTTCAGCCTGTACAAGCCGGCCACGCTCCGCCGCCGGATTCACCGCCGCATCGTCCTGCACAAGCTCACCACCGCCGATGAATACATCGACTTCCTTCGCAAAGACGACGACGAGCCGCAGATGCTCTATCAGGACATCCTCATTCACGTGACGCGGTTCTTCCGCGAGCCCGAGGCGTTCGAGCTGCTCAAGGACAAGGTCTTTCCCGCGGTCATCCAGGAGCAGTCCGGCGAGCAGCCGATCCGCATCTGGACCCCGGGGTGCTCCACCGGGGAAGAGTGCTACTCGGTGGTCATCGCCCTGCTCGAGGCCCTGGGGGAAGATGCGGGCGTCACGCCCATCCAGGTGTTCGCCACGGACATCAGCGATGCCGCCATCGAGCAGGCCCGCGCCGGCTTTTACCCGCGGGCCATCACCGAAGACGTTTCCGACGCGCGCCTGCGCCGCTACTTCAACGTGATCGACGGCAAGTACCGCATCGCCAAGTCGGTCCGTGACCTCTGCGTGTTCGCCCGCCAGGACGTTACGAAGGATCCGCCGTTCTCCAAGCTCGATCTCATCGTGTGCCGAAACGTGCTTATCTATCTCGGGGCCGAGGCGCAGAAGCGGATCATCTCCCTCTTCCACTTTGCCCTGAATCCGAACGGGTTTCTCATGCTTGGCTCCGCCGAGACGACCGGCTACCAGAACGACCTGTTCAGCGTCGTGGACAAGAAGTACCGCATTTACAAGCGCAAGCAGACCACCTCGCCGATCTTCCCGTTCCCGATCGACTACTCGCGGACTCCCAACCACGAGCACGTCAATCGCCTCATCCATCCGGGCGTCACCAGCCTTCACGAGGAGGTCAGCGCCGTGCTGCTCAAGCGCTATGCCCCCCCCGCTGTTTTGGTGGACCGCGACATGCAGGTGATCCAGTTCCGCGGCCAGACGGGCTACTACCTCGAGCACGCCTCGGGGGCCGCTGATCTCAACCTCATGACCATGGCCCGCGAGGGGCTCGTGCATGCCCTGCGGACGGCGTTTCACGAAGCCGCCCGCAAGGGCAAGCCCGTCCGGCGCGAAAGGCTGAGGGTCACGTTCAACGGCCAGGGTCGCGACGTCACCCTGGAAGTCGTTCCCCTCGGGGCCGAAGCGCATGACCACTTTCTCGTGCTCTTCGAGGATGTCACGCCGCCGGCTGCGCAAAAGGCGGGCAGGGGGGCGAAAGCCGAACCCAGGAGCCCTCGGCGCGCCGACATGATCGACCAGCACCAGGAGGAGATCGAGCGCCTCGAGAACGAGCTCGCCGCCAGCCGCGATCACCTGCAAAGCATCATCCAGGACCTCGGCGCCACCAATGAAGAGCTGCAATCCGCCAACGAGGAGATCCTCTCCAGCAACGAGGAGCTTCAGTCCACCAACGAGGAGCTCGACACGGCCAAGGAAGCTCTGCAATCAACCAACGAAGAGCTCAACACCGTCAACGAGGAGCTGCACAGCCGCAACGAGGAGCTCAGCCGGGCCAACAGCGACCTGACCAACCTGCTGGCCGACGTTCACATCGCCATCGTGATGGTCGACCTCGACATGAAGATCCGCCGCTACACGCCGATGGCCGAAGAGGTGCTCAATCTCATCCCCGGCGACATCGCCCGCCCCATCGGGCAGATCAAGCCCAACATCGATTGTCCCGATCTCGAGACGATGATCACCCATGTCCTCGATCACTTCACCACGATCGAGCGCGACGTCCGCGATGCGCATGGCCGCTGGTTCTCGCTGCGCATCCGCCCTTATCGCAGTCTGGACAATCGGATTGACGGCGCCGTTCTCGCCCTCTACGACATCGACGAATCGCGCCGTCACGAGCAGGAGGCCCGCCAGGCCCAGGCATTTGCTGAGGGCATCATCGAGACGATGGACAACCCGCTGCTCGTCCTCGACAGCGGGCTCCGCGTTCGCATGGTCAACAGCGCCTACTGCCGCCTTTTTCGGGTCTCCGCGGGGGAGGTGAGCAGCAAGCTACTCTACGATCTCGGCAACGGGCAGTGGGATATTCCCGATCTGCGCAGCCGCCTCCAGGCCATCCTGGACAGCGGTGGACCGCTCGAACGCTTTGAGGTCGAACACGATTTCCCCAGCATCGGGCGCCGGCGGATGCTCCTCTGCGCCCGGCGGCTGGAGGGGGACGAAGCGCGCCCGCCGTTGATTCTGGTCGAGATCGACCAGGGCTCCAACGGCGGGCGGGACACGTGAGGCCCTGCCGGCTACGATCGTGAGTCGGCCCCGTTTCGTTCATCGCGACCTGATACGTGCAATGAGCGTGGCAGATACGAACCGAAGGGCGAGTCCCTGTGAATCACGCTTCGGGAGACAACAAATACCATCGCATGGAGCTTCGGCTCGAGGCCGCGCTGCGCGAGTTGATCACGCTTCGCCGCGCGCTCGAGCGCTCGCTGATCAGCCAGGACGATATCGCCGAGCAACTACAGCAAACGCGCGAGCAGCGCGCTGGGATATGGGATTTCGCCCCCGTCGGCCTCCTAATGCTGACGGATCGCGGCATCATCCAGGAGATCAACGTCGCCGCGTGCGATATTCTCGAGGCCACGCGCGACCAACTGCTCGGCTCGCTGTTCTTCCTTCGCGTGGCCGGGCTCGATCACGTCGCGTTCCAACGCCACATGATCGCCTGCGGACGTGCCGGCGAGGTCGTCCGCACCCAGCTCAAGCTCGGAACGCAAGAGCACCGTCAAATTCCGGTCGAGCTGGTAAGTCTGCCGGTCGCCGGCGCTGCAGGCGGCCAGCTCTATCGTACGGCCATCATCGACCTGCGCGAGCGCAAACGCATCGAGGCCGAGTTGCACAGGATTAACGAGGAGCTCGCCCAGCGTACGGCCGAGGCCGAGATGCGCAGCGAACAGCTCCGTGACCTCGCCTGGGAGCTGAGCCGCGCCGAGCGCAGCGAACAGCGGCGCCTCGCTCAGTTGCTGCACGACAGCGTCCAGCAGATCCTCGTCGCCGCCCGAATGAAGATCGAGCAGCTCGGCGCCGCCCAGTCCGCTGAGCAGCGCGCCGCCGACATCCAGCGAAGCAGCGACCTGATCAACGAGGCCGTTCACGAGCTGCGCACGTTGTCCGCGCAGCTCTGCCCGCCAGTTCTCTACGACATGGGACTGATTCCCGCGCTTGGCTGGCTCGCCCGCCAGATGGAAGCGCGCTATGGGCTGCGCGTGCAGATCGAGGCCGACAACGGCGCCGAGCCTGACGACGATGACAGCCGGGCCCTCGTCTTCCAGGTGGTCAACGAGCTGCTGTTCAACGTCATCAAGCACGCCGGCACCGATCACGCCCGCGTGACCGTCACGCCGAGCGCCGACGACAAGATCGCGGTCGTCGTGGCCGATAACGGCAGGGGCTGCGGCGAACACGACCTCGTGCGGGAATCGGACCAGAAAGGCCCCGGCCTGGGCATTCGCCACATGCGCTATCGTCTGAACCTCATCGGCGGCTGTCTCACCATCCAATCCACAGTCGGCCTGGGTACGCGTGCCACGATCACCGTCCCCACCTCGGCCGGCCTGTTCGCCCGTGAGCAGGAACCGCCGCCGCCGGATCCGGACGCTCCAGATTCCGACGAAGCAGCCCGTGAGCAGCAGGCGCCGTCGGAGCAGTCCACGAGACGCCGCCGGAAACTCAAGAAAGCAGCGCATCCCGGCGGCGCCATCCGCGTCATGCTGGTGGACGACCATTCGGTCGTCCGCCGCGGACTCGCCAGCGTGCTCGCCGCCGAGCCGGACATTGCCATCGTCGCCGAGGCCGCCGATGGCACTGACGCAATCGAAATGGCGCGGAGCAATAACCTCGATGTCATCCTGATGGACGTCAGCATGCCGACGATGAACGGCATCGAAGCCACCCGCCGGATCAAGGCCGACCACCCGGACGTGACCGTCATCGGTCTGTCCATGCACGAGACGGACAACGCCGCCGAAGCCATGAAGCTGGCCGGCGCCGCCGCCTACTTCACCAAGGACGGCTCCATCGAAAAGCTCACCGGCGCCATCCGCCGCTTCGCCAGACCCCACGCGCCCACCGAGCCCGCCGCGCGCGCCGCCGGTCCCGCCCCGCGCGCCGCCGAATCCGCCGAACCCCCCGCCGGCGAATAAAGCCAGGACGGCCGCCGGCGAACAAAGCCAAGCCAGCCGCCGGCGAATAAAGCCAGGACGGCCGCCGGCGAATAAAGCCAGGACGGCCGCCGTCACCCGCCGAATCCACCGTCGGCAACCCGTGAATTGCCCCGCCGCCAACCCCTCCCCTTGCAGGGGAAGGCCGGGCGAGGGTTTCGAACGCCGTTAGCCGACCATTCGCCCCGCCGCATTCGCGCTATCGCGATAGTGCCACATGATGGCACCGATACGAAAGCCGCGATGGCCGTCCGAGCCGCGCCCGTAAGGAAGCGGACTGGCTCCATCAACCCCTCAATCGCCTTCAACGCTTCGGACGAACGCGTCATCCAACGAATCGCCGGCAGCCCGGTCCGAGCCGCGCCCGTAAGGAAGCGGACTGCCGCCGACAGCCCCTGATTCGCCC
>JBECKQ010000392.1:0-10392 GCA_040235375.1 Phycisphaerae bacterium | reverse complement strand
TCGCGTTCGTCCCGTCGATCATGTCCATGATCGCCAGCATCTGGCGGTGCGAGGCGAGATCGCGATGGCGATCGACCGCGAGATTGCAGGAGGCCAGGCAGACTTCGCCTTTGAACAGGTTTCGCGGGCAGTGGTTCCGCTCCCAGGCTTCGATCATCGTCAGGACGGCCTGCTTTGACCGCTCGAGCATCTCCGGCCGGGCGATGTCCGGTGTGTCCGCCGCGGAATGATACTCCCGAAACGGCCGGTGCCGGTGTCCCCACGGCAGCGCCCGCGAGTAGGACAGCATGGGTATTCGGACGCCCGGCGCGTTGAACTGCCGCTCGTCGTTGCCGACGATGCCGCGATGCGGTCCGCACCAGGCCGCGCGCTCCGCGGCGATATGGGCGATCCGCAGGCAGCGATCCACCTGCGTATCGCCGGAGTACGAGAGCTGAAGTGCCGGCGCGTGCGGCAGACCGGTCATCTCCAGAAACAGACCGCCGACGAGTCGGTCGAACAGACTCTCGTGATGGCTGAGCCAGGCGACGCTGCCGATCGTCTCCGGAACGATGAGCAGCCTGTAGCTATACCGCCGGTGGCGCTGCGCCAGCTCGTTCATCACCGCCAGGCCGGTGACAACACCGCTGAGGCCGTCGTTCGCCTGGGCGGGGTGGCACAGGTGCCCGCAGAGCACGAAGCATTCGTCGCACTCGCCCGGCAGATGGTACTCGGCGACCTTGAGGTGTCCCGGCTCGAATCTGCTGCGAATGACCGCCCGGCATTTTCCGTCGCTCAGTGCGTCGCGCACGCTGCGCCCGCAGGCAAAGCCCCAGCTGTGCTGGTAGTAGTAGTAGACAAAAGGGGGCACGTCATGCAGATGCGGGTGAACGTGAAGATGTTCGAGCAGTTCGTCGCGCGTGATCGTCGCGTCGATGCTCTGCGAGTACGACGCCACGTGCAATGGGTGGCGCTTCTGGTCGATGATGCGCCGGCCCGCCGGCGTCTCGACGAAGGCTTCGTCGCAGGTCCACTTGTCCGGCACGGTCCAGGTCCAGCAAGTCGTGCCGCTCGCGTACTCGTGTACGACCAGCGGGAAGCGCTCGCTCAGCACGCGAATCGCCTCATCGTACCCGTCCGACACGAGGTCGCGCCGCAGCGGATACAGCCGCCGAATCAGCTCCATCTGATCGACGCTCACGATTTCTTCAGACATTCCACTTTCCAGAATGCGTTGACCGCGCCGGTTGCTTCGAGTTCGTCCTCCTCGCGCGTGTGCACGAGCGAGGTGATCGTGAACCGGCCGCCGAACAGCTTGAATATCTCGACTCGCGGCGCAAAATGGACCGTGCCCAGCCCGTTGAAATACCCGCCGTCGATCGCGTCGTACGTGTTGTCGCCCAGGTGCCGGCCGAACGCCCGCCCCGGATGCTCGTCGCTGTACATCATGCTGAACAGGGAGCCGCCGGGCTTGAGCACGCGGCGCGTCTCATCCAGCGCCGCTTCGATGACGGCCCGGCGGGTGTGCGCCAGCGATGCGCGGTCGATCACCGCGTCGAAGCTGTCCGCCGGCCAGTCCAGCCGCTCAAAACTGCCCCGGCGAAGGTCGCCGGTCAGCCCCTCGGCGGCGAAACGCTCGCGGGCGAACGAAACGGCCGTCGGCGATCCTTCGATCCCGGCGACCGAGAAGCCCTCTCGGGCGGCGAACCAGAGGTTGTTGCCGGCGCCGAACCCGAGTTCGAGTATGCGCACCGCCGACCGGTCGGCCACCCGGCCGTATCGCGAGATCAGAAAGCCCACGACGGCGTGATACGGGTACAGGTTCAAGTGCCGGCCCTTGGCGTAGACACGTTCCTCCCAGCATTGGTGCCAACCTGTGGCACTGGACGATGACGACTCCGTCGCGATCATGCGCTGGCTCCCGCTGCTGCCTGCATCTGGCCGAGGTACTCGATGATGAGCGGAATGGACTGCAAGGTCTGGACGTTCTCCGCGTTCAGCGGCAGCCCGAAGCTGGACGACAGCGCCAGGAGAATGCCGATGTGCCCGAGCGAATCCCACTTTTCGAACCGGTTGAGCGCCGCGTCGTCGGGGATCGTGCGCGCGTCGATGCCCCACTCGCGCGCCAGCACGTCCTTCAGCCGCGCCGTCAAGGCTGCATCGTGCGCGGTTGCCGGCGATACACGATCTGAGCGTTTTCCACTCATGTGCCCGTACCTCCTAATCCGTCCGCTGCGGTCGCATCACCAGCCACCAGCTCCACCAGCAGTCCGCCGGTCGTCGCCGGCGACAGGAAAATCACGCGTTGACCGGGCGCCGGGCCCAGATGCACCTGCCCGTCGAGCGGGGCGTAGCCGCGCTCCTTGAAGTACTGCAGCCCCTCGTCCAAACCGGTCACTTCGAACGCGACGTGATGCAACGGCGACATGGCCCCGCGCCGCAGGTAGCCCGAAACGCAGCTTTCTTCCCGCACCGGATCGACGAACTCGATGTTGACGTTCATGCCGTCGAAATACTGGCACTCGACGCCCAGGCGCTCGACGATGCCCTGGCCGGCAAGGTCCAGCCCTGCGGCCTTACAGACGCCGCGAATCTGATCCGCGTACCGGCTGACGACCGCGACATGGTGAACGCGCGTTACGGGCGTGGCAGGCCGCTGCACGCGCCGGTGCGATTCCGGCGTGAGCAGCAGCAACGGATCGGCCCTCATCCGTGGGGCGAAGTACGCGTAGAAATCCTGCAGGCGGAACGCTCGCAGGCGGCACAGACCGACGTCGCACACGCGCACGTAACCGGCCTGCTCGAACTCGGCGCCAGCCGGGTCGGCATCCAGCTCGACCCCAACATCGAGCCGCCGCGCGTACATGAAGAAGCTGCGCCGGCGGGTTTCGCCGCAGACGCGCACGTCGCCGTCGAACTTCTTCCAGAATCGGTACGGCACCTCGAGCAGCTCTTCGAGCCAGTGAAAATGGGCCACGCCCTCGTCGTATCCGCAGCCGATCAGCAGTTGCCACGCGTCGATGTCGTGCAGGAATTGAAAGACGGATTCGCGACCGAATGACGTGGGGGATTCGATTTTCGCGATGTCTGCGGCGAGCGCTCCCGCAGCCGCCACCGTGTGGTACGGCGGGCTGGACGTGCGCGCCGCGCCGTTCGACGTTCGAAAGGTCTCCGCGAGCACGCCGCAATCCGACGGCGTATCCTCGCGGCAGAACATCTCGCCGCGGCAGAAGGCGAAGTTGAAGGCCGGCATGACGATCGTGCCGCTGGAGATCGACTCACGCAGGGCCCGCAAGGTGTCGTGCACCGGATCGTCCATCAGCCCCAGCGCCGCCAGCGACGAGGCGACGTACACCGTGGACGACGGCTCAATCCCGACGAAGCGAATGCCTTCCAGCAACTCTTGCGAAGACACGGCCAGACTCGTCATTACTCGTCGATCCGTTCCGTTTTCAGCAGATCAGCCAGGGCGCTCGGCCACCGCTGCGGCTCCAGGCCGTACTGGGCGAACACCGCCAGGCACCAGCGATCGAGGCCGAAGCCGAGACAGCAGCTATGCGCCGGTTCGCCACCCGACGTGCGAATGTCGAACGCACGCCCGAAGTGATCCTGGTGGTAGTTGATCGAGCCGATGGCGATCCACGAATCGTCGCGCGGCAAGTGCGCCCGTGCCTCGTGCTTCAGATCGAAGCCGACCTGGAAAAGACGTTTCCGGTCCGCCTCGTCCATGAAAAACGGATCGGACGCCGTGCAGATCAGGCTGTCGATGCCGAACCGCTCGAGCATTTGCCTGGCAAGGGTCATCAGTACGCCGCGCTGCGTCGTCACCTGCTCGGGAGTGCCGACGCAGATGATCTCGCGCATGTTGAACTCGCGCAGCCGGTGCAGGCCGCCGGCGGGCCGGCCTTCATAGCGATAGCACGGCGCGACGGCCGTCGCGCTGCGGCACTCGTCGCCGATCGTCCGACCCGCGAGAGTTCGATAGAAGTGGTAGCACACGGTCGGGCTCGCCGCGCAGTCCGCCGGTGCGAGTCCATCGTTCGGAATGGTGTCACAATTCTGGCACTCGAGAGTTTGCGCTCGAAAGCGCCGCACGGCGTCGAGTTGCTCGGGGACGTGACAAAGCAGGTTGGCGTGCTGGGCGAAGCTGTCCAGGTATCCGGTGCAGCGCAACGTACCGATATCGATCAGCGTGGGGAACTGATGCTCCGAGGCGCCGAGCGCCAGCGCCTCTCGGCGGAATTCCGCATCCAACGCGCGGTACAACGCGAGCATTCGCCCCGAGTACACGTGCGTCCCAGCCAGCGCGGCGGTGACCCATCCGCGCTCGCACAGCCGATCATATGGCCGGTCAATGCCCGGAGGCCGTGTCGCATTTCGGTAGATGGTCCGCGGCGGTGCGATCGCCAGCGAACGGGCCAGGCGGTTGGCCGTCCCCCGCAGCCGGCTCACGACGTCGGTGGGAAGCGACGCGGCTCCACGCAGCTCGAGGATGTTCGTTTGCTGTGGATCGAAGGCAAGGCCGTCCAATCGATCGTCAACCCACGAGAGGCCGCGCAGCACCTCGTCCTGGCAGTCGGTCGGCACCGGATGATCGAGCGTGATCCGCATCGTTGCCCCTGTTCGTCGCCGCTGGACGCTCCGCCCTTCGCGGCCCGGCTGCCAGCGTGCGACGCGGGATTCGAGCGCGCGAGCACACCATCGCAGCCCGTAGCGGCACCTGCGTTATCGGACGATCCGCAAGTTCATCTTGACCGTCTCCCGAGACGGACCGATCGTGCCGCGCAGCGGCCTCGGCCGGCCAGCCGATCGAGCGCGAATACCGCCCGGCCGCGAGGGCGTGTACACTGGCGGCGGATAACCCGGCCCGGCGCAAGGACTTGCGTCTGTGCAAATGACGAAAGCCTCGACACCATCTCCGCGACGCCTTGCCCTGACGTTCGCCATGATCGCTCTGGCGGGCATCCTCGGCCTCGAGGCGATCAACTCGATGCGCATCCTCGCCAAGCCGGCACCTCACCGCTCGTTTCCGCAGGGCTATGTCAGCCGCGGGATCTGGTGCACGTATGGCCTCGTCCGGCCGCTGGACAGCACCAGCACGGACATCGCCCCGACGCTCGAAGCCGCGCACGATGCAATCGAGGGCGACGCCGCGCTTTACCGAGATTTCAATGCCCTTGGATCGAGTTACATCTACCCCCCCACGACGGCTATCGAACTCGCGCCATACGGCCTGGCGGTCAGCGAACTCGGCATGCCGAGAGCGACGCAAATCGTCGATCTGGTCAATCGCGTCGCAACGGCCGGACTCGTGGTCATCGCCTTGATGTATCTGCGCGGCATGGGGCTCGGAACGGTCGGCTGGATCCTGGCGGCGATCACGACGCTGGCGTTCTTCCCGATCCGCTGGTCGCTCTTCTGCGTGCAGGCCCAGACACTCGTCAACGTGCTGCTGGCCGGCGCGGTCCTCGCCTATGGCACATCGCGAGGGGCGACCTCCGGCCTGCTCGTCGGACTGGCGGCGTGCATCAAACCGCATTTCGCGGTGCTCGCGCTGTTCGGTGTCGTACGACGGCAGTGGCGAATGGCGATCGTTGCTATCGTGACGGGTGGTGTGCTGATTCTGATCAGCATCCTCGTTCTTGGGTTCGAACCGTGGCGGACGTACCTCGACAAGATCGTTCCTTTCGTCAGCAACGGATACGCCTGGGATCACAACCAATCATTCAACGGCCTCGCCCGGCGATGGCTGGGCGATCCCGACGGCTTTCGCATCACACCCGCGTCGACCGGAGTGCGGGCGTTCACCGCCATCACTTCGATTGCGCTGATCTTCGTCGCGCTGTGGCCGCGACGGGTTCCGGCCCCGGAGGCGTCCGAGGCACAGGACGTCTCCCCGCCGGCGGGTAAGCGGATGCTCAGTGCGGTCGTGTTGCGCAGGTCCGCCGACTTCGGGATCGCGGCCCTCGCCCTGACCATGGCCAGCCCGGTAGCGTGGAATCACCACTACGGCTGGACGGTCGTGCTGTTCGCGGTCGGCATCGCCGCCGGCATTGGCGTCGGCTGGGGGATTCGCTTCTATACGGGCCTGGCGGTGATATACATGCTGGCCGCCACGTCCTGGGTTCCTGTCACGCCGGCGCATCCAGGCCTGATCTCGCTGGTCAACTCCAAGCTTCTATTTGCTGCGATCGCGCTCCTGCTCGTGACCTGGCGCGTCGCGGTCGCGGGCCACCGCGCCCGATCGGACGATTGATCCTGCCCGCCCGCATTTGTGACGATGCCACCGGGGCATATACTGGTGACGGGGACAGAGGTCCAAGTGCTGCCGGAGAAGAGGCATTGACGTTACGTCGCGGACATCACCTCCTGGGCGCAGTGGGGCTGTGCGTCGCGGTCGCCGGCGCACGGGCCAGCGGTGCGGAGAAAGACGGCGTGTCGATTGCCGGCGCCCGCCAGGGCGGCACGCACGATTGGGCCTGGACGATCACCAACAACTCCAACGACTACATCACGCGTTTTCGAGCCGCACACTTTCGCGGGCGCTGGTCGGTCGTGCCCGACGGCTGGGAAGAGACGGCGATGACAGGCAACGTTGCTCGCGGCCAGGCGCCCAAGCCGGGCATCATCGAGTGGTCCGCCAAGGATCCGCGTGACGCGATCGGGCCCGGGGAGACAGCGACGTTCACGCTTCGGCTGGACCAGCTTTGGCCGGGAGCCAAGGGCCCACGGCCCGTGACGGTGACCTTCGCCGGCGGGAAAACGGTGACGTTCGATGTCCTCTGCCCGACGCCGCAGCCGTTTCTCACCCGATACTTCCCAGTCCTCGGGCTCGGATTCATTTTCGCGACATTCCTCCTGATCAGGGCCATTCGGGTGAAGCGCCGGGCCGATCGCGCTACGTCAGAGTCGGCGGCCGGCCCGTAAGAGAGCCGCGGCAGTACCTGCCGGCTCGAATACACACGCATGAGCGAATTTGACGAAGATCAAACCACGTCGCAGAACGGCGACGTATCCGCCGAAGCCGGCGAGCGCGCCTCCCTGACGCAGTTCGTACTGTCTGGGCTGGCAATCGCGCTCATCGGCAGCGTCGCGCTCGGTGTAATCGAGGTGCTGGCCGCGGCGATCCTGAACGCCCGCTACGTACCGGACGGCCACTGGCCTGTGAAACTGATCGTGGCGACGATGGGGAAGGCCATCGTCACGCACGCCCTGCTGTGGTGCCCGCTGCTGGTTGTGCTCGCGGCGGCGTATGGCCTGATCGTCCGCCGGCGTTGGGCAGGGCCGCCGGAGGCGGTCCTGGCAGGTTTGTTCGTTGTGGCAGCAGGACTCGTCGTTGTGCCCGTTGACCTGGACATGGCCGGGCACAGTCGGCCGTCATTCGTGGCAGCGGCGCTGGCCGGCGTGCTGGTACTGGCGCTCGCTGTCACTCTGCTGATCCGATTGTTGAGCGGCAGACGCGGACCGGCCGCCGTTCGCCGCGCAATGAATGCGTCAGCGGGGGCGGCCGGGGTGATCGCCGTGGTCACCGGAGCGGTTTTCTTTCGATCGCCGCAGTACGATCCTGCCGAATACCAGTTGCCGACTTCGCCACGGACCGCGGCCGGCAGTGATTCCCCCAATGTTCTATGGATCGTGTGGGACACCTCCCGGGCCGACCACATGAGCTGCCACGGTAGCCCGGCGAAGACGACGCCGTTTCTCGATGAGTGGGCGAAGAAATCCATCGTCTTCGATCGCGCGATGTCGAACGCGATATGGACCGGCCCGTCGCACGCTTCCATGTTCACCGGGCTGCCGCTGCGCAGTCATGGCTTGGATTTCGGCCACATCTGGCTTGACGACGAGTTCACGACGGTCGCCGAGAAGCTGGCGAGCCACGGGTATGTCACGGCGTCGTTCGGCAACAACCCCTGGCTATGGCGCCACACGAACCTTACGCAGGGATTCCGTGACGTGTACGCGCTCACCTACCTGCGGCAGATGACGCGGTTTTCGCTTGTTCATCTGGTGCAGAAGCTCGGCATCCGTCCGCCGTTGCCCTGGCTCGATCCCGACTTCGGCGCCGCCATCACCAATGATATGGTGGGCGACTGGCTCGAGCGCAACGCCGGCAAGGGGGCACCGGTCTTTCTGTTCGTGAACTACATGGAGGCGCACCTGCCTTACAGCGTACCGGCCGAATTCCGCCGACTCTATCTCGACCCCGCGCAGACGAAGCGCTCCTATCAGCTCCGCTACCTCTACGGCAACATCGTCAACGCGCTCGACGTGCGCTTCAACATCGACGGCGCGGACTTCCTGTCATCCGCCGACCGCGAAGTGCTGCGCCGCCAGTACGACAGCACGCTCCGATACCTCGACTACCGCACGCAGGAGCTTATTCGCGCGTTCAACGACCGCGGTCTCCTCGACAACACGATCGTGGTCATCACGAGCGACCACGGCGAATACCTGGACACGCACGGCATCTGGGGGCACGGCTTCCTCGCGTACAACGACCTGGCGCACGTGGCGCTGCTACTGCATGAACCCAATCGCAAGAGAGGCGTGCGGGTTTCCAGCCCCGTGCAGTTATCCGACCTTTATGGCACGATCATCCACGCGGCGACGGGAGACGCTCCGGACGCCGATGAGAGTCCCGTCGTATCGCGAGATCTATTTTCCGTGGCCAGGTCTCGCGCTGCAGGCGCAATCGCCGTTACCGAGTACAACGGTCCGGCCGACGAGAAAAGGCGCCGGATTAAAGGTCGCGAGACGCCCAGGTTGCTGCACATGTCGGCGCCGCAGGTCGCGATCGACGACGGCCGGTTCAAGTACCTGAAGTCCGCCGACGGTACGTGCGAGCTGTACGACATCGACAACGACCCGACCGAAGAGCACAACGTGATAGACGACTTTCCGCAGCACGCCGCGCGACTCGACCTTTATCTAACGCGCTGGCTGGACGCGGTCCCGGCCTACCGTCCGCAAGGAGGCAAGACACGGGCTATCGATCCGGAGACACTGCGGGCGCTGAAGAATCTCGGCTATATTGTGGGTGACGAAACGAATGACGGTGAATGACGGCGAACCCGGCGGGAGAACCCGCGTAGCAACATCTGGCCGGTGTGTCCGGCTACCATCGCTCGACGGCCGTCTCCGATCCGGCCGATAAACGCCGAACAAAGAGCCGTATGACCGAGCAGACGACGATACCCCCTGCTGCACCGCTCCCGGTCGCGTCTCCGATTCAATCGATGGTCGCGGGGATCAAGATCGCGCTGGTCATGAGCGCGGCGCTCGGTATTGCCGAAGGGGTCGGCGCCGCAATCGCGAATGTCAAGCATTTCGAAGCGGGCCTGCCGGTCGGATGGCTGATCGCCGCGGCTGTCGGCAAGGCTGCCGTTACCCACGCGATCCTGTGGTGCCCGATCGGTGTCGTTGTCGGGATCGCGTCGTGGCTGGTGGCACGTCGGCGTGCCGGTTGGCGGCCGGAGCCTGTTGTCGCCTGCATTCTCGCGGCGCTTGGCGGGTTGCTGGTTGTTCCCACCGATCTTGACCTGGCCGGTCACGGCGGACGGGTCACACTCATCGCGAGCGCCGTGATTGTCGTTGCCTTGGCGCTGTGCCTGTATTGGCTGCTGCACGCCTGGATCCGTCGGTGGAGTGGCAAGTCGTTGCGCATTGCAACTTCGTGGGGGGCGGCACTGGCGATCTGCGTGATCGCGGTCAGCGGGTACGTATTCGCCAATTCCCCGCTGGCCCGTGCGGCAAGTTCGCAGCCAGCCGAGCCGGTGGCGGCGAACCGATCGGCGGGCCCGCCGAACGTTCTGTGGATCGTCCTCGACACCGTCCGTGCCGACCGCATGAGTTGCAACGGCTTCAGCGAACCGACCACGCCGTTCCTTGATGAATGGTCGCGCCAGGCCGTCACGTTTGAGCGGGCCATGTCCAACGCGACGTGGACGGTTCCGTCGCATGCTTCCATGTTCACCGGGCTGAGCGTCCGCGAGCACGGCATGGATTTCAATTACCTGTGGCTCAGCAAGAACCACGCGACCGTTGCCGAGCGACTTGCCGCCGCGGGATACCGAACCGTTTCGCTTTCCAACAACGCCTGGATTTCGCGGCCCACGAATCTCGCCCAGGGTTTTGAGACGTGTGGCGTCGTGCACTTTCTGCGGCGGCTGGGGCGCAGCTCGATTGAGTATCTCAACGAGCGCAGCGGTCTGCCTCCGCTGCTGCCCTGGCTCGACAGTGACACGGGCGCGGCATTTACGAACTACCTCGCGGACGAATGGCTGGACCAGAACGCGGGCGGCGACGCGCCGGTGTTCATGTTCGTGAACTACATGGAGGCGCATCTGCCCTACCGCGTTCCGGCGGCGTACCGCCGCATGTTCATGACGGACGAGCAGGTCCGCCGTTCGT
>JBECKQ010000388.1:0-4369 GCA_040235375.1 Phycisphaerae bacterium | reverse complement strand
ACGCTCGACGAATACCGCAAGTACATCGAGAAGGACGGCGCCCTCGAGCGCCGCTTCCAGCAGATCATCGTCGAGCCGCCCACGAACGAGGAAACCATCGAAATCCTCAAGGGCCTTCGCGATCGATACGAGGCGCACCACCGCGTGCAGATCACCAACGGCGCGCTTCAGGAGGCCGTCGACCTGTCCGGGCGGTACATCACCGGCCGCGTCCAGCCGGACAAGGCGATCGACGTGATCGACGAGGCCGGCGCCCGCGTCCGCCTCAAGAGCATGACCAAGCCCAACGACCTGACCGAGCTCGAGCGCGACGAGGCCCGCATCAACCTCGAAAAAGACGAGGCGGTCCGCAACGCCGACTACGAGCGGGCGGCCGAGCTGCGCGACAAGTGCGAATCGATCAAGATGAAGAAGCTCGAGCTCAAAAAGCAGTGGCGCGAGCGCTCCAAGGAGATTGACGGCGTCGTCGACGAGGAGATCATTGCCGAGGTCGTCGCCTCGATGACCGGTATTCCTCTGCGGCGGATGGAGAAGGACGAGGCCGACAAGCTCCTCACCCTCGAAGACTCGCTGCACAAGAAGGTCGTCAGCCAGAACGAGGCGGTCAAAGCCATCGCCCGCGCCGTGCGGCGCTCGCGCAGCGGACTGAAGGACCCGCACCGGCCGATGGGCAGCTTCATCTTCGTCGGCCCGTCGGGCGTCGGTAAGACCTACCTGGCCAAGTGCCTCGCCGAGTTTATGTTCGGCGACCCGGACGCCCTGCTGATTCTCGACATGTCCGAGTACATGGAGAAGCACAACGTCTCGCGGCTGGTCGGGGCGCCTCCCGGCTACGTGGGCTACGAGGAGGGCGGTCAGCTTACCGAGAAGATCCGCCGCCGGCCGTACTCCGTGGTGCTCCTCGACGAAATCGAGAAGGCCCACCCGGACGTCTTCAACATGCTGCTGCAGATCATGGAGGAAGGCCGCCTGACCGACTCCTTCGGGCGGCACGTGGACTTCAAGAACACCATCATGATCATGACCAGCAACGTCGGCGCGACGAAGATCACGTCGGAGACGCCCTTCGGCTTCCAGCAGCGCGACGAGAACATGAGTTACAACAAGATGAAGGAGATGCTCCAGCACGAGCTGGAGAATCACTTCCGGCCGGAGTTCATCAACCGCCTCGACGAGGTCATCGTCTTCCACAAGCTGACCCACGACGACCTGGTCCAGATCGTCGATCTGGAGGTCGCCAAGCTCGCCCACCGCTTGCGCGGCAAGGGCCTCGAGCTTGATCTGACCAAGGAAGCGAAGGACTTCCTCATCGAGCGCGGCACGGACGAGAAGTTCGGCGCCCGGCCGTTGCGGCGGGCCATTGAGCAGTACGTCGAGGACCCGCTGTCCGAGGACCTGCTCCGCGGCAAGTACGACGGCTGCAACAAGGTGCGCGTCGCCGTCAAGCCGGCCGCCACGGACGACGACCTGCCGATGCTCGTGTTTGAAGGCTCGCACGAAGAGACGTCGGAAGGAGAGGCAATCGGCGCCGGCGCCGACGTGGCCGACGCAACGTAGCAGCGCTTCATCACAGTCGAAATGGTTAGTAACAAGGGCGGTCTGTCGGCCGCCCTTTTCATTGGCGCCTTCGCCCCGCCGCGAACCCCTCCCCCTGGCAGGGGGAGGCCGCGTGGGGGTTTCCACCGGCGGCGCAAAGCCGGCGCCTTCTCTCCCGCTCACCCGCTCTGCTGCTCTGCGGCCGAAGGCCGCTACCCCCTTCCGACGCCCGACCCTCCCCCATCCCCTCCCTCCCACGGACGAGGGTGCGGGCCGCTGGGCGGACGGATTGCCGGCACGAGGGTAAAACCCACTGGCAGGCGCGAAAGGACGCCTCTTCGGGCCGGGCATTACTTCGCACGTCACCGCGCCCGGCGGGCGAGTGAGCATCCGGCCGAGTTTGTCGCGTCTCCTGTCGCGCACGAACGCCCCGTCGAACTGTCGGCGGGCGAAACCCGAAGCCCGCGGCGTCGGCGGCATACACTAGTGGAACCCAAGCCAGCGGAGGACCCTTGCTCGAACACCTCGTCCGTTTCGTAAGTCACCTTGGCCACTGGGGCTACGTGATCATCTTCCTCGGCGTGACGCTCGAGTGCAGCGCATTTCTGGGCGTGGTCGTCCCGGGCGAGACACTCGTTGTCATCGGCGGGTTCCTGGCCTCACAGGGGATTCTCGACTGGGGCGACCTGGTCATCCTGGTGTGGATCGGGGCCGCCGTCGGTGACAGCATCGGGTACGAACTGGGTCGCCACCGTGGCCGCGAATGGCTGCTGCGATACGGCCATTGGGTACGCATCCGCGAACGGCACCTCAACCGCGCGGAGCAGTTCTTCGAACGGCACGGCGGCAAGGCGGTTCTGCTCGGGCGGTTCGTCGCGATCATTCGAACGCTCGCGCCGTTCGTGGCCGGCACCTCAAAGATGCCCTACCGGCGGTTTCTCGTATGGAACGTGACCGGCGGGATCCTCTGGTCCGTCGCATACGTCACGCTGGGCTACGTCGCGGGCGAGAGCTGGCACATGTTCGAGAAATGGATCGGCCGCGCGAGCCTCATTCTCGCGGGCATCTTCGTTCTCGCCATCGGAGCGGCCTGGCTCGGGCGGGTGCTCGTACGGCACGAGGCCGACATCCGCGCCTGGTGGTCGCGCGTGTTGAACCGGCCGCTGGTGTATCGGTTTCGCAAACGCTACGCGGCGGAGATCAGCTTTCTCGCCGACCGTCTGCGGCCGGGCGGGGTCTTCGGCCTCCATCTGACCATCGGCATCATCATTCTCGCCCTCGCGGCCTGGGCGTTCGGCGAGATTGCCGACGCCATCGCCCAACGCGAAGGCCTCGTGCAGGTGGACAAGCACGTGGCCGTCTGGCTGCACGCTCACACCACATCTGGAATCGCGACTGCAGCGAAAATCGTCACCTGGGCGGGCTCGCTGCCGGTCGTCGCCACGCTCGGTGGTCTGCTGGCGGTGTACTTCGTGGTCAGCCGGAAGTGGTACCGATTGCTGGAGCTGGCATTGCTCCTGCCCGGCGGGGCGATCATGAACGTGATCATGAAAAGCGCGTTCGAGCGGTCTCGTCCGGACTTCGCCCACCCCATCGTCGTGCTCACCAGTTCCAGCTTCCCGAGCGGGCACGCAGAGGCGGCTGTGCTCATCTATTCGTTCCTGGCGTTGCTCGCGATCCGGCGATGGCCGTCGTGGCGGGCGAGTGTGGGTGCGATCCTGATCGCCGCTGTGCTGATCGTGCTGATCGGATTCAGCCGAATGGTTCTCGGTGTGCACTACCTCAGCGACGTGCTGGGCGGCTATGCCGAGGCCGCGGCCTGGTTTGCGATCTGCCTGACCGCCACGGAGACCCTGCGGCGCAGCCGGCTGCACCGTTCGCAGAAGAAACTGGACCTTCACTATCCCCAGGAGCACTGTGCGCCCATCGAATAAACGCGCCCCTCCCACGCGGGCGCCAGCGGGCCGGCTCCGGCCGCATGCTCACCGGATGAACGCGGCGACGATCACGACCGCGACCAGTCCGGCCACGACCCACAGACTCCAGGCAAAGCGATAGCGGTACAGGCGGGCGAGGTGGCGAAGGTACCGAACCTGTTCTCGGAAGCTGAGCTTGCTCGTGCCCGCTTCGCGCTCGGCAAAATCGATGGGCACCTCGGCCACGACGGCATTCGGCGCCTTCGCCAGAAGCTCGAGCAGGATCTTGTAGCCGACCGGATCGAGCGGCCCGCACTTCTCGAGCACGTCCCGGCGCAGGCAGAAGAAGCCCGCCATGCAGTCCTTGACGCGCGTCAGCGGCCGGGCGAGCAGCGTCGCCGCCTGGCTGTTGAGGCGGCGCAGCAGCGGCCAGCCTTCGGCACACGTTCCCCGGCCGACGTAACGCGATCCGACGCAGATGTCGGCCCGGCCGTCCAGAACGGGGGCGGCCACCGCGGGCACCTGCTCGGGCGGGTGCTGCAAGTCGGCATCCATCACCAGCAGGCAGTCGGCCCGGGCTTCGCGGAAGCCGGCGATGACCGCCGTGGCCAGCCCGCGTTCAGCGGTACGCACGAGAATGCGCACAGGACGCGTCTGGGCCAGCTCGCCGACGATCGCCTCGGTGCCGTCCTGCGAGTTGTCGTCAATGATAAGGATTTCGGCATCGAGCCCACCCGCCTCGCAGGCGGCGAAAACCCGCTCGCACAACGGCCGGATGTTCGGCGCCTCCCGGAACGTGGGAACGATGATGGACAGGCGTTGGTCCGGTTGGCGCATGCCGGCATGTTAGCCGCGGCTGTCGGCGTAACAAGACGTCGGGTAGGCTTTCCCACGTCGGGCTTCGTGCCAACCGGCGG
>JBECKQ010000362.1:0-8134 GCA_040235375.1 Phycisphaerae bacterium | reverse complement strand
CTCGGTGGCGTATTGCTTCCAGTCGCTTGTCTTGCGGCGGATGATCAAGCTGTCCCACACGACGTGCAGGTTGGTCTTCTGGTTGAAGAAAGAGACCCGCCTGTCGTTGCCGCCCTCGTCGTGAGCGTACCCGGCGTGCAGCGGCTGATGCAGGTCCCCGACGAAATGGGCCAGAAACTTCAGAGCGATCAGGCGGTCCTTGTCCGTGGTGTCGGCATCGGCGAGAACGCCCTCGTAATACCGGATCGCCTCCACGACGCACCGATGCGTCGGGGAGGGGACGCTTTCCGGGCAGTCCGTGCGCTCGTTGCAGTCGCGCTGCTGGTCGTACGCCTTCATGTCCTCGACCGGCTCTCCCGGCTGACCTTCGATGTCGGTGTAGTGCAGCGGGCGCGCCCAGTCCCAGGAACGGTCGCTCTTGATCTGGTCCGCCCAGTTGCAGGCATCGTCGAAGTTCTTGTAGCGAGGATCTTCGGCGAGGAACGCTGTGACCTTCTCCCTGGCCCCCGGCGTGAGCTCCTGCCAGGCGATCTCACCGACGATGCGATGCCCTTCCGCCGCCCAGCCAAACGCGGTAGACGCAAGCAACAGATCGAGCACGAGTATTAAACGCTTCATCTTCATCTCCCACGGCAGCTCTGCACGGCCCGGCCAACACCCACGACTCCCCAACGCACCAGCCTGGCCGTTGCGCTCACGCGAACGGGGAACCAGCCCGAGCATCACTGTATAGACGACCATCACCACCGTCGCCGAGCCGGCGAAGGACATTACCTGGCCGAGACATGCCGGAAGTCACGAGGCATTCGCGACCCGCGGCGCGGGGCGGTACGCATTGGTCTCAAAGGACAGTGGTGAAGAGCGGAGAGGATCCTGTCGGCTGTAGCGCCGAGTGATGAGAGTGGCCGCGACTACGGAGGGATGGCCCGGCCGATGGCCCCCATCCTTCAAGATCGCATTCATGCAGATCACTCAGCGGGACCTCAACATCCTGGAACAGCGCTCGCGGAACTGCGCGAAGAGCCCGGCCGGCTCGTCACCGGCCGGGCTCCGGATGTTGCGTGCAAAAATGCGCGATCAGTCGAAGACGAGGGCGAAGAGGGCAAAGTCGCGGAGATCGACGTCGCCATCGAGATCGAGGTCGAAAGCATCGAGGCAGTCGGAGGCCTGCATCGGCGCCGGCGGAGCCGGGGTGGCGCCGGGGCCAAACAGACAGGCGACGAATGCGCGGTGATCGGTGAGGTCGATATCGCCGTCCTTGTCGATGTCGCCGGGATCGGCGAGGAAGTCGCCGATGATGGACACGTCGTCGATGTTCCAGCCGGAGTATTCGGCGGAGCCGTCCGACGGCCCCATGACCCAGCGAATCCAGACGTTGGGCTGACCGTCGGCGACCGCGGAGATATCGTAGGTCTGCAGCGTCCAGGCGGTCTCGTTGACGTTGCCGCCCGTGTGCTCCCACACGGTGGACCACGTCGTATGGTCGCTGGATGCCTCGATGCTGGCGCCGTCGAACGTCGAGTCTTCGACACCGAGCCAGCGGTAGAAGCGGAGCTTGGCATTGGCCACGCGCGACATATCCAGGGAAGTCGTGGTCAGGCTGGTCGGCGGAAGGTTGCTTTCGTAGCAGCCGCTGAGGTTGTAGCCGTACACGAAGTCTCCGGTATGGCCGGAGGTCGGGTCGAAGCACTGGCCTTGCGTGCCTTGCGGTACGCCGAATTCCCACAAGCCCTCCGCCGTCCAGCCGGGATCGATGTCCATGGTGAAGCTGTAAATGGGCAGGACGCCACCGACCTGAATGGCAACGTTGGCGATGTTGGAATCGAACACGCCGTCGTTGACCAGGAAGTTGAAGTTGACGTTGCCGACGTATCCAAGTGTCGAGGAGTAGCGCACGTTCCCGGCGCCGTTGGCGATCGTGTAGGGCAGGTCTCCGGAGGTGATCAGGTAGTCGTTGCCCAGGTCGCGCAACTCTCCTTCGCTCGGAAGAGATAGAACAACGTAGGCAAGAGGATCACCGGTGGGATCCGTGCCGACCAGCGTGATGTCCGCCTCGCCGAACTTGTGCAAGCCGAGCGATTGATCGAACGCGGTCGGGGCGTCGACGGAGAAGATCCGCACGTCGTCGATGAACCAGTCATCGTTGTTGCCGACGGAAGCGGTGTTGCGGAAGCGCAGGCGGAAGTCGCGATGCAGGGCGTTGGGCGGCAGAGTGAACTCGGCGAGTTCGTAGGCCACCATGTCGGGTCCGTCGCCGAAGTACTGAATGATGGTCTGCCACACGCCATTGGAGTTGAGGTACTCGACAAAGAAGTCATCACCGGCATCGGGGCTCTCGCCGCCGCCGGTGCGCTCCCAGTAGTAGTTCAGCCTGATGTCGGCCTGCCCCTCCAGGTCAATGGCATAGGTGGTGAGCACGTCGCCACCGGTCGGACTGCCGTTGAAGCGTGCCGAATAAGGCTCGCTGGGCTCGCCCATTCCGACATTATCAATGTTGGCGCCATCGGTGACGGCCCACTTGCCCGCGTCGAAAGCGATGAGCGGGAACTCGTCCTCGAACGGGATGGCCAGCACCGGCTCGACGAACAGCGCGGCGCCCGCCGCGTTCGAATCATACGTGCCGTCGTTCGCCTTGAACGTGAAGTTGTCGGCGCCCGCGTAGCCGGTGTCCGGGGTGTAGCGAACGGCGTCGCCGTTGTCCAACAGGGTGTAGGGCAGGCCGTTCGAATCGATGACGCCACCACCGAGGTCAGTCAGCGTACCGTGTTGGGGCAGCGATAGAATGATGATATCCAGCACGTCGAGATTCGGATCGGACGCCTCGAGCGTGATGTCGGCGAACTCGTTCTGCCGCACCGAGGTGTACGAGGAGAGGGCGTAGGGGGCGTCGCCGATGCGGATCGCTACGTCGTCGACGAACCAATCGTCGATGGCGCTGGTGCCGGACGAACCCTTGGTGCGGAAACGCAGGCGGAAACTGTCATGAATGGCCGAGGCCGGCAGAAGCGCTTCGGCGAACTGGAACTGGGTCATGTCCGTTCCATCGCCGGCGTACTGGTGGATGAGCTGCCACGTGCCGTTGCTGTCGAGGAACTCGACGTAGAGGTTGTCGCCGGCGTCGGGGCTCTCGCCGCCGCCGGTGCGCTCGTAGCTGTAGCTGATGCGGACGTCCGGCACGCCGGTGAGATCCATCAGGTGGGTCGTGAGCGTGTCGCCGCCGCTGGGTGCACCGTTGAGGCGCGCCGAGTACGGTGGGCTGGGCTCGGCGATGCCGACATCGTCAATGGTGGCGTTCTCGATGATGCCCCACTTGCCGCTGTCGTAGGTCGTGGCGGGGAAGTCGTCGAAGAGCGGCGGCATCAGGACCGGGTCCACCTGGAGGATGACGGTGGCCACGTTGGAGTCGCCGGCGTCGGGCGGCGTTCCGCCGTCGTTGGCCTTGAAATCGAAGGAATCAAGTCCGATGAATCCGTTGGCCGGCGTGTAGTGCAACCGGTTGCCGTTGTCCGCCAAAGCGTAAGGCAGATCGCCGAGCGTGATCAGGTGGTCGTCGCCGGCGTCGCGCAGCTCGTAGGTCGGCAGCGAGGTGATGATGTAGGTGAGCGCTCCCGGCGGCGCCGGGAGGCCGTCGTCGGACGCGAGCAGATCGACAGTCGCCTCGCGGTTCTGGCCGAGGACGACGGTTCGTCCCGCAGCCGAGGGAGCGCGCGGGCCGCAGTCGCCGAACTCGGAGAGGTCACTGGGCAGGTAATCGATGGGGACACCAAGTCCCTTCGACAATCCGACGAGCCCATCAAGGGCCGCAACATCAAGCCAGGCGAGCTGGATGCGCCCATCGTAGTACATCTCGATCTGGAACGTGTTGTCGTTGTTCTGAGCATCCTCCGGGACGTCGAACCAGGTGACGACAACGCGATCGGACAGTTCCTTGTAGGTAATCTGCCCGCCTTCGGACGGATCGAGGTCGTCGAATAATGCGGAGATACGCGGGCTGGAGAAGTGGTCCTCGATGGTTTCGGTCGAGTCGCTGTCGGCTCCGTCGAACGTGATGTTGCCGTTGGCGTTCACGTAGAGCGTGCTGTAGCTGGTGCCGTAGAGCAGGATCTGGTGTCCGCCGGTCAGTTGCACGGTTTGCGTGCCCGTATCACTGAGTGCGAGCGGGATTCCGCCAGCCGGATCGGTAGGCAGCACCTGCGTGTCGTAGCGGCACGCGCTGTAGAAGTCGATGGAGCCGTTGGGGGCGAACGATATCACCGAATTGGCGAGGTCGAACGTGGGGAACAACTCGGTGAAGTAGTCGGGGATCTCCGGCGTCATGAAGCTGTAGCAGATTCCGCCATTGGTGTCGATGGTGACATTGCCGGCCTCGTCCTCGGCCTCCAGTTCGTAGTAGTAGACCGTGTTGTCGGTGAGCTGCTTGAGGGCGATGCTGTGGGCGGTGTTGAAGCCCGGCGCCGTGATCTCGTTCGTCAGCGCTGCGCAATCGAGGCCGTAGCGCAGAGTGGCACTGGCAGGCTCGTCGGTATTGAAAGTGACGCGGGCACTGCGCGGGTCGATGTCGACCGCGGCGACGTTGGAGATCAGGGGGTTCGTGCAATCCACGACGGCATCAGCCGTGACCACCACGTTCGTGCCGCCGAAGCCATCGTCGGCGTCGATGTAGGTGGCGGTGATCGTGTCGCCTTCCACAACCTGCAGGACACCGTTGGAATCGACCGCAGCAATGTCGATCGTGCCGGTAAACAGGGCCGTCTCCGGGCCGGTCTCGGTGAGCGTCACTGTCTCGCCGCCGGCCTCCGTCGTCGAGGCGATGTTGATGACGACGGTCTCGACGACGCTTCCGTTGGAATTGAGATCACAGTCGATCACCGAGATCTCGGCGGTGCTCGCGCACTGGTACCTGGGACGATCGAGTTCGATGCGCCCCATGGTGCTGCAGTTGATCAGCATGGGGCTGGCCACGATGGAGAACGTCTGCGGGCCCTGGGGGACGCTGAAGCCGACGACATCGATGAGGTAAGCGCCGGCCGTCGGGTTGTCGATGACCACCTGTTCGATGTTGTTGAGGTGGTCAGCCTGGGTGCGAATGGCATCGGCGGCGGGATTCAGGGGGTCAAGCGTCCAGGGGTAGTACTGAACGAGTGAAGGACTGAAGACCTCGAGGTCGAGGTCGTTGACCAGTGCGGGTGAGACATTGGGCGTTCCCGGAGGGTCGTCCCAGGCAATGGTCACCTTGATCTGGGGATCGCTGGGGCCGGCCACGACCAGCAACTGCATCGTTTCACCCTGGTCGACGGTCGCTTCAAGGAAATTGCCGGCGCGAAGCTGCTCGATGGCGTCGACAACGCGCACTGAGCCATAGCCGGTCTGATAGTCAGGACCGGGGTTGACGATATCGGTCGCGGTATGGGCGAGCAGCGCCTTGAGGGTGGAGTTGCGGAAATCGGGCTCGCCGGGGTATTGCTGGCGGAAGTCCTCCAGGAGCAGCGCGCCGAGGCCGGTCACGGTCGGCGAGGCCATCGACGTTCCGCACTTGACGGCATACCCGCCGGAACTGGAACAGGAAGTCACGCCGCCGTCGTCATTGGACTGGCAGCCGGGTGCGGAGATGTCGGGCTTGATCCGGCCGTCATCCACCGGGCCCCAACTGGTGAACGATGTGACGGAATCGTTGTTGGAGTTGAGGGCGCCGACGGTAATGTGGTTTTTCGCGCAGGCAGGCGGCGCGGTTGTGGCGTAAGTGCTGCCGCAACGGCTGGTCTGCCGCTCGTTGCCGTTGGCCCAGACGATGCGGAAAGGAGCGCCGAGGCTGCCGGCCACGATGGAGTCGATGACGGTGGAGGTGACGCCGTAGTCGCCGGTCCATTCGCAGGGGAATCCGTTGGGGGCGGTATTCGTACCGATGGAGTTGTTGGCGATGTCGGCGCCGTGGACGTTGATGGCCTCATCGTAGTCGCTCTCGATGTCGCCGGGGTCGGTGTAGAGGAAGCCGGCCTCGAGGGGCCCACCGGTTTCGAAGCCGTAGGACCAGATCTCGACGCCCGGAGCCATGCCGGCGTAGGCGCCGGCACTGGCGGTCCCGTCACCGCCGATGGTGCCGGCGACGTGCGTGGAGTGGTCGGACAGGGCCACCGTATCACCGAGGAAGGCGCGTCCACCGAAGTCGGCATGCGTGGTGAGAACGGCGCCGGCATCGTAGACCAGCACCGACACGCCGGTTCCGTCGAGTCCGTAGGGCGGTGCCTGGGCGATGTCGGCGCCGGTGCGCGTGCGGTTGCTGTTGTTCATTTCGTCGAAGCGCGGCAAGGGCGGCTCGATGTACTGGACGGCGTCCTCGTCGGCGAGGGCATTGATCCTGCCGTAGGGAAGCTCGATCACAGCGCCATTTACGGTTTGCAGGAAGGAGCGGACAACCGCGCCATGGCCATAGAGCACGGTGGCGCCTTCGGTCAGCAGATCGACATCCGAATGAAAGAGCAGGTAGGCAGCGACGATAAGCTCGTCGTGCGTGGGACCGGTTTCCGATGCATCGGTCGGCTCTTCGTTGGTCGGCGCGTTCGCCTCGCCGTCAGTTGGTTCAGAAACGATCGCCCAGGGAACGATCTCGTCGGCAAGCAGGGCAGGGTGGAGCTTCCACGCGCGTTGAATAGGTACGGCGGCGCGCAGTGATTGCACCTGGCCGAGTGTGAGTGCGTCAAGCCGGTGCGCGGAGACCGCGGCGAAGTACGCGTTGTCGCCAACATAGTTCAGGAGTTGCACGCCGGCGGCACGCAACATCCGGCGCTCGGCCTCGGAGAGGGGTGCGTCGAACTGAACGACGATGTGTTGCAAACCTGCGCCGCGCAGCCCGGCTATCGTGGCGATGTCGGCGGCCGCCTCGGTGGAGGTCACTGCGGGTAACTGTACCGTTCCGGATCGCCAGCGAATCTCGCCGGCGCGCGCGCCGGCCGTCAAGAGAAACGCGGCCACGGTCATCATCATCGCTGTTTTTCGAATCACGACAATATGCTCCTGATGCTATGCGCCGGGTCGTCACGCCCGGCGCGAAGGATTCGCGACACACCGTCCGCGCCCGACGCCATACGCCTGGCGATCGTCCGTAACGCTGCCAGACTTCCCTGATGCAGCGACAGCTTGCAAATGAGAAAACGGATGCTCGGCTGCACGGGCGCGAGCCTCGGCGAATCGGCTCTACGAAAATCGCGTCTGGTGGCGGGCGATTCTGGCATGTGCAACCGGCCTCTCAGGCGCCCGGTCCGGCCTGGCCTGGCAAGCGATCCACTTCGGGGTCACGTGCCCGCAGGAATCGCGGAAGGAGCGGCCGGATGCGACCGACGCCCCTTCCACGTCCAGGCCTGTGAAACCTCATGAATCGGAATGATCCATGGAGGAACGGAATGCCACACACGGGTACTGTTGAACTACCTGCGGCGAAGCAGGCAGAGTCCGCCAAGGGCAAGCAGGGCGATGGTGGCCGGCTCCGGCGTCACCGTGATCGCACCGAGGACATAAGCCACGTCGGCAAACACGCCCGTCGGCGGGGGATCCAAGGCGAACCCTTCCGTCAGATCGCCGGCGCCGTTGCTGTCGCTCAAGACCAGCGGCGATGTGCCCAGACCGACCGGTACGAACTCGACCGTCGCCAGCAGGACGTTGGAGCCCCACAACGGCGCAGCGCTGAACGGCACCAGCGCCGAGAGCTCGTCGCCGTCTGGAGCAACGGCCACGTCGAACAGGGCGGTGTTGATCGTCACCGCGTTCGCCCACGAGCCGCCCGAGAGGGCGAGAATGGGACTGTCGTACGACAGGTCCAAGCCCCACTGCACGATCGCGTCCGCTTCGGGTATGTCCGCGAGGATGTCCACCGACACGCTCGGGGCCGAAATGGCCACCGACTGCGCGGGCGGATCGAGCATCACGGTGATCGTCGCCCAAGCCGGACTGGCGGCCAGCAGACCGATCGCCGCGGCGCGGAACAAAAGCCGTTTCCAGGTCATTTGTACTTACCTCCTGTTCCTCGAGAGAGAGCAGCCTTAACGTTCGTTTCCTTTCCCCATCCGGCCGGCGAGAGAGAGACGCCGGACCGGACTGTCGCAAGAGAGCGAGCCGTGGGGGGCGCCCGCGGGGGGGGGGC
>JBECKQ010000332.1:0-9675 GCA_040235375.1 Phycisphaerae bacterium | reverse complement strand
TGGTGCCGATTCTGGTGGTTTGCTTCGTGGTTCTCGCGGTGCTTGCCGAGCGTTTCGGCAAGCGGATCGGCGTGGGCAAGGCCGACCTCAAACCGTTCTACCGCCGCTTGGGCGAGGTCGCGCCGGGCGCGCTCTGCCCGTGTCGCGCCAACACCGGCGTAAAGCTCTATTCCGAATGTTGCCGCCCGCGCGACGTGAAGCTTCTCGACGACGAGGTGCGCAACTTCTTGTGGACACGCTGGATGCGTCGTTCCGGCGGCCGGCAGCGCGCCCGGTCCATGAAAGACCGCCTCGAGGACTTTCCGATGTCCACCGTCAAACTGCCCGAATGGGTCAACGACCCGGAACGCTTCGCCTTCCCCATCGATGAAGAGACGCTGCGTGCCTGGACTCCGGAAGACGCCGTTTCCGACGCTCTCCTCGGCGCCGAGGATTCGGATTCAATACCGATTTGACACGGCTGGAGCCTGTCGTTTCCGCCAAACACTCAGCGCGAGTCTACGAGCGCCAAGTCGTTCTCCTCCAGCACGCCGGCTTCCTCCTGGTCCATTCCCCCCATCGGCCGGACCGCGCTGCAGCGCGACACTTCCGACTCGGCCAGACGCCGGATGAACTGAAGGCCGACGCAATACCGCCGGGCTTCGTGCTGGCGGCACCACGCGACCATGCTGCCGATCCAGGAGGCTCCGCTTGGGCCGGGAATGCGGAGGTGAACGATCTCGCCGCGATACATGGGATGCGCCGTGTTGATGCACATCCCCCCGCGCGACACATCCTGCACCGGCGATCCGAAGTCGTTCGGCGTAACGGTGGCATTGATGAGTCGTCCCGCGTAGATGCAACGAACGACCGTCCCCGGAGGACACTTGCGTCGCGGAGGGCGCTTTACCGAGACTTGCTGACACCGCCAGCGCGTCGCCCCTTCGTATCGCGAGATCGTCTGCCCGGGCTCTGCTGTCGCCTCGGCCGTGCGTCTTTCCTCATCGATGCGGTAACGCTCGCATACCTGGAGCCATTGGCTGAGAATGTCAGGATCGAACTGGCGTTTCGCCTGCAAGGCCATGGCGTGATTCGCCGCCCCGATGCTCAGGTCGGTTCGGTATGGCCGCGGCCCCACCATCGCGTGAAATGCATCCACCACGGCCAGCACTCGGCTGCCGGCGAGCAGGTCACCGCCGCACAACCCCACCGGATAACCTCGCCCGTCCACCCGTTCATGATGCTGGAGGATTATTCTTCGCGCCTCCGCACAAACGGTGGGGTCATTCCCGATCAACCGGATCGATTCAATCGGATGCTGTTGCAGCAGCGCCGACTCTTCGCGTGTGAGCGGCTCCGTTTTGTTCAGGACGGCGCAGGGTATCGAAAGCTTGCCGAGATCGTGTAGCATCCCGGCGAAGCCCAATGCCTTGAGCGCCTCTTGATCGTCGCCGAACACGGCCGCGCCGAGCATCACGCCCAGCGTCGAGACGATCTGCATGTGGCTGGCGGTTGACTGCTCGTGTCCGGCCATGTGCAGGATGTGTGCGGTGACCGAAGGATTCGTAAGCACGCAGGAGATGACGTGATCGACGATCACCGCGGATCGGCTGATGCTCTCCGGTGACACCCCTGACGCGACGACGGAGTGTGCAGCCACTGTGCCGGCCGCATTAAGTAGCAGAGCTTTGTCCTCAGGTGCGATCAATGGGTCGCCGAGGATCTTGCCCAGCTTCGATTCGATGGCCTGCTGGCAGTGCCTCAGATCGCCGCTGCGAACGAAAACGTGGTCCACCCCATGGTCTTGCAGCCGCTGGAAGTCGGGCGCGGAGAGCTGCGAATCGAATCCACGGTACAAAACGGGTTCACCATTCCGCGCGTACGGAAGGTACACGTCGAGGCTGGCCACCTCGGCCTTGATCATCACCCGGATCGCGGCCGTGGATATCCGCGTGAATGTCGCTGCATCCGACATGACCGAACACTTTCGCGACAATCGGCGATCTGTCGATGCCCTCGCTACCGAGTCGCTCCAGAGCGCTCCAAGTATCCAATACGATTGGACTTGCGGTGCCGCCCGATAGGCAGGCAGAGCGCGACGCCGATGTCCCCGACTTGATCGCCGCCGTAATATCGGCAGCCGCAGCGCACGCGAGACCGGTTCCTGTGCCGTGCTCGGGCCTATCGGACGAACTGCCCCGTAGGCGTTCTGGCCTGTGACGAAGCGCCGGCGCGGAGCGATCCCCACAGTCGAGCCGCGCCGAGTGATCGGCAAGCGCCGATTCCGGGTCACGCCCGTGGGTCGGACACGCGACCGAGAAACAGAATCGCGCCTGTCTGCTTGTCGCGAATCAGAAACAGGAACGGGTGGTCGGCGACGAACTGCTCGGGCCGGGGGCCACGTTTCAGGAGCACCGCAGTAGCTGCAGCGGCCTCTGTGCCCTCCTCGTTGACTTCGACGCGCGCCTCGTGAACGACTTCCGCGATTGACAAGCCGCGCCGGCCGGTCATGCCGGAGAAGTCGGCGTCCGGTCCGAACGCGTCCGTCATCCCCATCGATCGCAGCGGCCTCGCGACGCACGTGTGGAAACCGAGCTTGAATCGCGGCAGGCTGACGCGCACAGGCTTGTCCTCCAGCCCTTCGTTCAGCCATCGGTGCAAGTGCTGCGTATCCAGAGACCGTTCGACGGCGGGCAACCCGTCACGATCCTTCGGCAGGAGCAGCGTCATGGACCACCGGCCGCCGGCGTAGGGCAGATCGAGCACATCCACGTCGCCGTGGTCCGCGAACGCGAACGTGCCGGTTTGCGTCATCATGGGAACGGCAACCTGCTGGTCGTGACCGAGCCAGAACGGTGCATCGCGCGTATTCTCCGGGTCGAACTGGTAGACCCACGTACCTTTGAAATAGATGGCGTTGGTCAGGACGAGCAGCGTCTCGCGGCCGATGTCCGGCGGCGCCAGCAGTTGCGGGATCATCCGCTGAGTGTGATCGGATACCCACGCGTTGATCGACTGGCGAGCCTGGTCCGGGTCCGCGGCGAAGTCAATCTGCCGAAAGCCCGCGCCGTAGTACCGCCGATTGAGCGCAACAAAGTCGTCGAGAAACTCGAGGCCTTGCTGACCCCATAGTGAATTGGCCACATAGACCTTGCATTGTGGTCCGTCGCCCGACTCGCTCAGGGCTGATGCCAGCGAGGCGCACGCCTCGTGCAGGGGTTCCCCCTCAAAAGGAAAGTGAAGGACCGCCGCCATCTGGCGAGCCGTTTCGCCGCGAGCACCCGCGTATGTCATCGCTAGGGCCGTCGAGATGCTGTACGGCGACAGGATGACGTTGCCGGGTTGGTCTCGAAGTTGGGCGTACAGATCGAGTCCGAATTCAGTTGTTCCGGCCGCCAAAGCTGCCTGGTCTGACATGTCCGCTTCGGCAGCAGTGGCGCGCGACAAGCAATCGCAGACACCCAAAGGCGATACCATTACCACCACAACAGCAATTGTCCGGCGCATCATGACTGGCCTCCTGTACGGAGTCGCGGAACAGGGCACAGAACCACAGCGGCCCGTGCGGGAAGTCTCAACAGAGCGACAACAAGGCTCCCAAATGGTTGGACGTTCCCGGTGGCCGCCGGTTCCCGCAATCATGCGGGTCACGGACAAGTCGGTGAATCGCCGAAACTGAAGGCGAAGCGCCGGTTTCCTGGCGTTCGGGATGATTGGGGAATGGGCCTACCCAGCGTCCGGCAGGGCCAGACCGATGATCCGTGCCTCGAAGACCACGCGACCTGAAACGATTGCCTGCACGTCCCCCTTCACGCGGCGCGGGCGGTCCTCGACGATCTTCGTGATGAAGAGAATGCGGGTCGGCGGCGTGATCGCCTCGCGGAACCGGCAGTTCTCGATGCCGCCGAAAGCGATGAACTGGGTGAACTCTCTCTTTACGTAACGCGTCACGAACGCGATGAGCTGGGCGCTGGCTTCCAGAAGCAGGACGCCCGGGAAGATCGGCCGGCCAGGTATGTGCGCCTTCGCCCACCAGTCATGCTCCGTGCAATCGTGGAAGGCCACACCCGTCGCCGGGTCGTCGGACAGATGGCACACGCCGTGCAGCACCTCGAACTCATGCCGGTGCGGCAGGCGCGAATAGATGAATTGCCGGTCGTAAAGGACCCGGTCGGTATCGATCGAATCGAGGTCGATCAGCAGCGGCGGTGGCATAATTCCCCCCTTGACCGCCGGCGCGCGGCCTTTGCGCCGGCTCTGGATCGGCCGGTAGCCGACCTGTGGCGCGTTGCCAGAAAACTGGCGGAACGCCGACCTCCCCGACCTGGCCCAACGGGCGAGGGAGGCGAAGATCGGCACCGGTCCGGTCTGGACTAGCCGCCTTCCGCCGAGCGAGTCTCGAGGATGCCTTTCCGAACCTCCTGGGCGGCCGCCTTCACGTCCTGCATGATCTTCCGGACGCGCGTGCCGGCTGCCTTGTTCCCGCCTGCGGCCTTCATCACGTCCTCTGCGGCAGATTCGACCAACTGCCGGAGGTGTTCGTAGGCTTCCTGGGGCTTCTCCATGTCGAGATCAGCCTTTCAGTCGTGAGTTGGATTTGCATGCGCCGCCCGCACCGCGCGCGGGCGTCCACTCGCGGGCGGGAGTCTAACAGACGACAAAACGCCACGCAAAGGGAATTCCCCACGAAATCCGCGTTTTCGGGCCCTTTAGAGGGGTTGTTACCGGGCGTTCCACACCCCTCCGCGGCAACCGTCCTCCGACCGGCAGACGGCCGGCAGAAATGTTACTTCATTATTGACAGTGACTTACGCGCCGGCAGGGCGTCATTCTTGTGGCACCCGCTTCCCGCCCGTCATTCACGGGTAAGAGGCCCGTGCCGCTTGGTGAACGCTGCTTCAAAAGAGTCTGGCCACGCGGTGAGGGGCACGGTCTGACCCGAGGGGGCAGGCCGTGTTTCGCTCAGCGCGAAACGGTGCAGACGCCTTCCGCCTTATTCCGATGATCACTTGTCGGTGAATTTGCTCGTGCGGCCGCTGCGCCTCGATCCCGGCCGCACGGACCGCAGTCACAAGTCATGGGATGACGACCATGCGGCATGGATGCCCCTTGCTGTTGCTCGTGTGCTCCGCCGTTGCAGCCGCTGCAACGCCGCCAACAGACGAGCACTCAATCGCTCGAGTTCAGACCCGCCAGTTCGACATTCAATACGAAATCAACGCCGACGCCCGACCTCTCCAGTCGATCGAGCTCTGGTACACGTTCGACGGAGGAGCGACCTGGCAGAGCTACGGCCTGGACCCCGATAACACGCCACCCGTGAACGTCATCGCCCCGCAGGAAGGACTCTGTGGCCTCTACATCGTTGCGACAAACGCGGTCGGCGCCTCCGGCCCGACTCCCTCCGCCGATACCCAGCCCCAGCAGTGGGTGTTCATCGATTTCACCCCGCCCGTCTGCCAGTTTCACGAACCGAAGGTCGAGCAGCGAGCCGGCAAGACCGTCGCGCGCCTCAGTTGGACGGCCATCGACGCCAACCTCATCGACCGCCCGATCGACATCGCCTGCCGCGCCCTGCCCGACGGCGCCTGGCGATCCATCGCCAGCCACCTGCCGAACTCCGGCCGCTACGACTGGTTCGTGCCGGATGACTGCGGCCGGCGGCTCATGTTCCGCCTCAGCGTGCAGGATCGCGGTGGCCATCGCAGCGAGGCTGCGACCGGCGCCGTCGAGCTCGCCGCCGCGGTCGCCCAGGCCGACGCCGATCACCCGGATGCACTCGCCGCCCGCGCCGTCGGCGAACCGATCGACACGGCTCGCGTTCCCACGCGCAGCGAGCGGATTCGCGCCCAGGAGCTGACCCGCAAGGGTACGTGGCACGAGCTGCGCGGCGAGCACGAGCTCGCCGTCGCCCGTTTGCGCGATTCGCTCAAGCTCGAGCCGCACGCGCCGGACGTTCTTGTGAACCTCGGCACCGCGTTGTACGCTCTCGGCCGATACGAGGAGGCGGCCGGCGCGATCGAACTGTCGCTGCGTCAGCGGCCGGAAAACGCGGCGGCCCTTGATGAGTTGGCGAAGACATTCATTGCCTTGCAGCGTTACGATGCTGCCGAGGCAAGCCTCCTGAAAATCGTCAAGCAGGACCCCAACGCTACCCGGGCGTGGCTGAACCTGGGCGATGTCGCCATCTATCGAGGCAGCGAGATCGACGCCCGCGAGTATTACGAAAAAGCGGCGACGCTTCAGCCACAGGCCGCCGACATCGTCGCCCGGGCCCGCGCCCGGCTGGACGATCTGCCGGCGCTGTCCAGCCGATACCAGGCCAGCGAAAGTCCATGAGCGCATCAGGCTTCGAACCCAAGCCCGTCTACGTCGTGAGCGGCGCCGATGAGTTCCGCCGGAGCGAAACCGTCCAGCAAATCCTCCACGCGCTCGAGGCCCATGCCGGCGCGGACAGCCCCAGCCGGCTCGATGGCGATTCCTGCGAGCTGGCGGCCGTCCTGGACGAAGTCCGTACGTACTCGCTGCTCGGCGGTCGGCGCGTCGTCGTCGTCGAGAACGCCGACTCCTTCATCACCGCCAACCGCGCCGCCCTCGAAAACTACGCTTCCGCCCCGGCCGATTCCGGCACGCTGATCCTCGAATGCCGCACGCTGGCGGCCAACACCCGCCTGTACAAGATCGTTTCCAAGGTCGGCAAGGTGGTCCGCTGCGATCCGCTCAAGGGCCGCGACGTGATCGATTGGCTCATAAAACGCGCAACCACCCAGCATGGCAAGCGACTCGACGACCGCGCCGCGTGGCTGCTCAAAGACCTCGTGGGCGATTCGCTCGGCGAACTCGACGCCGAGGTCTCGAAACTTGCCATTTACGTCGGCGATCGGCCGGCCGTCGTGTCCGCCGACGTCGAAGCCCTCGTCGGCAACAATCGCGAGCAGAACGTCTTTGGTGTGATCGACGCCATGGCTTCGGGCGACACCCCGACTGCGCTTCACCAGTGGGAGCGCGTGCTCGCCACCGATCGAGCCGCGCCCGGCCGCGCCATCGGCGGCCTGGCGTGGGGAATACGCCGGCTCATGGAAATCAAGGAGGAAGCGGATCGGGGAGCGCCGCTCAACGTGCTTGCAAGGAAGGCGTTCACCCGCCCGGACGTTCTTCAGCGACGGCTCAGCATGGTGACGCTACAGGAGCTGCGCGAACAGCTCACCGACCTGCTCGAGGCCGACGTCGCCACGAAGACCGGCCTCGGCACCGTCCCGACCGCGATCGAACGGTTCATTATCAAGCACAGCGCCGGCAAGGCGATGGCCGCCCGGCGCTCCTGACGCCAGGTTCGCCCATGCAAGCGAAACGTCCCTATCGCATTCGAACATCGTGCGTCGCCGCGTCGACCGTTCTGCTCGGCGTCTTGCTGGCCGCCGGCTGTACGGACCTCGGTTCGCCCTGGGGCGATCAAGAACGCCCGGCGCCACCGGCAAAGATTGCCGCCACGCAACCCGCGCAGCAGAAGTCGGCGGAGGCCGACGCCGCGACCGGCAAGCCGGTGTCTCCCGCCGCCCAGGAGGATAACGCTGCCGCCGTTCGAGAGTACCTTGCTCAGCTCGAAGCCGCATCGCGGCGGGAGGCGTCGCCAGTGCCGGCGGTGCCGCCGACCGTTGCGATCGAACCGGGCAGTGCCACTTCGGATGCGCGTTCGCCGGCAAACCGCGCCGTTGACGTAGATGAACCGGCAATGACTCAGACCGAGCCGGCCATCGACCGCACGCCGGCCGTACCGCGCCTCCTGCGCGTCGCGATCGTTGAAGATGAACCCTCTCCGCCGGCCGCCGAAGATCCCCCGACCGTCAAGGTCAACAAGGCCATGGACGTCGAGCCGCCCGACGCGCAGGCGAGCCTGGCGCATCTCATCGAGCGAGCGACGGCGCAATTGCGCGACAATCCTTCGGATGCCGGTCTGCAATGGCGCCTCAGCCTGCTCGCCCTTGCCGCGGGCAAGCCGCAGGATGCGGCGGACATCTCGCCCGACGTGCCCGAGCAGCGGCGCGTGCTCCTGTCGCGAACGGTCGCCGCGATCGATGAAGTGGACCGCCTTCTCGCCGACCCCGTAACCGGCGGCGACAACGCTCTCGCCGCGCTTGACGATCTGCGCGCCGCGGTTCGCGAGGCCGCGGAGCTGCAAATCCCGCGCGTGGCGTTGTGCACGAAGGTCACGACGTTCGGCATCTACGACGAGTTTCCCGAAGAGGCACTCCAGCCCCACACTCCGAATCGCGTTATCGTCTATTGCGAGGTTGCGAATTTCCAATCGCAGCAGGAGGGCGAAAACCGTTATCGGACCGCGCTGTCCAGTCGGCTCGAGCTTTTCACCAGTGACGGTCGTTCGCTGTGGAGCAGGGATGAGGACCGCATCGAGGATGTCTCGATGTGCCGCCGTAACGATTTCTTCCTCGCCCAGCTTGTCTCGCTCCCTGGTGTGGCGCCCGGTGACTACGTGCTTAAGGTCACGATTACCGACGTATTGGCGTCAAAATCGAACCAGGCGGTTCACGACTTTTCCGTCTCCGGTCCGGCGGCGACGGTCACGTCAGCGTTCTGAAGAACTGAATCGCCCGTTATCTGCGGCGCGCATTTTTCTTTTCGCCGCGGATCGCTCGCCGATCTTTAATCTCGCGCTCGAATCTCCGATTGCCGCCCGATCTGCTTGACTCGCACGCTGCGGCCGTTCAGAATTGTCGTCGGTCGGTCAGATGAACAATCTCTGCGAAGCGGCGGGTGAACTTATGGCAGAGTTTCAGATCACGCGACGCGGGCGGCAGACCTCACGCGGTCGAACAAAAGTATTCACCTTCGACGAGGCGCAACGCGCGCTGCCCCTTGTTCGCCGCATCGTCACCGATGTCGTCGCCCAATACCGGCGGCTCGAGCGCTTGCAGCAGCGCCGCCGTCGCCTCAAGGCCCAGAACCGCAAGAGAATCGTCGCCGAGCTCGATGATCAGGCCGCCCAGGGCGCCGACCGCCTGATCGAGCTGATCAACGAGGTCAACGACATCGGCTGCGAGCTGAAGGACTGGGAGAACGGCCTCGTCGATTTCCGCACGCATCACGACGGGCGCGACGTGTACTTGTGCTGGAAGCTCGGCGAGGATGGGCTCGCCCACTGGCACGAGCTGCACGCCGGCGACGGCGCTCGCCGCCCGGTGGACCCGTCATTCCGCTAAGACCCGCGCGCGATGATCAATTGCTGCCGCCTGAAGCGTCTCCCGGCGCCGACGCGTCGCCGATCGGTTTTTCTCCGAGCATTTCCGCGAGCGCCGGCTCGATGGCTTTGGCCCACATCTCGTATCCGACTGGGTTCAAATGCAGATAGTCCGGCATGATATCCTTGCTGATGTGCCCGTCCGGCTGCACGTACATCGCGCCGATGTCCAGGTAGCGCACCATGTCGTCGCTTTCGGCCGACTTCTTGATCATGGTGTTGATCTCTGCGATCTGCTCGCGGCCGGGATTGGGCGCTTCGCCGCGCGGGAAGACCCCGAGCAGCAGGATCTTGGCCTTCGGCAGCTTCTCGCGGAGTCTGGCGACGATGGCTTTGACGCCCTGGGCAATCTGCTCCGCATTGGAGTGGCTGTCCACGTTGTTCGTGCCGATCATCACGACGACCACCTTCGGCGCGATCCCGTCGATGTTGCCGTGATC
>JBECKQ010000196.1:0-7107 GCA_040235375.1 Phycisphaerae bacterium | reverse complement strand
TTCGTCATGGACCTGAAGAACAATCGCCGTGGCCGGATCAAGGAATACGTCGATCAGTATTCGAAAGCGAAGTACCAGGCGTCCGACCCGAGCGCCTCGTGCAACCCACTGTGGCAGGTCAAGTGCGACGTGGCTCTGCCGTCGGCCACGCAGAACGAGATCAACGTCGAAGACGCCAACCACCTCGTCAAGCACGGCTGCTACTGCGTCAGCGAGGGGGCGAACATGCCCAGCACGCCGGACGCCATCAAGGTCTTCGTCGAGAGCAAGATCCTGTACGGCCCGGGCAAGGCGGCGAACGCCGGCGGCGTAGCGGTCTCCGGCCTCGAGATGTCGCAGAACTCGATGCGCATGGCCTGGACCCGCGAAGAGGTCGATCAGAAGCTGCACGTCATCATGAAGAGCATTCACAAGTCCTGCGTCGAGACGGCGGAGCGCTACGGCACGCCGGGAAATTACGTCAACGGGGCCAACATCGCCGGCTTCCTCAAGGTCGCCGACGCGATGCTCGACCAGGGTCTCGTTTAACCGCCTGGAAGGCCCAACCACCAATAGCATGGCGAGGCGGACCGCTATTTCCGCCTCGCCTTTTTATGTGTCCGCTGTTTGAAGTGTCGCTGATCTTAGGACAGCCCGTACGCAGGAGACCTACGGATGCACCGCCCTGCGCCGTTGAACAGCCGACGAGCCGGGCGTAGGCTGGTGCGACAGAAATGTCAGCCGAGTCAGACAGTATCGAGTGCCAATCCGCACCTGCCGCCGGCGACGGCCCGCGCTATCTCTGCCCCGATTGCGGCGGGGACGAACTGGTGAAGGCACAGGTCGATTCCCACCTCTATTTCGTTCGCTCCGACGGCGCGCGTTGCCTGACGTGCGGGCATCGATTCCGTGTGCCCAAGGAGGTCCATGCTGCTCTTCGCCGACCGGTGCTGGGCGAGCCCCACGAGACGCTGCTGGACAAGCGTACGTACATGGGGCATACCCCGATGCGCCGCGTGCACGCGATGATCTGTGTGTGCGGGTTCGTGGTCGGCATGACGATCGGCGCTCTGGTTGGCGTGCGCTTCGATGTGCCCTATCTGACGGTGGTGATCATGCTCGCGATTACGTTCGGCGCCTGGTGGTTCGGGCGATGGTTGCAGCCGCCGGTCGAGCGTATACCGGGTAAATGCCCGAAGTGCCGCTATGACTTGAGAGGCACCACAGCCGATCGGTGTCCGGAGTGCGGCAGGAAGATCGACGATGTCACGAGGGGGGAACTCGCGGCGCGCACATGCAGCGACGAGTAGATGATGAGCCCGGCGCCGGTTCTCTTGCCTGGTGGGTTACTCGATGACGACCTGGGACTTCTCGGGGATCAGCAGGCTGTACACTTCGGCGACGTCGGCATTGTGCATGCGCACGCAGCCCATGGAGACGCTCCGCCCGATCGAATCGGGATCGATCGTGCCGTGAATGCCGTAGCGCATCGCCCCGACCGCGTTGCCTGACACACCCGCCAGACCGATCCAATACTCGCCGAGGGGGTTCTGCGGATCGTTGGCCGCGACGATCGCGCCGCCGCGCGGCGGATAGTATGTCGGGTTCTTCAGCTTGTTGGCCACCTTCCACGAGCCGGTGGGCGTGCTGCCGCCTTCGCCGAGCCCCACCGGGTAGTGCTTTACAAGCGTGTTCTGGAGATAGACGTCCATCCCGTACGTCGGCTTGTCGATGCGGATGTTGAACGGTCCGCGCAGCACCTTAATCGTCTGGCCGGCGCGGATGAGGTTCTTGTTGCCGAGGTTGTTGATGGTGGCGAGCAGGTCGTCGGTGACATCGAACTTTTTGGCGATCTGCCCGAGCGTCTCGCCGGGGGAGATCGTGTACCGCCGGACGAGCGGATCGTTCTCGTAGACGTTCTGCGAAAAGATCGTCTCGTTCGCGATTCGAACAAGCGCCGCACGGGCGTCGATCATCTGCTGGGGGGTCAGGCCGGCCTGCGTGGCGTCACTGAGGCGGGCGCGGGCGGTGAGAACGTCGCCGCCATTCAACGCCTTCATCCCCGCGGCAAGCAGGCGCGCCGCTTCCGGGGTCGGCGTCTCGGCGCGCGTGACGGCCGCCGTCGCGTTGTCGCTGCCCTTCTCCGAGACATCGGTCGCGGTCGGCACCTCCAGGCGCGGCCGGCTGGACGTCAACCGCGGGCGGACGGGCACCGCCGCGTCGCTCGCGCCGTGCCCGTCGGCGACTGTTCGCTGGGGCTCAGGCTCACCTTCGAGGAATGGGCTGATGAAATGTCCGTAGGTCCACACACCGGCGATCGAGATGACCGCACCGAAGATCCAGATGCGCCGGGAGCTTCGCCTTCTGCGTTTGCGGCGTCGTGCCACGGCCGTGCCTCCATGCGTTCGGCGTTCTGATTTGCGATGTTCGCCGCCCGAATTCCGTCATCGCGGCGCTGATGGACAATCTATTCCGATTCAGCCTGTATTACAAGCGATCGTCGAGAAAGTTGACCGCGACGGCTCACTCGCGCCGCGCGAGCGTCGCGTTGCATACCGGACAGCGATACCACTCACCGTCGACGCGCGGCACGACCCAGCGACCGTGGCACCGGGGCGAGTTGCATTTGAGGGCATGCTGGCCGGTTTCCTGCCCGCACTTGGGGCAGCGAACCGGGAAATCGTCGAAGCTGAACTTCTCGTTGATGACGAACTCGTTGCGGCAGCTCGTGCAGATGACGTGGAAGTCGGCGGTCCTCGCCCGCGGTACCGGCTCGGGCCCGCCCGGCGCAAAGAGGTTTATGACGAACGAGAGAATCAGCGCGGCGACGCCGGCTCCGGCGACGTACGTGGCGTACCGGATCACCGGCGTGTGCCAGAGGAGGATGGGCTCCTCGCGGCACGCTTCGAACCACTCGTTGAAGCGGACGCGAACGGTGGGGACCCACTCCCGGAAAGCCTCAATCAACTGCGCAAGTGTGGGCTTGTTGGAGACAGGCATCAAAAGGCTCCGGGCGGCGCTGAGTCCCTGGGAGTCGTGACGAGCTTTCGTAGAGGGCAAACGACAGGTCCACGGCCCACCAGGGCGTGCCCGCCGGTCGCGCCTGATCGGATGAAACCTGAGCGGTCCGGCATGCGAAATGATTCTACGCGTCACAACGAGAGATGGTCAATCGGGCCCTGGCTCGGGCGCATAAATGCGGGGCACGCCCGGGACGGATACACTTGCAGCCGCTCACGCGGCTCGGACTCGCACCGTCTACCCCGACGCACCCCGCTGGCGCGATTCGGACACTCACCGAACCGCCGGCGGCCGTTTTACGCCAGCGGCGCCAAGCTTGACGGCCGTGCGGCTCGATCGAGATTCACCCGAAGAGCGCTCGCCCGGCGCCTTCGGTTATTCGAGATCAAATGTTCAAATCGAGGATTTTCCCCAGTCAGTGTGGCGTTCGCCCCTGCGACAGCCCATCATTGATGCGACCAGGTGTCTGGTAAAGTGCAGTGCGATTATTCCAGTTGACGGGCGCGCCGCGATTGCGGTGTGTCGAGACGGCGACGGGCGCCGCGTCAGCCGGGCGTGCGCTCTTGACACAGCACGACGGTCGCGCCGGGCCAACGGACTGTCGATGGTCTCGAGCAGATGCGTGCGATCGATGGGCTTGCCGAGGTAACCGTCGCAGTGGGCGGGCGGGCATCTCTCGCGATCCTGCGGCATGGCGTGCGCGTTGAGGCGATGATTGGACGATTGCAGCCATCGCTGTGAAGCCGGCGTGTGATCGCGGGAACGTCCATCACCGGCATCCGCATGCCCATGAGAATGAGGTCGAACGGCGTCTGTGAATCGGTCCGTCGGTGGCCGTGCGTGGACGCCCTGACCATCTCTACCGCAGCAATGGGTCCCAAAACGAGAATAAGGTTATTGTTAACAATAGGTTGCGGTTAATTTGAGCGAGAAGTCGGTGGATTTGGGATGCCGCAGCGTGCGTTCCGGTACAGCGGGGGGAATCAACCCAACTTCCTGTGTCGGAAAGGGTTACGCGGCGGGCTCTGCCGGCCGGCAGGGCTTTGATGTAACCAGTTGTAAACAATGACGTTAGGAATAATCTGGAGGGGGCGGTCTTTCGTTGACGACCCCCCGGTCGCGCGTTATAGTCCCGCCGGTTGAACCGGGGAAGTTCACAGGTCGACAGGAGAGAGTGAGCATTGACCTGTAATGGAGAATGCGGCTTTACGCCGTGGCGCGCTTCCGGCATCGGACGATTCATCTTCCGATGCCGGAAGTTGTTTTTTGCGCACGCGATAATCCCCTTCGCAAGCGAACGACAAGGTGTCTGAACGCATCGCCACCAACGAGACGACGGCGCGGATCGCACGGGCTACCGTCCAGCGCACGAAGCGGCTGTGTCGCGAACACTATCGCACGACGTTTCATCTCGACAGCTTCCCGATTGCGCATCCGGGGCAGTTCGTGCAGATCACGCCGCCGCTGGATGAGGATGCGGCTGGGGCGGGACGGAGCGCGCCCGACGTCGCCGGACGTGTTGATCGCGACGCGTCGCCGGTGCAGGCGACGGCGGTTCCGTTTCTGCCGCGGGCGTTCAGCATCGCCGGTCTGCGGCGCGAAGCGCGACACGTGGCCATCGACGTGATCTATCGGGCGGTGGGCATCGGCACGCAGTGGCTGGCGTCGCTCAGCCGCGGGCACGTCGTTACGGTGCTCGGGCCGCTTGGGCACGGGTTTCCGATCGTCGATGACAAGCCGAATGCCTGGCTGATTGCCGGTGGCGTCGGTCTGCCGCCGGTGCTGTGGCTTGCCGAGTCGCTGGAACGGCATGGCAAACATGCGGTGGCGTTCTGCGGGGCGCAGAGTGCGGATCTCGTGCCGCTCGACATCGTCGCCGACATGACGCCGCCGAAAGACGGCGCCGCGATTGCGTGCGCCGCGGAGTTCGCTGCGTGCGATACGCCGGTCGTGATCAGCACGGACGACGGGACGTGCGGCTACTGCGGCACGGTCGTGGACGCGCTGCGGGCGCATCATCGGGTGAACCCGGCGCCGGCGGATACGATCGTCGCCTACGCCTGCGGGCCGGAACGAATGATGCAGGCCGTCGCGCAATACTGCCTGGAGCAAGGCATCGAGTGCTACGTCTGCATGGAACGGCCGATGGCGTGCGGCGTGGGGACGTGTCAATCGTGCATCGTCAGCGTGCGGTCCGACGAGTCGCCGGCCGGGCGGCGTTATGCCTTGTGCTGCTGCGAAGGGCCGGTCTTCGACGCGCGCCAGGTCGTGTGGAACGATCGGTAACATTTCAGTTCAACTGCTCGCCGAGCGATACGAACGCAGGGCGAATCGAAACATCAGCATGCTGAGCCCGAGGATCGCGAAGGACGCGCCGACGGCGTAGACGACGAGCCAGTTGTGGAAGCTGCGGACCACGACGTTGGCCGGCAGGTTCGCGACGATCAGCACGGGCAGCACGAACATGAGGACGAACCACAGGACGCCGTTGGCCAGCGGGCGGTAGATCTCGGCCGGGTAGCGGGCGCAGCTCGTCAGGTAGAACCACATGTTCTGCACGCTGGTCTGGCGGATGAGCCAGACGCTCGTGCTGCAGAAGATGAACATGAGCGAGTAGAGCGTGATCACGCCGCTTATGACGAGGAGCGCGAACAGGGCTACGCCACCGGCCGTGACGTGTGCGCCGAGGCCGTGGGCGGCGTAGATGCAGAGGAAGGCGCCGAGCGGGGCGTTGGCCAGGGCGGAGTAGTCGATGCGCTCGAAGGAGACGAGGAACTGGGTGCTGGCCGGCTTGAGGAGGATGAAGTCGAGCCGGCCGGTGCGGATGAGCTCGCTGAGGCGGTGGAGGTTGGAGAAGAAGAGCGTCTCGAAGATGGCGGTGATGAGAAAGTGCGTGCCGAGCAGGAAGAGATATTGGTCGTTGTTCCAGCCCTGCACGTTGGAGGTGTGGCGAAAGATGATCTCGACGAAGATGAGCATCATGCCGAGCCACATAACCTCGCTGATGACGGTGATGACGAAGTTCATGCGGAAGCTGAGCTCGCGCACGAGGCCGTTGCGGATGAAGCAGGCGAGGACGCGGAGATAGCGGGCCCGACGCATGTTATCCTCCGAACGCCGCGTAGCGTCGCAGGCCGCGCTTCCAGCCGAGGGCGACGAGGCCGGAAAGGGCGACGATCCAGATGAACTGCCCGAGCAGGATGCCGGCCGCCTGGTGGGCGTCGTACTTGCCCAGGAGCATCATGACGGGGTGAAACGTCTCGTAGGCAAAGGGTAGGTGCACGACGGAATGCTGGAGCCAGCCGGGCAGCATGGTGAGCGGGAACTGGTGGCCGGACAGGAAGTACTGGCTCACCATGAAGATGAACAGGAAGCTGCTGACCTCGAGGAACCAGAAGGCGAGGAGGCCGACGGCGGCGTTGACCAGGTAGCCGAGCATGAAGGCCATGATCAGCGAGGCGAGGCAGGCGGGGAGCATGCTGAGCGGGGGCCAGCCGGGCAGGTAGTCGCGGCACCACCAGAAGACGATGACGTAGGGGACGGTGGCCATGAGGAAGTAGACGGCCTTGTGGGCCATGCGCAGGAACAGGTGATAGACGACGTAGTTGACGGGCTGGATGATGAACTTGCGCAGGTCGCCTTCGCGGATGTCGCGGCCGATGCCGGAGGCGAGGCCGGGCATCGAGCCGAAGGCCCGGGCGATCATGACGACGAGGTAGTAGGAGACCATTTCGCCGTAGGTGAGCGAGCCGATGGTCTTGTTTTCGGTGCCCCGGTAGACGGCGGCCCAGAGGGCGATGGTGGTGATGATGGGGGTGAAGCGCAGGAAGGTGGCGATGAAGAAATCGCCGCGGTAAACGAACCGCTCGGCGAGGGCCACCTTGAAGACGAACCAATACTTGCGCATCGGGGCAGTATATGCGGGGGCGATTGGGCGGGCACGTTACGTTGAGAAGCGACGCAGTCTCGCAATAGCACGTGATCGCTGAATTGCGGCGTTGCCGGCGTTCGTCACCGGGCTTGCGCCCTGGTGCTCTGATCACGTTGGCGCCGCTCGGGTCGGGGCCGCGTCACCACACGGCGGGGAGAAGGCGGTAGCGGACGCGG
>JBECKQ010000245.1:0-19392 GCA_040235375.1 Phycisphaerae bacterium | reverse complement strand
GTCCGAGCCCGGCGAGGAGGAGCGCGTCGGCACCAGTGCGAGCCGGTGCAGCACGTTCAAGGAGATGAACGCTGCATACGTCGATGCGTCGTTTACCGTCGCGCTCGGCGCGGATTACATCGACCTGACCTCGCCCGACGGCAAGATCCACAAGCGCATCACGCTGCCCGACGGCACGGGCACGCTCGCCGCCGACTACTCCAACACCACCGGCGGCAACGAATACGTTCGCATCGGCGCGTCACCCAACGTCGCCGACCTCATGCTGCACGGCCGCGACAATCTGACGACCAACGGCGCGCCCGACGCCTATGGCGTCTACAACTCCGCCGGCGGCTTCGTCCGCGTCCGCTTCGGCACCGCCAGCCTGAACGCCACGCCGGCCAACGCCGGCTTCGAGAACCGCAACCTCGCCCTCACCCAGCAGATCGAAGTGTACGGTGGCGCGTCCTTCGCCTTCGACGTCGACATCAACACCGGCATGTTCGACACCGACGCTGACGGCGACATCGACTCGATTGACCTGGCCGACTTCGAAGACTGCCTCGGCGGCCCGGACGCAACCATCCCCACCGGCTGCTCAGCCCCCCTCCGCCTTCTCGACTGGGATCAGGATAACGATATCGACTTGCAGGACTTCCGCGCGTATCAACTCACCACAGACATCACGTTTTGATAGCAGAGAACCGCCGCGCAAACCCGGTGTGAGATGCGTCGACCGCTGATGCGCCCCGCCGCGACCGCGGCATCGTGCGTCCCCCGAGATCCCCTTGCGCGATCCAACGTCAACCCTTCCTTCGCCGTCAACCTTCCCGCGAACATGTCACCCAACGAATCGCCGGCAACCCCGTCCGAGCCGCGCCCGTCAAGAAGCGGATCCAACGTCAACCCTTCCTTCGCCCCGCCGCGAACCCCTCCCTTGAAGGCAGGCGCCTGTTGTATTCATGACCCATCCGAACCATGATGCGGGCCCTTTGTCCCGCGCCGCCTCACGACTTCGGCCCGCAGCCCAATCCCGTCATCGCGCAGTTGTACGTCCGTAGATGATTCGCACATCGTAATCACTGTTTCTAGGTTGTATTCCTTGAACGGGTTTCTCGCGGTTATCCTCCATTCTTCGTCTTGGGGAGCGCCATGAACAAACAACTCGAGGATGACCGTCACCCACTCTCTCAACTCGATTTCGTCGAGCGTTGTGCCTTTCTTCGTGACGATGCGAAGCACGCCTTCCGCCGCGATTCGAGGGTCAACGTACCTTAAAGCTACCGCGAGTCCGCGACATACGGGATCCCGATCGACCCGCTCCAGTGCTGCATTGACAATAGCCTTCTCGAGCTCGCGAGAAAGAGACAACTGAATAAGGGCTTCTCGAACGTATTCACGGTAGAAGTCGGGGCGATCCGTGTAACCTGAGAAGTGAATGTTCCGTTTTCTCATCTCGAGGAACATCCCCAGTTCTAACGCGGCGGCCTCTCGGACGTCTTCTGATTCGTCCTCCAACGAATTAAGTAAGCCCGCAAGATTGGGGTCCATCATGATCTCCCCGTGCTCGACGATGCCATGTAGGGGTACGTGCGGGCATTCTGCCTGTCTGCTCTGGCCGGGTTCCAGTGGGCAGATGACGACGTGACAACGTCGCACCAGACTGCCGGTATAACCGTCGGTGTCTGCGCCGTGCTTTGGAGCCTTACCGCGGATTGTGGCTGTAGACAGTCTGCCAGGCGGCAAAGTCCGCGAGGTCCACCGTGCCGTTTGCGTCCGCATCGTGCATTTCCGTGCATGCGGCCGTTGCCGATTGCACGGGCCCGAGCAGGCACGCGGTGAAATCAGGCAGATCCTCAAGATCCACGTCCCCGTCGTGGTCGGCGTCGAACGGCCCGTCGCACAGGTCGCCCCACCCGTCGCCGTCGGAATCGAGCTGCTCGGCGTTCGGCACCGCGGGACAGTTGTCCTTCAGATCGCACACGAGGTCGCCGTCACCATCGAGCGCCGCCACGGAAACGCCGAACGCGCTTTGGAACCGCCTGAAGTCCGCCAGGTCAACGTCGCCATCGTCATCGAAGTCGAACGCCGCCAGGCACGCACTCGCGCATCCGGCCGTCGCCGGCTGCGGCGTCTGCCCCGGCCCGGCCAGGCATTCGAACCATCCCGGCAGATCGCTCGCGCCGAGCGTCCTGTCGGCGTCAAAGTCGCCGCAATCGAGTCGCTCGCACTCGTCCGGAACGAGCGTCCCGTTGCAGTCCAGGCTCGTGCCGCCCGCAATGTCCGCCGGATCAAGCGTCCCGTTGTCGTTGCAGTCCACCTGATACTCGTACGGCCCCATGTCCACGACTTCGGGATAGTCCGGTGGGTCGGGCAACCCGGTATCGGGCGTGGCCGGATCGTCGAAGAAGCGATCGTTGCCGGCCAGATCGAGCGGTATGCGCTCGGCCGTGTCGCCGTCGCCGTCGAGGTCGAACTCGTCTTCCGGCACCAGCCCTGACGACCCGGCGTCGGTGCACGCTGAGCCCGGCCCGAGCCAAAGATCGTCATCGGCCGTCCCCGCAAGGCCGTCAGGACCCAGCGGATCACGAAATCGCGGATCGGCCCCGATGTTGCCCACGCCGCCAAGCGAGCCATCCCAGCCCTGGATGCAACTATAGTCGACGAGCGGCGGATTAACGCTGGTGATTTGTGCAGTTAAGCCGTTTCCTGACGCATCTGTGTTGTTCCAGAGAATCGTATTCTGCAATACCAGATCACAGTATTCGCCACACGAGACGCCACCGACCACGTCGCCCTGATTGGCGAAGGCCGTACAGTTTGTCAGCGTCACCGCACTGGCGACGACTCCAGCGCGGCTGTGGAGGAATCCTTCGCTATAAAGTACAGCGCCGTGATCTGCGTAATTCGCGAGAAAGACGCAGTCAATGAACGTCAGGCTGCCTGCATAATCGCGGACCGCACCGCCCCGCGAAGCCTTATTGTCTACAATGCGACAGTTGATGAATAGGGTATCCGCAGACTCGTTAAGGATCGCTCCTCCCTCAGGCGTAATCGTCCCCCCCGTGACTTCGCACTCGTTTCCAGTGAACTCGCTATTGATCACCGTGGAACTGGCTTGATGAAAGTAAACCGCACCGCCCCCGCGTGCGAGCCAGTACCAGGTCGGAACCCATCCAAAAGCCCTGTTGTTCCTGAATTCGCAATCGACGATTACGGTTGCTCCCCATCGCACCTCCAAGGCACCGCCGTTGCCGCTGGCTGAGTTCCGTTCGAAGATGCAATTCCTCAGTGTCGGGGAGTAACCGTCAAGACGCGCGCCGGCACCATACATTCCGCTGTTAAGAGTGAATGTGCAGGCATCAACGGTGAGATCAGCATTGTCCGCAAACAGTCCACCGCCGCCAGACGCTTGGCCGCTCGCACTGCCACGGGAGATCGTGAACCCGGACAAGACCGCGGTTCGGTAGAAGTTGGCCGCCGTGACAACGTGAATCGCGTTGTCCGCCATCCCCAAATCGCCGGAGTCGACATCGCCGTCTCCGTCGAGGTCATAAGGTGTACATTCCGCGGTGATTGGGAAGGCGCCAAAACAGCCGATCGCATCGTGCAGATTCGCAACGTCGTTATCCGCCAGATCGCCGGAGAGGACTGTCGTATTCGTCGTCCAATCACGCTGTTCGAGAGCCGTCTCGCCTCCTCCGAAGCCGCCATGGACCGCTACGCCACCAACCAGAGTAAAGGTGGCAACCCGGTCACCCGTGTGTTCGCCCGATGCAACGTCAAAGTCCGGCTTGTACTCACCGGCCGCCACCCAGATTTCCGTCACGACCGCTTCGGAGCACGCCGCCAGGGCAAGTGCGGATTGAAGTTCCATAAACGCGTTGTCCCAGCTTGTACCGTCATTCGCTCCGGTCGCCGCGGCGTCAACGTACACCCGTTGATCGACGAAGTCGCATTCGTCCGGTACGCCATTGGAATTGCAGTCGTGACTGACACCGGTGGCAATATCCACTTCGTCCTCAACCGCGTTATCGTTGCAGTCCGTGAAATACTCATACGGCCCCATGTCCACGACTTCGGGGTAGTCCGGCGGGTCGGGCAATCCGGTATCGGGCGTGACCGGATCGTCGCGGAAGCGCAGATTGCCGGCCAGATCGAGCGGGATGCGCTCGGTAGTATCGCCGTCGCCATCGAGGTCGAACTCGTCAGCGGGCACCAGCCCCGACGATCCGGCATCGATGCACGGCGATCCCGGCCCGAGCCGAAGATCGTCATCCGCCGTCCCGGCCACACCGTCAACCCCGGGCGGATCGCGAAATCGCGGATCGGCCCCGATGTTGCCCACGCCGCCGAGCGACCCGTCCCAGCCCTGAATGCAACTATAGTCGACGAGCGGCGGGTCTCCGTACCACAAGATTTGTGCAGACTGATCCGTAGCTGACCCCAGTGAATTGCCCCAGAGAATCGTATTGCATAGCCTCAACTCGCCATTGCCCATGCTAGATATGCCACCGCCTTCATTGCCATACACCAAGCAGCCCTTTAACTCGAAAAGCGACTCGCCGTATGGGTCACTAAAAGAGGCTCCGAAACCGCCGCGGTTTCCAACCAGCGCCGAATCAACGAATGACACGCTACCTGACCCTGCCAACACACCTCCACCGGAATTGCCCGCAAGTACGCAGTTGATGAACTCGACCGATGCTTCCTCGGTGTGGATGGCTCTGCTACGCGTACTGCCCGCGAACACGCAGTCAGCGAACTCGCTCCTTACCCTGTAAATTGTCGTGCTTCCATTGCCGACAAATGTGCAGCCTGCGCACCTAATCACAATATCAGGTAAATCAGCCGTCCCGTCTCCCAGGGCCTGCGTGGCGACATCGACACGCCAGTGCCTGTCGTCAGCATGAATCGCGCCGCCTTTGTTGCTCACGAAGGTGGAGTCGATCACGACCGTATGAGCCGCATTCGACCTGTACCCGTGTGGATAGTTCGATTCGAACTGACAATCTCGCAAAACGACGGTTGAATCCGCTATGTAGACGCCGGCCGAGTAATTGGCGACGAACATGCAGTGCTCCAACCTGGCACGCACGTTCACCCCAAACACGCCACCGCCGTAGAATTGGTCGTTACCACCTGTTACCGTGAATCCGGATAGCACGGCCTCAGCGTCTGATCCCCAGTGTATTGAGACCACGTGATTCGAGTTCTCCTCCGTATTCAGATCTGTGTTGTCCACATCACCGTCACCGTCCAGGTCATAAGCGAGACATTCCTCCGCGACTTGCAGGTCGGCACCCCAGCACGCAATGGCCTCCGGCAGGTTCGGCACGTCATCGCCTGCCAGATCGCCGGAGAGTATCGTCTCGTTGTCGATCCAGTCCGCTTCGTTCAGCGATGTCTCGCCGCCGGCGAAACCACCGTAGAGCGCTACCCCGGCAGGTATGGTGAACGGCGTGTTGCGGTTGCCGCCATGCGCGCCGCTCACGATGGAATAGTCCGGCGTATAGCTGCCGGCCGCAACCCAGATCTCCCTGACCGTACCGTCCAGACACTCGGCCGCGCCCAGTGCGGATTGCAGTTCTACGAAGGCATCTATCCAACTACTGCCGTCGTTCTTTCCGGTCGCCGACCCGTCGACGTACAGCCGGCTGGCGATCGACTCGCATTCATCCGGCACCGAATTGAAGTTGCAGTCCTGACTCACCTGCCAGGAAATGTCGCAGTCGTCAGGTACGCCGTTTGAATTGCAGTCATTCCCGGCAAGTTCGCATTCGTCGGGCACACCATTCCACTGGCAGTCCTCGCTCGTGCCCGCCGCAATGTCGCAGATGTCCTGGATGCCGTCCAACTGGCAGTCGCTCTGCGGCTCGCACTCATCCGGCACCGCGTTTGCGTTGCAATCCTCACTGCTGCCGAACGCCACGTCGCAGATGTCCTGCACGCCGTTCGACTGGCAGTCGTCCTGCGGTTCGCACTCGTCCGGCACGAGCGTGCCATTGCAGTCCAGACTCGTACCGCCCGCAATGTCGTCCAGGTCACCGACGCCATTGCGGTTGCAGTCCGGCGGCCCGGCCAGAGCCAGACTGTGATATACGCCTCCCGCGATACCGATGAAGGCGGCGGCCGACGGGACATTGCATTGGCCGTCATGGTCGTCACCCCATGCGACGATTGAACCATCCGCCTTCAACGCCAGGCTGTGTTCTCCGCCCGCCGCGATCGCCACGAAACCCGCATCTGCGGGGCCACTGCACTGCCCACGCCCATTGCTGCCCCAGCAGACAACCGTACCGTCCGCCTTCAGGCCCAGACTGTGCCAGTCGCCGGCCGCCGCGGCGATGAAATTCCCATTCGGCACCGGCACGTCGCATTGCCCGTACTCATTACGTCCCCAGGCGACGATCCGACCATTTGCCTTCAAGCCGAGACTGTGCCGCTGACCCGCCGCCACGGCCGCGAAGTCCGCGTTCGGGAAGGCAATGTCGCAGGTGCCGTCGCCGTTCGAACCCCAGGCTCTGATCGACCCATCACTCTTCAAGCCCAGGCTGTAATCGCGGCCCGCCGCAATCGCTACGAAATCAGCATTTGGCGCGGGCACATCGAGCTGGCCGCTCGAATTGCTCCCCCAGGCAACGATCGAATGGTCGGCTTTCAGACCAAGGCTGTGATACCTTCCACCGGCGACCGCCACAAACTCCGCATTCGGTGAGGGCACGTTGCACTGCCCGTCACCGTTGTCTCCCCACGCGGCGATCGAACCATCTCGCTTCAATCCAAGGCTGTGGTTGCCACCGGCGGCCAGGCCCACGAAGTCGGCGTTCGGCGCTGGGGCATTCGTCTGCCCATACCAATTCCAGCCCCAGCCGACGATCGACTCGGGCAACGGGTCCTCACCCCGGACAGATGTGGCAACCGACAGACCGGCCAGCATAACCAAGGCAACGGATAGCCTGTACGAAGACTGCATTACGGCCCTCCCTGTGATGCAGCGTCGGAAGCTGCGCCTGCCCTCCTGGTTTCACACCGACGGCGAGACCGTCAAACGCGGCCGCGGGACTGGTCAAAAACGCGCCGCCGCGCTCGAGGCAGAAAAAAGACGACTTTTCAGGTAGGATACCGCAAGCCAGCCGCTCGCTTCAACAGGTGACTGCGCAGGGGAAGCCGTTTTTCTCTGTTATCTGGCAGAAGTGAAATAGCTCCTCACACGGATGAGGCCGTGCGAGGTCGCTCAGTTGACCGGCGGACCACCTTACTTACTCTTTTCCTGGCGTGGGGACTGCTCCTGTCGCCCGGCGTCGGTCGCGGCCTCCCACAGCACCTGCAGCCAGATCGTCCCCGTGTCCTCGTCCGAAAGATCCGCCACGATGTAACACCCACCGTTCGCAGGCGCCGTGAACTCGAGCGTCGGATCGCGTCCGTATGCGCAACACGTGGCATTACCTTCGCAACCGAGAGCAGACAGCTTGACAGGATTGGACGTGGAATCGTCCTTCCAGGCCGAAAGCGTAATCCGCTTTCCATCAAGGTGAACCCGGCTCACCTGCACGTTCGCGCCCTCGATGCCGTCCGGTAGTTTCCACACAATCTCCTTGCCATCCCCGTCGCAAACCTGTGTGTCCACAGAATCCGTATGGTACCTCGTTACCGTCGCATGGATCTCGTGCTCATCCGCCCCGATCGGGAGCGCATGATCGGCGTCGTCGCCTGGCAGCGGCACCATGTCCGCCGGATCCCTGACCTCCTCGCCGTCCAGCCACACAAGGACCACGTCGCCCGGCTGCACCGGCCAGCCTCCCGGCGGGTTTTGGGCAACGACATAGCCGTTAGAGTAATCGCCCTCCACACGCAGCGTGAGGCCCGCCTTGTCGAGTGCCTGCTGGGCTTCCCACAAGGCTGCGGCCTGGCGTCCGTTGCTGGTTTCGTCCCATCCCGGCCCGATCAGAAACGGCGTGTGCAGCGCGCCCCAGATGTCACGCACGCGAAGCAGGCTCTCGTTAAGCGCCTGTCTGTCCATCTCCGCGGCATCCCCCCACTCGGTATACCGCCGACTGCGTACGTACACGCCCGGGGTGTGCGTCACCGTCTGCTTTTCACAACCCGGCGCGCGCAGGTACATCGACTTGCCGTGCAGGAACACCCAGTCGGTCCAGCCCTGCCGCGGACTGCGCAGCAGCAACAGCGCCGAACCCTCCGCGCCGCCCTCGACCCACGTCACGTCGTCCTGCACAGCACTGCCGGACGAATACCACAAACCGCCCCACGGCGTGGCGCTGACTGTTCCGTCTCCATTACCAACCGCCGGAATCGTCCAGGCAAGCGAAACAACCACCGCCGCGCTCCAGACGCCAATACAGTCTCGCCGTCGTGCTCCGATCATGATTGTGAAGCTCCCTTCTGCCCGTTGACAGGAAAATCGTCAGACCGCCGCCGCTACCTCCGAAGGTGGTGCAGCGGCCCCGTCCGCCGCGAATGCCCGCCTCGCCGACGCCACGCGATGAATCCAACCGCAGCCGATCGCCGCCACCAGCAGCGCAGCCGTCCAGCTCGTCGGACTCGCCACGATGCCCCACAGCGCCGCCACGGCGAGCCCACACGCCACAGCCGATGCGCAAAGCAGCACGCAAACGAGTACGCGAACCGCCGGCCCGCGCCTGCAAATAAGCCAGCCGACAACAGACCCCACCATCGCCGCCAGCAGCGCCGCCGCGCACTCGATCCACAGCCCCGGCTGCCTCGTCCAGGCGCCGGCCAGACGATCCGAAATCGCCGCCGCGTGGGCGTAGCAGTGAAATTCCTCCCGGTCGCCGCCCGCGCCGGCAGTGATCCCCTTGTCCGGCGACGCCGACGTTCTATCTCTGGCATCGCCGATGACGACGATCCGTCCCCCCACCCGCTCGGCAAGCTCCGCCGGATCGAGCGCGAAAACGTCCTGGTAGCGCAGCGTGTGCGCGTTCAGCACACTCCGATCGGGAAGCGCGGAGCGCGTTGATCCGGCCCGCGTCTCCCGTTCGAATCCCACCCGCGGCGCAATGTTCCACTGCTCCTCGATCCCGTCGAGCATTACCCGATCCGCCCCGGCGAGCCACTTGTTCGCGTTTTGAAGCTGATCAGCCGCACGTTGATAGTTGATTACCAGCAGATACGAACCGATCTGCCAGCGGTACCGCGCCACGCAGTCGGGATGCCGCCAGGCCGCAAACGCCGCCAGCGAGAGCGAAGGCAGCGGCTGCTCCGGCGGGCTGTGAACCACCAGCAGAGGGCCGGTCACTCTGCTCCGCGATTGCGCCAGGTGCACGAAACCGTAGCGCTTCGTGGCCGCTCGAACCGCGGCGCTGAGGTGCGGCCCGCCGTCCTCCGCAAGGCGTGTATACCCCGCAACCACGGGCACGCCACGCGCTTCGAGCGCCTGCATGCCGGCCACCAGCTCGCCATCGTACGCCGGCTGGTCGGAGCTGAACATGATGTCCCACACGACCACCGCGGGCCCGGCGCCCGCCAGCCGCTTCATTAACGCTCCATGCAGCGGCCGCCAGCTCACCACGCTGCCTTGCGAAACGTCGGACAGCCCAAGCGACTTGGCAAGGTCGGGGATCGCGGCATACGTGCTGTCGTCAAGAGCGAGCACGACGACCTCGTCGCTCCACGCCGTCGTTGCCGCCGCTCGCCGCGCCGCCACGGCCGCAGACTCAAACACGCGGTCCGTATAGCGAATGCCGAACCCCGTCCACAGCAACGCGATGCTGAACAACCAGGCGACCGCTGTCGCGGCGATCGACGCACCAACGGGATGCCGCGCCGCCTGTCGGCGCGTGTTTCTACGAACAACGTAGGTCACGCTGTCGCGCCGCGCCCGGATCGGCCGGCCGTCCAGGTAGCGGCCGACATCCGCCGCCAGCTCGGACGCGTCCGCGTACCGGCGATGAGGTTCCTTGGCCAGCGCCGTCATGACGATCGTGTCCACGTCCCGATCGATGTCGTGGCGCCGTGTCGAAGGCGGTCGGACCGTCGCCTCGGTGATCGTCGTCAGGACGTGCTGCAGGTCGCCGCGAAGGTCATACGGCGGCCAGCCCGTAAGGCTCTCGTACAGCATGACGCCGAGAGCGTACACATCGGTGGCGGCCGTGACCTCTCGGGACTCTCCGCGGATCTGCTCGGGCGACGCAAAGGCGAGCGTTCCCATGAATTCGCCCGTGACGGTGATGGCCTGGGCCGCGACGTCGAGGTCGCCCGCCTTGGCCAGCCCGAAGTCCAGAACGTGCGGCTCGCCGGCGGAATCAACCAGCACGTTTCTCGGCTTGAGGTCGCGGTGGACCACGCCATGCTCGTGTGCGCAACCGACGGCGTCGGCAATCTTGCGATACAGGCGCAGCACGTCCGCCACGCTGCGCTCGCCGCCTCGCAGGTAGGCGGACAACGTCGCCCCCTCGACGTAGCGCATCGAGTAGTAATGACGACCGCGCCACACACCGCTGTCGAACACGGTGACGATCCCCGGGTGCTCGAGCCGGGCAATGACCTGAACCTCGCGATGAAATCTCTCCTGAAGACTGCTCGAACGACTGGCGGATTCACGCAGGACTTTCAACGCAACCGCGCGTCCGGTCGAAGTCTGAATCGCGCGGTACACTCTGCCGTGCCCGCCTTCGTCGATCAGCGTCAGCACCCGATAGCCGGGGATTTCCTCGTTCTCGCCGGGCCAGGCGGCGCGTTCGGCTAAGGAGCCGCCCTCGGCAGCATCGGCATGATCTCCTGACCCGGTGGTGGTCGATGCGCCACCGCTGGTGATCGTGTCCGCGCTGCGCGACTGATACGCCCGCCGGCACGTCTCGCAATCCTGCAGATGCCTGAGCGCGCGGCTTCTCCGCTCCGGGTCTGTTTGCCCGGCGATCAACGCTCCCATCTCTTCTGCCGACAGGCACCGATCCATGCAGTTTCGCCCGGCCGGCCCGGCCGCTGGTGCAGCGCACGCTCGCGATTCGACAATCTGAGCCTGCGCCCTCGACCTTACGATCTGATTGAAAAGGTCGTGATCCGACGGCCGGCAGGTTAACAGCCGGGGCCGCTCAGGGAAATACCGCGATCGGAAATAGCGAAATCTGGCGGGTGCCGGCGACGGGCGGAATCGGCCGGCGCCCGCCCGAAAAGGCCTATTGCGGGCCGGTGAGCTGGCTCTCCAGCGCCGCCCAGTCGTCCAGTGTGACGGCGTCGTCCAGATCATCCACGTCGGCACATCCGCAGCAGTAGTCGCCCGTCACGTCCGCGCCGAAGCACATCGTGAACTGCTGCATGTCCCGCAGGTCGTAGTCCCCGTCGCCGTCCATGTCGCCGGGCGCGCCGTTCCAGCACGCCGGACTGGTGGGAACGGCGACGGTCGCATAGTCGCTGTAGCTGATGCACACCGGCGACGTCGTGAACGCCAGCACCCGGTAGTCCCCGGCGTCTGACGCCAGAAGATTGTCGAGCACGAGCGCAGGGCCCGAGCCGACTACCGTCGTTCCTATTCGCCATTGATACGTGATCGGCAGGTCGCTCGTCGCTGACGCCGTCAGCGTGACGGTCTCGCCAACAACGCCGCACGCGTCCTCCGGCTGCTGGGTGATCACCGGGCTGGCCACGCGCACGTAAGCCGGGTTGGATTCGACGCTTGAGCAGCCGTCGCTGACCACGCAGGTGAACGCCACGTCCTGGTCTTCATAGCCCGTGTTGAACATGCGCAAATCCGTCGTCGTCGCGCCGGTGTACTTCGCGCTGTTCGACACGGGCATACCGTCTCTGTACCATTGGAAGGTCTGGCCGGGTGATCCGCCGGTGATGCCGATCGTCAACAGCGCCGTGCTGTTCAGGCACACGTACATCAGCGGTGCCGGTTGCGTGGTGATATCGGCGAGTACACGCACCTCGAGCGATGCCGGAGCACTCTCGACGAGAACGCAGCCGTCGCGGATCTCACACGAGTAGTCGCCTGCATCTGTCGGCTGAAGGTCGCTGATGGTCAGCGTGTCCGTGGTCGCGCCGGTGATTCGTCCATCGTCCGTAAGGGGGCCGGAGGGACCGACCCACTGGTAGGTGTAACCTGGATCGGACGCCGTGACCGTGAACGTCGCTTCCTCGCCCGGGCACTTGGTGAACCCGCCGGACTGGCCGAGCAAGGCGCATTCGTCGGCAAGGCCGTCGCCGTTGCAGTCCGTCTCGCATTCGTCAGGCACGGCGTTGTTGTTGCAGTCGTAGCTCAATCCGCAGTTCGGCATTCCGTCGCACAACGACCCGGGATCGCCGCAGCTCAGGTCGCACTGGTCGGCCGTTCCGTTTCCGTTGCAGTCGGTCAGATTGTGGCCAAGGTTCATGGTGTACGTGGCCCGGGTGTCGTCGACGAGGTACACGTGAAGGTAGTAGGTCGCCGGCGGCCCCTCGTTCAGGTAGCTGATTGACTCGTCGTTCGTCGTGGACTGGCTGGCCGCAACGACGCTCCCGCCGCAGCCTTCCAGCAGCTCCATGTCGATGTTGCCGTGGGCGTCCGTGAAGGTCAACGTGACGTCAAACTGCTCGCCGTAGATGAGCGGTATCTCATACCAGTCGTCATCGAGGCTCTTGACCACAAGACCGTTGTATACACCGTTGCTCACCGTCGCTGCGGACGCGCAGGAATCATTATCTTCGAATGCGTCGTCGCTGCCCGCGGTCAGGTAGCCGGCGATGGTCGGGTAGTACCGGCTGAAGCGACCGTAGCCGGCGTCGGTCGACAAAAAGTCGCACCCCGCGTTCGAGCTGGTGACGAAGCTTGCGTCGCCGAACAGCTTCATGTCGCTCTCTCGCCAGATGCCGGAGCCGGACGAGCCGAAGTAGATCGTGCCGACCGACCCGGGCTCGTCGAACGTAATCCGATCGAAGCTCGTAGAGTAGGCGTATCGCTTGCCCCGGCTGTAGCGCTTCTGCTTGCCCCCGGGATGGTGAACGGTCACGGCCCACGATCCGTTCGCCGGCACCTGATCTGTCCAGCCGCTCCAGTAGACACCCGGCGGCAACGTCCCGTCGACCATCAGCAACGAATAGTCGCCGACCGACTGCGGCCCCGTGCTTAGCACGCTGGCTTCGTAACTGTAGGCAAATGCGCCGAACCCGCTCGTGCACGTATCCAACTGGTAGAACCACTGAAGCTCGAGCGAGTCCGCTTCCACCACGTCGTTGACGCAGTGATTCGCGGTGAGGAAATACGGGGTAAGGTCGCCGTTCTCCGATGCTAGCAATGTGCCCGAGCAGTTATAGAAGCATCCGGGACAACTCACATCGTCGAAACTCTGGAAAGTCAGCTTGGCGACGGCGTGACTGATGTCGATCCAGTCGGGATAGCAGGCGACGGACTCCATGCAGTCCTCCCAGCCGCGCAACCCGCCGGAGCTCGTCTCTGAACGGTAGATGTGGGCAATCTGGTCGATGGTGAACGGCGGTGTCTCGCCGGCGTCTGCGGGAGCGAGGTACTCGATGAAGGCCGTGTCGCCACCGGCGGAAGCGCTCCAGAACTCGCCACTGGCGAGCGGTCCGGACGACGTGTAGGGCCCGCCCGCCAGGTCCGGTTCATCGGGCGCGAACACGTACACCTCGCCATTGGCCGGCAGCTTGAAGCCGGCAAAGTGCACGCGCACCTCCTCGGCTCCGTCCGCGACCACGGCACACGTCCACAGCCGCCTCCCGTCGGGCATGTCGTACCACTGCCCTGCCAGGGGCCCCTCAAGCGCGCGGGGAATGCCGGCGCGCACAGGTCGATCCGGGGCGGCGTTCGCTCGGTCTTCGGCCAGCAGCGCTGCGGTGTCGAGAGCAGGCAGCTCGTTGACTGGGTACTGGACCCGCTCGCTCACGTTGAGCTGGTCGGACGGCAGCGTGACCGTTGACCGTGCGGGGACGTACTCCGCCGGCCAGCCCACCCCGTCGCACTCCGCCACCGCGGCATTCGCGTCGGGCGTTCCGCTCGCGTCATTCAGTCCAACCGTCTGCGATTGGGCCTGCGCGTATGCCGCCAGCAATCCGAACGCCGTGAATGCGGCGAAAAGCCGGATGATCGTCGCTCGCATACCTGATCTCCCTTCATTCGCGGTTATTCCGGACCGCCGAGGAACGACTCGAAACTCGCTCTCGGCGACACCGTCAACGGCGCCGTTGTGACCTCCGTCTGTCGCGCCCCCCGTCAGGGTGCGCCCGACGCGCTGAATCGAGGTCCGATGGTGGCGGCGATGCGCGTAGACGTCGTCAACGCCATCGCGCGATCGCTCCAACAGGATTACGTGACGCCTGGGATACGCCGCTCCCGGAAAGACTGTGGGCAGCGGCACCTGCGACCACCCCAGCGTGTGCGACTAGCGCCGCGCCTCTTGCGAAGTGCGGCAAGAGAGTCGCCGCCTGCCCCGTTTGTTCCCACTCTCCCGTTGGCGCAAACGATTCTAACGCAGGGCGGCAACCGAGACAAGACACAGCGCCATCCGACGTGTCCGCGCTGTATCCGCGACTGGTGAATGTGTGTCGTGTGTATGTCACCGCGCGCGACGCGGCGATGGTCACTGCGGTCCGCTGAGAAGTGATTCCAGCGCCGCCCAATCGTCGACGTCGACCAGCGTCGTCGAATCGTCGATGTTGGCGCACGAGCAGCACAAATCGACCGATACGTCCGCGCCGAAACATTGCAGAAAAGCCTGCATGTCCTTCAGGTCGTAGTCGCCGTCCTCATCCATGTCACCCGGGAATGAGTGCCAGCACACCGGGCTCGTCGCCAACGTGACCGTGGCATAATCGCTGTACGTGATGCACACGGGACTCGACGTAAACGCCAGCACATGGTAATCGCCGGCGTCGGCGGGTTGCAGATTGTCGAGCACGAGCGTGTTGCCGGAACCGACGACCGTCGAGCCCGTCCGCCACTGGTACGACACGGCAAGCGGCGCCGTCGCCTCGGCCCTCAGCTCGACCGACCCTCCCGCTTCACCGCACGCGTCCTCGGGCTCAAGTGTGATGACGGGACTGGCGACTCGCACCGCGCCCGGATCCGACTGGGTCGAGTCGCACCCGTTCGAGATCATGCACGTGTAGTCCGCCTCGTCGGCGAGGTTCACGTTGAAGACGCGAAGCTGGTTGGTCGCCACGCCGTTGTACTTCGCGCCGTTCGCCAGCGGCGTGGTCCCCCGGTACCACTGGTAAGTCGGCTGCGGAGAGGCCCCGCTGACCACGATCGACAGCAGAGCGGTCCCGCCGGTACACGCATACGTCGTCGCCGCCGGCTGGGTGGTGATCTGTCCGAGCACCTTGACGGAGAGCACTGCCGAATCGCTCTCCGCAAGCAGGCAGCCGTCCCGGATTTCGCACCGATAGGAACCGGCGTCCCCGGGTTCCACCGCGCTGATGGTAAGCGTGTCCGTGGTGGCTCCGGATATCCGGCCGCCGTTCGTCAGCGATCCCGACGGACCAACCCATTGGTACGTGTAACTCGGGTCCGCCGCCATGACCTCGAAGACCGCGATGTCGCCGGGGCAGGCCACGGAGTCCGCCGGTTGAGCGACAATCGCGCATTCATCCGCAAGCCCGTCTCCGTTGCAGTCCGTCTCGCACTCGTCCGGCACCCCCGTGCTGTTGCAGTCGAAGCTCTGCCCGCAGCCGGGCACGCCGGCGCAACCCGGCGCCTGGCAGTCGAGATCGCAGACGTCGTCGATCGAATTGCAGTTGCAGTCGTTCTCGCAGTCGTCGGGAACGCCGTTTCCGTTGCAGTCGCCGTTTGTGGCGATGTCGCACTCGTCCGGCAACCCGTTGCTGTTGCAGTCCGCGCTCGTGCCGGCGTCGATTTCGCACTCGTCGAGCACGCCGTTGCTGTTGCAGTCCGTTCCGCTGACCTCAAAGATGTCGTAGACGTCCCGAACCCGGTTTCCGTTGCAGTCCGCGTCGATGCCGTAGAGATACGCGATCGTATCGGCGTCGCCGTCGCTGACGTGATTCCGCTGGCCGATCTGCGTCTGCCAGAACTCGTACGGCGGAAGCACGGTGATCGTCTGGCAGGTCGGCGCGCACGAACAAGTCGATCCGACGGGGCAACAGATGGAAAACGCGCAACGGTCGTAGTGCATGAGCGAGTCGAAATCGTACGGTCCGTGATGGCTCGACGCGTCGATGAGGTTGAAGTTGTTCGAGTACCCGGGCTGGATATTGCCCCAGTTGATCTGAACGTACGTGTTGCGGTCCGTGCGGGACTGCTCGTGGTAAAACCCCAGCGCGTGGCCGAGCTCGTGAACGATGATGAACTTCTGACCCCAGTCGTGGATGTTCACGTACTGGCCGGAGCCCATCCTCCCGACGAACGAGCTGTTGCCCGTTGAATCGCGAAAGTATATGTAGGCTGTCTCTCCCGTCCGCGGAATGAAGTCCACGAGCGCCCGGCGCTCCCATTCGTACATCGCGTTGATGGCTTGCTGCTGTTGGGTTGCGTCGAGCCCCGCCTCAAACGCATACGGCACGACCCCCCCGGGCCAGAGGTTGGTCGCGTACGTGCCCCGAAGCGGCGAGTAGAAATCCTCCGGAACGATCATGTCTCCCTCGATGATCATGTAGCCGGGCGGAACCTCCCGCGACACCTCTTGCTCCCCTCGCGCAGCGCGTCCCGGAGGCAGGATCGCCACGATGACAATGTACGCAGCCAGCTTTTGCAGGGTGGTTCGGCCCGATTTCATCCGTCTGATCCTGAAGCTCACGCGCCGGCCCCCCGGAGATGGGCAGCAACGAGAAGCTGCCTTTGCCGGTATCCCCCTATTGTTCACCATTCTAATGACGCGGGCATATCGCGACAACACGGTCCGGTAAGATACAGATCGGACACGCCGCGTCCCCCGCCGCGTTTGACGCCCGCAACCGGTCGGCTATCGTGTGCACGCGATCCCGAGCCATCCGGCACGCTCGGCGAGCGACACCGACGAATCCGCCCTCAGGAGCCTGCCCCTTGCGACGTCATCCGTTCTTCCTGGTCATCGTCATGCTTCTGGCCGTGCTCGCGGGTTGCGGCGAAGGACTTTTCAAGTTCGACTGGTTCAAAAAGGAGCCGAAGGACAAGGTCGAGGAGGGCTTCGTCGATGCGAGCGTGCCCGACCTCGCCGACTCGCTCGCCCTCAAGGACACCGTCGCCGAGCAAGGCTGGTTCGAAGGGCTTCGCTTCATGCGCGTGCGCGGCTACGGCATCGTCGCCGGACTCGGCACGCGTGGATCCCGCGAATGCCCGCGCCAAGTCCGGGAACGGCTCATCCAGGAGATGTACAAGCGGCCGGAGTTCGGCCGACAGGGCCTCGAACCGCCCCCGCTGACGCCTGAGCAGTTGATCGACGATCTCGACACCGCGGTCGTGCGCATCGAGGGAGAAATCCCCGCCGCCGCGGCGCCGGCCACGCGATTCGATGTCAGCGTCGTCGCCCTGCCGGGAACGCAGACAACCTCCCTCGAGGGCGGCAGCCTGTACACCACCGACCTTCACGTCTACCGCGATGTGCCTGGAGGCGGCGCCGTCGAGGGTAAAACGCTCGCTTCCGCCGCAGGGTCCATCTTCATCAACCCGTTCGGAGGCGACAGCGACGCGGCAACCAGGCGGAACCCTCGCGAAGGCGTGGTGCTCGGTGGCGGCGTCGTCAAGGTGCGCCGCCGGGTGCGCTTCGTCCTCAGCCAGCCCTCGTATCAGCGTGTCCAGTTGATCACCAGCCGGATCAACGCGCGATTCGCCGGCGCGCACAAGACCGCGGAGGGCCGGTCCTGGTCGTCCATCGACATCCACATGCCGCCGCAATTCGAGAATGACCCCTTCCGTTTCCTGGCTCTCGTGCGGCACCTCTACCTGCCCACGGCGCAAGGGTTCGCCGACCAGCGCGCCCGGGACCTCGCCGATGAAATCCGTTCGCCCAACGCGCCGCATCCGGACATTGCGCTCGCGTGGGAAGGAATCGGGCGGACGGCCTTGCCCGTCGTTCAATCGCTGTACGATGCACCGGAACCGCACGCGCGATTCTACGCCGCCCTCGCGGGACTGCGCATGGGCGACAGTATCGCCGTCGAGCCGCTGGTCGCTTTCGTCAATGACCCGGACAGCCCCTACCGCCTTACCGGAATAGAGGAGCTGGGCCGGGCCGAAGACTCTTACCAGGCCGGCACGACGCTGAGGCAATTGCTCAACCACGGCGATCCGTGGATCCGTATCGCAGCCTACGAAGCCTTGCTTGCGCGGAGCGACCGCGTCATCAGCAGCACGCCCGTCGGTGACAGGTCGTTCTTCGTCGATCAGGTCGAATCCACGGGCGACAATCTCATCTACGTTCGCCGGACCGGCGAACCGCGCATCGCCCTGCTCGGCGCCCGCATTCGGTGCATTCCACCGATCTTCTATCGCGATCCGAACGGCCAGCTCACGATCGACGCAGACGATGATGCTCAGGAGCTGACGCTGATCCGCAAGTCGCCTTTCAGCGATCGCACGTCTCCGCCTCTGCCGGCCTCGTTCGATGTCGCAGCGCTCATCTCCATGCTGGGCGATTCGCCCAGGCAGGATCGCCACGGCGACGTTCACGGCCTCGCGATGGACTACTCGTCAATTGTCCACGTGTTGTACGAACTGTGTCGGACCCACTCCATCAACGCGGAGTTCCTGCTCCAGCGCGCCACGGTCGAAGAGATGTTCGGCCCCGTCCCCTCCGGCGCCCGTCGCGAGTACGACCCGTCAGAGGAAAGATCCGAGAAGTGAGCCTCACTGGATACGGCGCCGTCGGCAGTGGAATCGGAATCACGGTGGCCGTATAATGGTCGCCGGGGATTTGCGGCACACGGCAGCTTGGTCAAACTGCATCACGGACAGCCGGGATCGCGGGGGTAACGACCAACTACCATGCAGCTACTTACTGTCTTGACTCTGTCGGTGTGCGCGGCCTTGACGGCGCCCGCCGAGCATGCGCCGCGGAACGTGTCCATGTCGTCCGGCGCGATCGCCTGGCGCAGCGGTGCAACGGTTGTCCGCGCCATGGCGCACAACCAGGTCACTGAGCGGATCGCGGCGCATTCCGCCCAAACAGGAGCGTCGCACCTGATCGTGCAGTTCGATCGACCGCTCACGAGCGCCCAGCGGAAACGACTCGCGGACGGCGGTCTTCGTCTGCTCGACGGGCTGGGCGATCATGCATTCTTCGCCAGTGCGTCGAACTTTGACGCCGGCGCGCTCGGCGACATTCCTTTTCGAGCGGCCATCGACGTCGAACCGCGGTGGAAAATCCATCCACTGCTGACGGCCGCTGAGCCGCCTTCCTGGTCGCAACTGCCCCCGCGCAGCTCGAACGGGGCGACGCCGCGCGCCGGCGACACCCGCGTCGTCGTGAATGTCCTGTTCTTTCGCGATGTTGCCTTCAC
>JBECKQ010000202.1:0-9082 GCA_040235375.1 Phycisphaerae bacterium | reverse complement strand
TGCTCGGTGAGCTTGCCCGTGGAGAGGAACGCGCGGTACGAGCGCGGCGCGGGAGCACGTAGCGTGATCGTCTCGCCGTTGACGGGATGGCGAAAGGTCAGTTGCTCGAGATGAATCAACGGGTGTTGCTTGAGTTTCCGCGGGTCGGGGGGCAGGCCGGGTTTCGGCCGATAATCGCCGGCGATCTTGAGACCGGCAGAGCGAATGCTCCGGCGGATGGCGTCAAACGCCCCAACGGACGTTATGCACCGGGCGATGTGTCGCTCGCGATCGGAATGCAAAATCTCAATGCGGGCCTCGACGAGATCGGCGGCGGGCTTCTTGCCCGCTCGGGGCGATCGGCCTGGCCGGCCGGGCTTCACGGCGATTTTCGCGCGTGGTGGGCGGCCCTCGACAACGGCAATGTGAACGAACTGCGCGTTGCCGGCCTCCGCGACGGCGGCAAACCGCTCCGCGGCGTCGGTGCTGGTCGCGAACAGAGTGATCCCGGAAGCGAAACGCTCCGGAACGATCAGCGGGATGAACTCCGTCGCCATCCGTTCCAACGGCTCGCCGGCGTCTCGACGGCTCAGCCGGGACACAAGCTCGACGACCGACGGCCCGCGACGCACCACGGTTGCCGTCAGATCGATCTGCGGCGGCCGATCGATGGCGAGGTAGTAATCGTCCTGCCAGACCACAGGCAGCACGCGCGTCGCCGCGCGGCGATCAGATTGGTTCACTCGAGTCGGCACGAAGATCATCGTCCGGCCGGCCGGCCCCTTGTCAATACCGCGTCATACATCCATCATCTCCTGCGTCCGAGAACGACTCGCCGTCGGCCGGCGGCTCACCGGCGAGGGCGCGTGACTCGGGTGCGGATATATCGTGAAATGGAAAAGGCGGAACGCCCACGATAGAGTTTATACGGAGGCAGGCACATATTGCGGCTGTTTCCGCCGGATGGCCGATGCGTTGAGGAATCGCAAGAGAGGTGTTGCCAGATGGACTGGGAGGCGCTTCGAGACGAGTTTCCGATCACGCGGAACTACAACTTTCAGAACCACGCCGCCGTAGCGCCGATGTGCCGCCGTGCCGTCGAGGCGGTGCGGGAGTTTCTCGACGTCACGGTGAACAGCGTCAACGTCGAGCGGAACTTCTATCGCGAGGCGGAGCACGTCCGCCAGCGGGCCGCGGAGTTCATCAAGGCCAATCCGGACGAGGTGTGCTTCGTCAAGAACACCTCGGAGGGCCTAAGCTTCGTCGCCAACGGGATTACCTGGCAGAGCGGCGACAACATCGTCACGACGAACGTCGAGTTTCCCGCCAACGTTTATCCGTGGCAGGCGCTGCGATCGAAGGGTGTCGAAGTGCAGATGGTCCTGGAGCAGGATGGCCGCATCCCGCTCGAGAACCTGCTCGCCGCAATCAACAGCCGCACGCGGCTGGTGGCCATCTCTTCGGTGCAGTATGCCAGCGGGTTCCGCACGGACCTGGCGGCGCTCGGCGAGTACTGCCAGTCGAAGGGCATTCTGCTTTGCGTGGACGCGATCCAGTCGCTGGGTGCGTTTCCGATCGACGTGAAGAAGATGAACATCGACTTCCTGTCGGCCGACGGGCACAAGTGGCTCTGCGGGCCGGAGGGATGCGGCATCTTCTTTGTTCGCAAGGAAGTGCAGGGCTACCTGAAGCCGTCGTGCGTCGGCTGGCTGGCCATGAAGAACAACACTGACTACGAGCACATGCAGTTCGAGTTCCAGGACTCCGCAAAGCGTTACGACAGCGGCGCCTACAACCTCATGGGCATCTGCGCGCTTGGCGGCGCGCTCGAGACGCTGATGGACATCGGCATCGAACGCATCTCGCAGCGACTCCTGCACCTGACGGACCTGCTGGTGCAGGGCGTACGGGCGAAGGGCTATCACGTGGTCAGCTCGCGGGCCCGGGAGGAGGCGAGCGGCATCGTCTCGTTCCTGTCCGAGCTGCACGCGCCCGAGCGCATTCGCGATCATCTGCGGGCGGAGCATCGCCTGGTTCTGTCGGTGCGCTCCGGGCGGCTGCGGGCCAGCCCGCACGTTTACAACACGGAGAAGGAAATCCAGCAACTTGTCGAGCTGCTGCCTCGGCATTGATGCAACGATGACGATCGCCACGGCCTGGCTGCGCTTCGCTACGCCAGACCGTGCCACCCCTCTCGTGGCAGACGGTGCCACCCAACGATATGGAAGGCTGCGGCGGGCGGCTGAGTTCGTCGAATTGACGCGTGCGCGGCAGGGTGCTACCGTCGCGCAGGTGTACAGTGATTCCTCCTCCTTGAGTAAGTTTGCCTGTCGATTCGCTGCACGAAGGCACGCAGGCGTGGCCGTCGCGCTTGCCGTATTGGTGTGCGCGGCCGGCTGCCCACCGCCCCCGAAAGAGCCCGCGATGACCGTCGATCAGGCGTGGTCGCGGCGCGCCCAGGGGGATCGCCCCGTAGCGAAAGCGGCCAAGCCGCCGCCGGCGACTCAGCCGGCTTGGGGATCGGCGACGAAAGTCGGTGCGGCGCCGGCCGGACTCGAGGCCGATGGCGGCAGCCGGCCCATCGCCTACGTGAACGGCCGGCCGATCGGCCGCGACCGCGTGGTCAACCTGCTGCTGGCGGGCCACGGCGTCGGCATCCTCGAGCAGTTGGTCGCCCTCGAAGAAGCGCGGCACCTGGCCAACGAACGCGGCATCATGGTGACCGACCGGGACATCCTCGCCGAGCACGATCGCTCGCTGCGCAACCTGCTCTCTCCGCTGGAGGCGGCGGATGAAACCGCGGGCTTCGACCGGGCTGAGGCGGAGCGCGTCCTGGACGAGTTGCTCAGCCAGCGCAACATCTCGCGCGCGGAATACCGCGACGTCATCACGCGGAATGCGTACCTGCGGGCGATCGTCGAGGCCGACATGCACTTCACCGACGAGCAGCTTCGCGAAGAATACGACAACGCCTATGGTGAACGCGTACAGGTCCGGCACATCCAGTTGGCCAGCCTCACCGACGCCGAGAAGGTGGCGGGGCTGATCGCCAACGGCGGGGATTTCGCCATCCTCGCCCGCCAGTACAGCGCGAACCTGCGGACCGCTCCCGGCGGCGGCCTGCTCCCCCCGTTCTCGCGGAACGACGAGTCAATTCCCGAGGGCCTCCGCGCGGTCGCCTTCGATCTGAAGGAGGGACAGGTATCTGACCCTGTCCGCGTGGACGCGTGGTACCATATCGTTAAACTACAGCGGCGTTTTCACCGGGAAGACGTGAGTTTCGAAGCCGCCCGGCGGGACCTCGAAAAGCGGCTTCGCGAGCGGATGGTACCGGCGGCAATGCAGGTGCTCTTCCGAAAGCTGGTGCAGGATGCCGACGTCCGCATCGTAGACCCGGTGCTTGAAGCGGAATATCAGCGGAAGCACCCCGAGACGGCGCCCGAAAAAGACGAACAGTAGCGCGGCCGCGTCCCTCAGGCAGCGGCCGCGGCGTTTTCTGGGAGACGGTTCCTTGGCGAGCACGAAGTACAAGGCGATTCTGCTGTTCGGTTACCCTGGCTGCGGGAAAGGGACGCAGGGTGTCACGCTGGCCGGCATGCCCAACCTGTATCACCTGGCGATGGGCGACATCTTCCGTGGCCTCGACAAGCAGAGCGCAACAGGCAAGGAGTTCCTGTCGTACTCAACCAAGGGCCTCCTCGTGCCGGACGAATTGACCGTGCGTGTCTGGCGCGAGCATGTCGAGGCGAAAGTGGCCGCCGGAGAGATCCGCCCTGACTACCACGTGCTGATACTCGACGGCATACCGAGGACGCCCTCGCAGGTGAAGCACCTGAGCCCGCTCGTGGACGTGCTCCGCGTCATCCATCTGAAGATGGACGAACAGGCGAAGCTCGTGCAGCGACTGAAGGGCAGGGCAGCCAAGTCGAATCGTCCGGACGACGCGAAGGAAAGCGTCATTCTCAACCGCATCAAGGTCTATGAGGACGAAACCCTCCCGGTTCTCCGGTGCTACGACGACTCGCTCCTGGCGAACATCAACGCGGATCAACCGCCGCTGGCGGTGCTGCGCGATATTTGCGATGCCCTAGTCGACGTGGTGCCCGCGAACATCTAGCACGCTCACAGTCGTTACATGCGCCGTACATGGCCCATCCTTCTGCCGACGATCGTATTAGCGCTCGCCGGCGCGTTCTTGAGCTGGAACCTGCTCGTCAAGCACGAGGTGAAAAGAACCGGCCTTGCCTGGTTTGACGCCGTCTGCGAGGCCGACCGCGGCGCGGTGGACGACAGCCGCAGTTGCGACGAGGTGGCGGCCAGCAAGTGGGGCACCATTCCGCCGATCCCCGAAGGCTCCTCCAACCGGTCGACGGACCAGATGGTGATCGTGTTCAACAGGTTGGCGGTGAAGCCGCGACCGGTGGGTCTGTTCGGCTGGATGTACTTCAGCGCTCTGGCGGCGTGGTACATCGCGATCGGCCGCCCGAGCTACGACCGCCGGCGCTGGCATCTGGCGCCGCTGGCCTTCAATTCGATCGGCGTGCTGGGCAGTTTGTTCTTCACGTACGTCATGTTCTTTTCCGACCTGAAGGCGTGGTGCCCGTGGTGCGCAGTCGTCCACGGGATTAACGCTCTGCTGCTGGTCGGTGGGGTGCTGCTCTGGCCGAGAAAACCGCGTGCAGTCCCGCACGTTGCCGATGTCGAGCGGAGTGAGTCGGCTGGTGAGTTGCAGGACGTGCCGCATCCGCCGGCCGCAGCGCTGCCGCACCCGACGCTGCGTCTGGCGCTGGTGACGCTGGCCGGTGTTGTCGCCGTGATGACGGCCGAGTGGTGGTTCCACGAATACGCGAGCATGTTCCGCGGCCGGCTGATCGCCGAGGCACAGTACGCCGACGCCCGCCGGGAGATCAACATGGTGGTCTCCCATCCGGACACGCTGTACGAAATCTACAGCGTCGCCGAGCACCACGACATTCCCATCACCGCCGACGACCCGGCGATAAACGCGGGCCCCAACCGGCTCCAACTGGTCGTGTTCAGCGACTTTCAGTGCCCGCACTGCGCCGGCTTCGCCAGGTACCTGAGGAAGACGATCGAGCCGATTTTCGGCAACCGCCTGACGATCGTGTTCAAGCACTATCCGGTGGACTCCGCGTGCAATCCGTACGTGCACAAGGCGTTTCACTCCGCTGCATGCGAAGCCGCCGATGCTGCCGAGGCCGCGAGAATACTCGGCGGCGACGCGGCCTTCTGGCGTGCGCACGACTGGCTGTTCGCCCATCGCCAGGACTTGAATGACCGAGACACGTACCCACGGCTGGCGGCGGAGCTGAAGATCGACCCGGCCGAGTTCCTCGACACGATGGCGTCGGACGCGGTCGAGGCCCGGATAGTGGCAGACATCGAGCTCGGCCGAAAGGTGGACGTGCTGGGCACGCCGACGGCGTACCTCGCCAACCGGCGGGTTCCGTCTCTCTGTCGGGAGCAGCGTGCCTTCTGGGAGGAAGTCGAGCGCCGCTACGATCAGACACTCGCCATGCAGCAGGGCGCTCAGCGGCCGGCCACGCAACCGGTCGATTCCGAACAAGATCAATAGAAGTGGGTGATCGTGCGGTGGTGGGGGACGGCGATGGCCGGATTCCGCGCCCGCCGCCACAGCTCGTAATCGAGTCGCCAGGCGTGGACAGCCTGCCCTCGGCGGGCGAGCGCTTCGCACAGTAGCTCGCCGACCCAGATAGTCGCCGCCCGCAGCTCGACTTCCTCCTCGCTGCCGGCCGGGATGGGCGTCAGACTGTCGATCCGCCGCGCGAGCTTCGGGGCCGGTACTGCGACTCCTTCGTGCCGCAGCAGTTGCGGCAGGCGGTAGTCGGCGAAGACGGTGAGACGCTCGAGGCCGGTCAGGCCGTCGAAGCCGTTGGCCAGCCAGATGCGGTGCAGGTCGGCCGCGCAGATTTGGGCCCGCTTGAGAAACGCGACCGGCTTGCCCGCGTAACGGGCAACGTCTCGAAACGACGGAAACACCTCGGTCAGAAGGTACGCCAGTGAGCGAGCGTCGGATCCGGCTTGCTGAACCGCGTTGGCGAAGCTGGCGCCGAAGCGATCGCAGACTATCGCCCCGGTTTCGCGCAGCACCTCACGCCTGCGGTCGAGCAGCGGCATCGTGCCTTTGCCGCGGAAGACGTGGGCAAGGTCGCCGTCCTCAACTTGTGCCCATCGCTGCGGTTGCAGCCATCCGGCGTCTTCCCCGATCGCTCGCAGTAGGCCGGCCTGCATGGCGTCCGTCCGCATCCAGGTTTCGCCGCGGTACTCGACCTCCCACGGCTGGTCGGACCAGAAGCAGAAGTTCAGTGCGTCGTACAGCAGCGTGAAGTTGGCGCAGTCCTCTCGCGAACCGGTGAACGCCAGGCATTCGTCCGCCCTCACGCGGCCCCATTCTTCCACGGCCAGCCGGTCGGCGAGACGATCGAGCGCCGACTGGTCGATCGAAACGTGCCGAGCGGCCTCGATCACCGGTTGAACGGAGGTCAGGATGTCGGGCAGGGGGGCATTGGTCATCGTTGCTCTTCCGTCACCGATCGCGAGCTTACTGTTACTGAATCGGGTCCATCATAGCGACTTTTGTTGTGGCACGGGCCTGGCGCATGTGAATCACGGGCAGGATGCCCGTGCCACACTGCGCATAGAAAACGCACCGGCCGGGGCCGGCCGATGCGTCTGAGCAGCACAATCGCGGATTCGAACACGCGCCCGCCCTAGCCGCTGAACGCGTTGGGATCGAGCTTGTCCTTCTTGTCCTCGACGTCTTTCATGGCGTCCGCCTCCGGAAGCGGCTCCTTCTGCGTGTCGATCACCGGCCAGTCGGCGGTGTATTTGGCGTTGATCTCGACGTAGTCCGACCACTTCTCCGGCAAGTCGTCCTCGGGGAATATGGCCGCGGTCGGGCATTCGGGCACGCACAGGCCGCAATCGATGCAGACATCGGGATCGATCACCAGGAAGTTCACGCCCTCGTGAAAACAGTCGACCGGGCACACCGCCACGCAATCCGTGTATTTACAGGCGATGCACGGCTCAGCAACAATGTGCGTCATAATCTGGTCTCCATCCTAGCTCGCGCGTGGCGCGATGGTCTCCGATCATACTGGCGGATTCTATTGCTCGCCGCCGGCCCACAGTAGTCCAATCTCGACGCTCGGCCGGAGACATTCCGGCAGCCGCGCCGCTGCCCGCGCGGCGAGCGCCTCTTGCCAGGCGCGCCGCGTCGCCTCCCCCTCCGGCTGGAAGGCGAATGCCCCGGCGCAAAATCGGCCCGCGAAGCTATCGTTGACGCCTTGTTTCCGCAACCCGCCACCCCTATAAAGACGGCCGTGTCCAAGCATCATCGATTCGTGGGGGCGGCCCGCCGGATCGCGGCCTTGACCCTGGCTTCTCGCGTGCTCGGGCTGCTCCGGGAGATGGTGTACGGCCATTTCTTCGGCGCCAGCCCGCTGTTCAGCGCCTTTCGAATCGGATTTCAGTTGCCGAATCTGGCCCGCCGGCTCTTCGGCGAAGGAGCGCTCACGTCGTCGTTCATCCCCGTGTTCGCCCGCTCCCGTGCGGACGACGGGGATGAAGCGGCCGAGCGCCTGACCGGCGGCGTGCTGACCTTCGCCTGCTCGGTGCTCCTGGCGTTGCTGGTCGTCGGTGAGCTGGTGCTGTTTGTCATCAGCAGGTTCACGCCCAGCCCGACGCTCGTTCTGGCGGCGGTCATGCTGCCCTATATGCCGTTGATCTGCCTGACGGCGTTCTTCGGCGGCGTGCTGCAGAGCTGCAATCGTTTCACCTCGCCCGCGCTGGCGCCGCTTGTGTTCAACGTTGTGGTCATGCTGACGGCGTGGTTCGGCGGCGCGATCCTCGGACTGAGTCCGTATGCGCACCTGATCGTGGTGGCCGTCAGCGTGCTCGTCGCCGGCGGGCTCCAGTTGGGCATGCAGGTCGCCTGGGTCCGGGGGATCGGATTCAAGGTGCGGGTCAACTTCGACTGGGCGGGCTCGGGCGTCCGGCGGGTCACGAAGATGATGGCGCCGATGATCATCGGATTGTCGGCCGTGCAGATCAACACGTTCTGCGACTTTCTGATCGCGTTCTTCTTCGTCCCCGACGGGCGTGGTCCGGCCGTGCTCGGCTTCAGCCAGTATCTCTACAACCTGCCGCTCGGGATTTTCGGGACGGCCCTCGCCACGGCGATCTTTCCCATGCTGGCGCACGCGCACGCGACCAATGACCGCTCGGGGCTCGCTCGCGCGATCGAATACGGCATGCGCACGGCGCTGTTCATTACGATCCCGGCCGGCGTCGGGCTGATCCTCATTGCTGGGCCGCTGGTCCGCACGCTGTTCCAGCACGGTGCGTTCACGCCGTCCGACACGTCGCGTGTCGCGAGTTCGCTGAGCTATTACGGCCTGGGAATATGGGCGTACTCGATGCAGCACATTCTCGTTCGCTCGTTCTATTCGATGGAAGACAGCCGCACGCCGGTCCGGATCGCCATGAGCATGGTGCTCTTCAACCTAGTTCTGAACCTGCTGCTGGTGGGGCCCATGCGTGAGTCAGGCGTTGCCCTGGCCACCGCGATCACCGCATTCCTTCAGACCGCGCTTCTGGCCACCGCGCTGACGCGCCGCCTGCCGCAATTGCAGTGGCGAAGCACCATCACGACAGCCGTACAGTCGGTGGCGGCCACGACCGCAATGGGCGCGGCCGTCTGGTGGCTGATGAACGGCTCCACGTCTCGCGCGCTCCTCAGCGAGCGCGAGACGGTGGTGCTGGTGGCGGCGATCGCCGCCGGTGGCCTGATCTACATCGCGATTACCCGCGCCCTGTCGATGGAGGAATTGGGCATCATCCTCCGGTCCGAACGGGCCTCAGCCGCGCAGGAGGATTGATCGGTTCCGCTGTTCAACTGCCATCGTTGTGTAGCCACTTCAGGTTATCGCGGGCGTTCTGCGCGTTGCGGCGCAGCATTTGTGGCTTGGCGCGTTTGATGGCGCTGCCGTGCAAGGCTTCGCGATAGGCATCGTCCGTGGCGTCGATCATCCATTCGAGATCCGGGCGCATCCATTGC
>JBECKQ010000189.1:0-9681 GCA_040235375.1 Phycisphaerae bacterium | reverse complement strand
CCGAGGGTATCAAGGCCCTCGTGCGCGCCGGAATGGGAATCTCCTTCATGTCCATCCGCGGAATCGAACGGGAATTGCAAAGCGGGGAGCTGAAGCGAATCGAGGTGCGCGGCCTGAGGCTCACGCGTCCCCTTCTTCTTGTTCGGCACCCGGACAAGCATATCTCGCCGGCCATGCGTGCATTCAAGAGCGCACTCACGGATGCACGGCAGGGCCAGGATCAAGGAAGTTGCGAGAGAAAGGTCCTCGCCGGGACGACGAGGGGTCCGCGGTGATTGCGTCGGCGACAAGGCTTGCCTCCGCATCGACAGAACTGTCGCCGTGAATCTCGACTAAGCCATCATGGCGGGCCAGCGCGACGATTGACCCATTGATGCCGGGCTTTGGCGCATCTTTGCCATTGTACGCGACTCTGCCGCCTGTTTCGCAGCGCGATCAGCCCTCCTGGAGGATCGCGCAAGCACTTTCGAGAATTTCATATCGCCTGATCAAGCTTCATGCCTACAGTCCTTCAAGAAAGTCGTGGCGTTACTCTGGCGGACGGCACGCCTTCTTAACTGAGGAGAAGTCGGCGTGGGCGCGCCGCGGTTGTGCTCCCGTAGGAACAACGGAACCTCTGAGGGAGCAGGGCCGTACGCCGTAGCTTAACGATACAGCCGGAAGCGCCTGCCGGGATTTTCTGAGGATCGGGGCCGCTACCGCGTTCGCGCTGCCGGCGATGAACCTCGCACGAGCCCGGGGCCGTCACACTCAACAACGGGAGAACGACATGGAAATCGGTATCAGGAGAGTCGGTTCAAAGCCCTCGCAAGAAGGTCCGGCCGAATGGTTTACGGGCTCGGTGCGCATCGATTCGTTGTTCGACGCCAAGGAGCCCTCAAGGGTATCGGGCGCCATCGTCACGTTCGAGCCCGGCGCCCGTACCGCGTGGCACACGCATCCGCTGGGCCAGCACCTCATCATCACCTCCGGGCTCGGCTGGGTGCAGCAGGAGGGCGAGCCGATTCAGGAGGTCCGCCCGGGCGACGTCGTGTGGTTCCCGCCCGGCGTGAAGCACTGGCACGGTGCGACGCCGACGAACGCGATGTCGCATGTCGCGATCCAGGAAGCCCAGAACGGCAGCCCCGTCGAGTGGCTCGAGCAGGTGAGCGACCAGCAGTACCGGAAATGACTCGCAGCAAAGGAGCCAGCAGTGCCGCACGTCATTGTCAAACTCTGGCCCGGCAAGACGCAGCAGCAGAAGCAGCGTCTCGCCGATGCCATCACCAGGGATGTGATGGATGAGCTGGACTACGGAGAGGAATCAGTCTCCGTCGCGTTTGAAGAAATCAGTCCCCAGGACTGGAAAGACAAGGTGTACAAGCCCGACATCGTGGACCAGCCGGACAAGCTCTTCAAAAAACCGGGCTACTCGATGTGAAGAAGCAAATGGCGCGAGCGAGCGCGCCCGTGCCGCCGCCGTGCGGGTTGTCCCGCGCGGGACGGAAGCGTGATTTCAAGCACGCGACGGAGAGGTGATACGAAAGGAATCTACTCATGAGCGAGAACATAAACGGGAAAGTCGTTGTGATCACCGGGGCGAGTAGCGGCCTCGGCGAGGCCGCCGCCCGGCACCTCGCGGCCGAGGGCGCCCGTGTCGTCCTCGGTGCGCGCCGCAAGGATCGCATCAAGTCGCTTGCGGACGAGCTGACCCGGGGCGGAGGCAAGGCGGTCGCCGTCCAGACGGACGTCACCGATCGCGCGCAGGTCAAGCGGCTGGTGGACGCAGCGGTCGAGCAGTTCGGGCGCGTCGATGTTATGATCAACAACGCCGGTCTCATGCAGCAGTCCCCGCTCGAACGGCTCAAGGTTGACGAGTGGGACAACATGATCGACGTCAACGTCAAGGGCGTGCTCTACGGCATTGCGGCCGTTCTGCCGCACATGCAGCGCCAGAAATCCGGGCACATCATCAACGTCTCGTCCGTCGCGGGGCACAAGGTGACGCCGGCCGGCACCGTGTACTGCGCGACCAAGCACGCGGTCCGCGCCATCTCCGAAGGCCTGCGAACCGAGGTCAAGCCGTACAACCTGCGGACGACCATCATCTCCCCCGGCGCGGTCGACACCGAGTTGCCGAGCCACATCACCGACGAGGAGTCGGCCAGCGGCGTCCAGAAGTTCTACGAGAACGTGGCGATCCCCGCCGACTCCTTCGCGCGGGCGGTCGCTTTCGCGATCGAGCAGCCGGCGGACGTGGACATCAACGAGATTCTGTTCCGGCCTACCGGACAGGAGCTTTGAGTGCCTGTCCTCCCCTGCTGTTTTGGTGAGCACGCGTGTTCCGTACGTGTACGGCACTGATCGCGACCATTTTACGGGCCGTCGTAGTATGGTCGCGACCGTTTTACGATGGCCGCGAAAATGGTCAGGAAAAGCCGGTCGCCAGCCCGTCCGCGGCGCTCGGGCCGGCGGCCGTTACTCGTAGCGGAATTCGGCGGTGCAGGAGGTGTTGCCGTCGGAGTAGGAGCCGGTCAGGGTGAGGCCGTCGTCGGACATGGTCAGGTCGAAGTAGTCGGAGGGGCAGTAAATGTTGATGTCATGCTCGTCCTCGGTGGTTCGAATCTCGGCGACGTGGCCCTGCATCAGGCCGAGAGAGCCGGGAACGTAATAGGACGCGTAGCGGGAGATGTAGGTGCCGACGTCGCTGTAGCTGCTGTCGTTGAGGCGGTAGACGTTGTCCTGGTCTTCGAGGCGACGGATCATCCTGGGCAGCCCGTCGCAGTCGGGGGGGCAGTGGCCATCGGATTCGTAGTTGTATGTCCGGCTGGCGTGCTTGTTTTCGATGCGCTGCTCCCAGACGGTCTGGCCGAAGGTGTCGGCAAAAGAGGAGATGGGGTGCTGCCAGAACCAGCGGTACTGGCTGGAGATGCTGGCCGTCCGCTGCGTGGCGTAGAAGTCGCCGCTCACGTCGTCGTGGACGAGGGTGGCGTTGACGCGGGTCCGGCTGTGCGAAGTGTAGTTGCCGGGGTCGAGCAAGTCGTCGCTGCCGCGGCCGTCGCCGGGCCCGCTGGCGCTCGAACTGCACTCGACGAAGCCGTTCCAGGAAGGCAGGCACCACTCGGTGCCGTCGACGGTCATCTGGGCGGTGAGCAGCGAGTCGGGGTCGGAGATGTCGAGGGCGGCGTTGGAGACGATCAGGATGACGGCATCGACCGCCTCCGCAGCCCGGGTGCGACAGAAGACGATTTCCTCACGGTTCGAGACGTCCTGGTATTCCCATTGCCGATCGATGCGGTAAAGCATCTGCACGCCGACATGGTCGCCGCGGGAGGTGACTTCGTGCAGGTCGAATTCGACGCGGCTGACAAGGTCGTCGAACGTGTAGGCGTAATACGTGATGCCGCCCTCGGATGCGAACACTTCCTGATAGAGCACGCCATCGGGCGTGATGTGTTCACGGTCGATGGAGAAGCCGTGGGGCATGAGGACGGGCATATCACCGAAGTCCTCGTAGTACTTGTAGGGCTCCGAATTCAGGTTCCACAGCGCGTATTCCTTGAAGAGTTCGTGGAAGCCCTCCTGGCCGCCGATGGTCTCGACGGTGCCCAGAGCGTGAATGTCCTCGTAGTACTGACGGACGATGTCACCGGTCTTCTCGGCCCGCTGGTAGAGGAAGAACCAGAACATGTAGGAGCCGTATTCGAGCGTGCCGCTGGCGTCGAAGAGGAATTCGGCCAGCGAGCCGAAGAAGTCCTCGTCGTATTCGTGCTCGGTGTTGAGGTCGGGGTAGACGAGTTCCTCGGACCAGACGGCGGTCGATTCCCAGACCCAGGGTCCGTACTGGATGCCGACCTCGTCCTCGACGTAATCCTGGAAGCAATGGAAGAGTTCGTGGGCGGCGGTCGAGCGAAGGGTGTCGTCATCGAGCCAGAGCTCGAGCAGGATGTGGCAGCGTTCGTGGCCGGCGAGGTCGGCCATGAACTGCTCGCCGTAGCGGTCGGAGGCGAGAAGCCCCTCGCGGAGGGAGATGCGGATCCAGTCGGTGGGCTCGGGGAAGCCGATGTCGACGAATCGGTCGTAGGCATAGTAGAGGGCTTCCCGGACGATGTCGCGGGCGTCTTCGCCGACGCCGGGCGGGGCGGTGATGATGAAGTACGCATCGCCGGCCGGTCGTTCCATGTCGCGGAAGGTGCGGGCAGGCGGGGCTTTGGCCATGACGTCCTCGCCGCGCGGTTCGTCTTCAAGATGCCAGAAGCTGTCGGGATCGTCGAAGGAGAGCAGGTACGGCTCGACGAGAGATTGTGTTGCGGATGACATTGAATCGAAGTCGCGGCGGACTTCGCGAAGCAGGCAGGTGTTGTCGCGCATGCCGTCGGGCTCGCCGCGGAAGCGTTCGTCGAGGGCGTCGGGATCGAACGCGGCCTGAAGGCGCGCGACGTAACACTCCTCGTCGGTCAATTCGCCGCTTCGGTGGGCCTCTTCGATGAGTCGCGAGGTGGTGACGGCCGGCGACGGATCGTAGCCGGGCGGTCGGCGCGAGACGGCCTCGAACCAGGCGTCGAGATTGGGGGCGTTCATGACGGCCTGCTCGTCGAACGTTGTGTTCGATCCGTCGTCGGGTTCGTTGGAATCGTCCGGAGGCGGCGAGCCCGATTGGCATCCGCCGAGCAATGCCGCCGCCAGTATTGCCGCGAAGATTGCGGCCCTTTCGCCGGTCCGCTGACGTGATCGCATCGCCCACCTCCCGACAGAACTGCCGGCATTCAAAGACAAACCGGAACTGAGGCGTCCATTATAGCGGGTTTTCAGCAAAACACGGCGTTTTTTTCTGCACGGGATTCTCACCACTGACACGCCCAGCGCGTTCTAAGGGCGACGGGGAAGGGGTTCCCGGAAAGGGAGGACACCGACATGCGAGCCCAGGCACTCGATTTCGCGGCGGTGGCAGCCGTGGTCGTATTTGTCGCCGCGGCAGGCTGCGCCGGCAACGCCCGAGTCGATCTGGCGGCGGCCGACGCGCTCGATTCACTGGCGGCGGCGACCCGGACGGCACTGGTCGAATACCACGACGAACTGGAGGCGGCCGACAGCCGTCGCGAGTCCGCGGCGATCGACGCGTTCATCGCCCGCATCCGGCGGGACAACGATGACGAGCAGCTCTGCGCCGCGCACGCCGCCGCGTTCAAGACGGCGCTCGCCCGCGTCCGCGAGGATCGGCACGTCGAACTGGAACGCTATCGGGCGGCGCTCGACAACGCGGACACGGCCGTCGAAGTGGCCGACGGCCTCCGGCGACTGGCCGTGCAGTCTCTGACGCTCGAAGACGAGACGCGGCGTTACCTGCTTTCGCTTCTCGAAACGGTGCATCCGGCGAACGAGCCGGTGGAGGAATCGGCGACCGTCGGCGGCGGCGATGCAACGCAGCCCGATCCGAACAACCCGCACAACGGAGGGACCAATCCATGAGCGCAACCGAACAGCTCGACCAGCTCGTCGCGGCATTGGACGACGCCGTACAAGGCGCCGGCGGCGACGCCATCGACGACCTCATCGCGGCGCCGCCACGCACGACCACGGTCGTCAGTCTCAAAAACCACGACACCGTTCGACGTTTCCGCGAGGAGTTGAGCGACGGCCTCATCCGCGCCGACACGGCCAACCGCCTGCTCGCCCTCGTCGGCACCATCATCAACCATCTCACCGGTGGAGGCGCGGCCCCATCATGAATGCCTTCGAAACCGCCGCAACGGTGATCGCCGTGCTCGCGCCGCTGGTGGGTGTGCCGCTGACGGTGATCACGTTCTATCTTCGCGGCCTGCGCGAGCAGCAGGTCGGCCGGCTGGCGGACCTTTCGCAGCGCGTCGACCTGCTGGAGGCCAGCGTGAACCGCCTGGCGGGCGATCTCACCGACATCCGCCGCGACTACGCCACGAAGGAGGAGTGGCTCCGCGAGTCGATGTGGGCTCGCGGCCAGATCGAGAAATTGTGTCAATCAATGGCACGCGCCGAGACGGAGCTCGACGGCATGGCCGCCCTGGCGACCACCGTCGAGCGCACCGTGCGCCGCGCCGGGGCGCTTCCGCAACGGCCGGCGCAGAACGGCGCCAATGGCGGGGAGAACCACTGATGGCAAACGGACGAACGCCAAACGAGATCAAGCGGGTGCGCAGCGAGGCGCTGGTGGCGCTCAAACTGCTGTATCCGGCCGCGCTGCAGGCCGAGCAGCTTCTGCGCAGCCTGCTGAGCGTCTTTCCCACGCTGGAGTGGGACCAGTTCCGCCGTGATATCGCCTATCTGTGCGAGAAGGGTTACCTCCATCGCGTCGTCGCCGACAACGAGCCCGACGAGCGCTCCACGCCCTGGCGCAAGCGCTGGTTCCGCCTGACCAGCGCGGGCATGGAGGTGGCCGAGCGCATCATCGCGGACCCGGCCCTCGATTCGTGAAAAGGGGTCGGGAGTCTTTTCCAAGCAGTGGGAGATCGCCATGCCAGCCCGGACGCCAGCGAAGAGGAAACCGCGTAAGCAAACGAAGGAGAAAAATGAGACGACGGGCGCGTCCACAAAAGAGACGGCGGGCGGAGGTTCAAGTGGGGACACGTGCGACACGCGGCGGGCGTCGCGCAGTGCCGACCTTCGGCAGATTCTGGGCCACATCGGCGACCTGCTCAACAAGGACTTGCGCGAGATCGTCGAGGCCTGCGAGGGGGGCGACGGGGCCGGGCGCGGCGCCTATCTATGCGTCGTCCAGGAGATCATCCGTCAGCTGATGGCAGAGGCGGATGAGAAGGGTGTCCAGCGCTTGGCGAAGCTATCGCACGTTCTGGCGGAGCAGCGTCGCGCGGAGGCGGCCGTCGAGCGTGCCTTGCAGCGTTCGGCCGCGGCGAGCCGACGGGCGACCGGCGGTGCAGCCGAGTCGGAATCGGTGGGCGGCGGCGCGGACGGGGAGGACGACGACACGGCGGTGAGCCGAACGCTCAAGCGCCTGCGCAAGGTCCTTCCGGGGATATACGGAATCTATCCGCCGGAGACGCCGGCCACTCCCGCCGGCACCGAAGCGGCGGACGAGAAAAACTGCGAAGCGGGCTCGTAAGCCGAATTCTGTTCGCGTCCTAAGGCGCGGGCGATCATTCATCTGGGCCGGCAGTCGCCTGCCGGCTCGAGCACCCTACCCGCAGCCTGCACCGTGGCCGGTGCTCAGACGGGCCGCCTGTTGGCTGCTGCGCGGGCTTGCTGGCGGTGGGGTTTGCCCTGCCGCGACTGTCACCAGCCGCGCGGTGCGCTCTTACCGCACCATTTCACCCTTACCCTTGACACGCCGCCTCCCGCGGCGCGGGACGGCCGGCACGATGGCCGGCGGCGACGCGCATCGGGTGGCGGCGCGTCAAGGGCGGTGTCGTTTCTGTGGCACTTTCCCTCGGCTTGCGCCGGGTTGGCGTTACCAACCACCGTGCCCTGCCCAGTTCGGACTTTCCTCCCGGAGGCGCCGCGTCGCGACGCCGCCGAGCGATCGCCTCTGCCCGCTTCGCAGTTGAATTATAGCCGATGAGTCAAGAGCTCGCTTGCATGACAAGATCGGATGGTGCGAGAGGGCCGGCGACGTGAGAGGGTCACGCTTTCGCGACGGCTTCGTTGATCGCCAGGCGCTACCATGACGGATCGTCATCGACTTTCCTGACGCCACCGCTCGGCCGCGAAAACGAGCCAGACCCTACGCACACGCGAGGCCAGACCCTTGGGCGAGTCGCTTCCCAACAGGCCCCCTCTATCGTTCACAAGGATCAATGGCAGTTTTCGTCCTCATGAGCCGTTTTACTGCCGACATGACGTTCCGTGCCGCGCGGCTTGTCTTCTCGACGCCATTCCTGGATCAGCCTGCCGAGCAGGAAAATTCCTCCCGCCACGAGAAGGAGCGATCCAGTACACTTCGAGAGCCGGCGATGAGCGAGATAGGCCTGCACCAACTCTGAGATACCCAGAATCAAGCTGCTCGATCCGAAGATGGCGAGAACGACCTGCGACGCCGCGGACAGTGGATCCTCGTATATCGTCCCGCACTGTCGGCACCTGCGGACCTTCTTCGCGGCGTAGAAGGGGCGATCATACCACGGAAGAGGGTGCTCCTCCGTGCCTCCGCATCGAGTGCAGTGGAATTCCTGGTTCAAGGGCGTACCTCCGGACAGCGGGCCGGTCGAGAGGGTCAGGCACGTTTTCGCTCCGGTTCGTTCATCGGCCGGCACTTGGGCGATGGATCGTCATCGACGTTCCTGACGGCACTGCGCGGCCGCGAAAACGAGCCAGACCCTTGGCGAAAACGAGCCAGACCCTTCGCGAAAACGAGCCAGACCCTTGGGCTACTGCCCGACGAGGTTGAGCAGCAGGTGCCAGTCGGCCAGGTCCACGTCACCGTCGCCGTCGAGGTCGGCCAGTGCGCAGCAGCCATCGACGTAGGCGGCCGGCTCGCACGGCTCCGACTCGCAGTACGGGCCGGTCAGGCACAACGTCTGGGCGGCAAAGTCGGCGAGATCGACGGCGCCGTCGGCGTTCACGTCGCCGGCGGCGAGGTTGTCGCACGCGTCGGGCACGCCGTTCTCGTTGCAGTCGTTGGCCGTACCGGCGGTGATGTCGCAGGCGTCGATGACGCCGTTGCTGTTGCAGTCGGCGGCCGACTCGACATTCTGCGGGCCGGTGACCTGGAGATGGAACACACCGGTCAGTCCGAGATAGCCGCTGACGCGGATGAAGTAATCATCGCCGGCGGTGACATCAAGCGCCAACTCGGACTGGCGGTCGCAGCCGGTCGTGCCGACGTCGTCGTTGCAGGCGAGTTCGCGGTCGGTCGTGCCGGGACATTCGTCGTAGACCGACAGGACAGTGTCGTAGTCCGATCCGCACAGGGAGACGGTGGCGGCGCCGTCGGTCAGCGGCGTGTAGCGGAACCAGACGGCCGGGCTGTCACTCGCCAGGCCGCAGATGGCATCGCCATCGGACGCGTGTCCGTCGGTCTCGCCGAGGTACACCACGCCGGTCTGAACCGGCACCGCGGCAGCACAGGTATCGGCCAGTTCGCCCGCGGGCGGCAGTGCCGCCAGTTGGCACTCGTCGGGGATGCCGTTCGCATCGCAGTCGCTGCTGATGCCGGCCAGCACGTCGCACGTGTCGGGCGATCCGTTGCCGTTGCAGTCCTCGCTCGTGCCGGCGGTGATTTCGCAAACGTCGGCAATGGCGTTGCCGTTGCAATCGGGCTGGCACTCGTCCGGGACCTGGTTGCCGTCGCAATCGGCGCTGGCGCCGGAGGCGATCTCGCAGGCGTCGTCCACGCCGGTGTAGTTGCAGTCGACAAAGACCGCGTACGGCGACTCGTACGCGCCGAGGTCCACGCGGCACTGCTGCACGCGCAGCCCGCCGGCGAAATCCCGGTCGGGCAGGAGCGGCACGTCATTCGAGCCGGCATTGATGGCCGGCGATCCGGCGGTCAGCCAGAGGCCCGGGCCAAGTGCCGGATTGGTGTGGAGATTGTTCGTCTCCCAGATCAGCTCCGTTCCGGGATCAACGTAGGCGGCGGCCTCGCCGCCCTGCACGTCGGAGTAGGAGACGTGCAGGCTGCTGGGATCGGTGCCTTCGGTCAGGGCGATCTGGGGTCCGGACGGCGCTGCGTTCTGCCAGAGAATCGAATTGAAGAACGACGAGGCGGTGTTGAAG
>JBECKQ010000174.1:0-3924 GCA_040235375.1 Phycisphaerae bacterium | reverse complement strand
GTGCGCAGTAGACTGACGCGCCGTGCCGCCTGCCGGGCCCCTTCGCACACGCGACGGGCGACCGCCGGCGTGGCAAGATGGCACAAGTGAACTTGGGCCCGTTCGGTCCGGCCGGACCGTCCGACGGGGCCCGACGCCGGCCCGGTTGGGGCCGGCGATGTAAGCGAGCAGCCCCGGAGAGGTGGCTGAGCGGCTTAAAGCACCGGTTTGCTAAACCGGCGTACGGGTATAAACCTGTACCGCGGGTTCGAATCCCGCCCTCTCCGTTGTTTTTGCGCGTCGCCACGGTCGAGCCCGGCCGGAGGCGACGCTTTCGTTAACGAACAGGCCGGATACCTCCTAAAGTGCCAAAGAGTGACACTTTGTGTGTGGTTTCGCGGCGCAACCGGGTCGGAACGCTCATGCCTGCCCAAGAACAGGTGCTCGTCGTCGAACGCAGCGTCTTTGACGCCCTCGGCGCATTCCAGGGTCTTCGACTCGAAGCCCAGCGTCTGCTCGACGAGCTGCTCGCGCCTGGCGTGCCACGCTTTGTCCCTCGCTCGCAGGCGGAGCACGACCGCGGGCTCAAGCAACTGATCCCCTACGTCATCATCGGCGCCGGCGGAAAATACCTCACCTACGTCCGCGGCAAGCGCGCCGGCGAGACGCGGCTCGTCGGGCTGCGTTCGATCGGCATCGGCGGCCACATCAACCCCGTCGACGACATGCCTCTGTTCAACGCCGACTTCCACGACGCCTACCGCACCGCCGTCGCCCGCGAAGTGGCCGAGGAGATCGACGTGCAGGCCGAGCACGTCGACCGCGTCGTCGCCCTGCTCAACGACGACTCGACGGACGTCGGCCGCGTGCACCTCGGCGTTGTGCACCACTGGTCGCTCAGTTCGCCCAGCGTTCAAAAACGTGAGCAGATGATCACGCAGATGGATTTCTTGACGCCGGCCGAGCTGCGGAATGTCCGCGATGAGATGGAAACATGGTCGCAGTTGTGCCTCGACCGCCTCGAAGAGCTCACCGGCTCCGCCGCCCGGACAGGCAGCGCGGATATAAGTACGCCAAGGCGATGACCAATTGATCGGAGTAGACCGATGAACCTGCCCGAGCTGCAAACCGCCGTCGACACATGGATCAGGGAGCACGGCGGTTATTGGGACGAGTTCCACCTGCTCGCCCGCCTCGTCGAGGAGCTGGGCGAGATCAGCAGCGACCTCCAGCGCGGCCGGGGCCTGCGCCCTCGGTCCACACCCACCGACCTTGACGCCGAAGTCGGCGACTTGCTCTTCACCCTCGTGGCCTTCGCCAACGTCCTCGGCATCGACCTCGACGCGTGCATTCAGCGCACCATTCAAAAATACAGCGACCGCGACGGCGCCGCCTGGAAGGCGAACAACCGCGAGCAGTAGCCCAAATCCGGCACCATTCTCTGCATTTGCATCCGGGCAAGGGCGTTACTACGCTTCGCCAATGGTGCATCGCCCGTTTATCGCCGCCATTCTGACTGCCTGGTCGCTCGTGGTTATCCCCGCGATGTGCCAAGGCGGTATCATGCATCACCCCTGCAGCAGCGACATCCAGTGCTGCGTGTCCCTGGCCGAATTGGAAGGCAGCACGCCCTGTCAAGAGGATGAGTCCGCCCCCTGCACGCACGAAAAGAGTTGCGATGCCGATCCGTGCGGACAGCGGACGCCCCACATTGAGCAAACTCGACTCGATCAACTCGTCCGCTCGTCGGCTGCCGTGCTGCTCGGCGCCACATCGCCGGATTCGAGCGGCAGACCTGGACGCGATCTGCTCGCGGAGCAGGAGATTCATCGCCCGCCGAGGCGTTTGCCCTTTCCCGACAGCGACATCCCCCTGCTGATCTGATTCGGCATTCCGACCTGCGTCGCCTTCTCAGGTGCGTCAACCGGCGCTCGCTTGCGCGGGTTCTGCGTGCACGGCGCGACTGCCGTCGACCATTGTGTCGCAGCGCGCCGCCTTCAACCGGCAGGAACGGGACATGCATCAATCGTGGGCATTCAGTATTCGCGGATTCATCGGTCTCTCCATCGGCTCGATGGCGACGGCGATCGGGGGCTGCGCAACGGTCGATCCCGCGGCGGACTTCGATCGCGTGCAACAGCACATCGCCTCGGCGACCGGCGCGGCGACGTCGTTCCGACCGGACCGGGGCGAAGAGACACAGGCGACCGTCGATGGCCTGATGGCGGACGGCCTCACCGTGGACGAGGCCGTGCAGGTGTGTCTTCTGAACAATTCGCTGTTGCAGGCGGCGCTGTACGACGTGGGCGTGGCGCACGCCGATCTTGTCCAGGCCGGGCTGCTGAGCAACCCATCGCTTGGCGTGGCGCTGCGGCTGCCGGCCGCGGGCGGCCTGGCCAACGTCGATTTCGACTTGGCGCAGAACATCGCCGACCTGTGGCAGATTCCGGTCCGCAAGCGGGCCGCACAACGAAACGTCGAGCAGACAATCCGCGAGGTTGCGGCGCTTGCCGCGGAGCAGGCCGCGGAAGCGAAGATTGCCTACTACGCGGCGGTTGGGGCCGATCACCGACTTCAGATCGCGCGGGACAACCGAACGGCCAGTCAGACCGTCTTCGAGCTGACTGATTTCCGCCACCAGGCGGGGGCGGGCAGCGAGCTGGATACGAATCTGGCGCGCGGCGTCCTGCTCGAGGCGGACCTGGCGGTTACGCAAGCGCGGCAGGCGGCCGCGTCCGCACGACGATCGCTGGCGATGGTGCTGGGGCTGGCGATACGCGCGGACGAACTGGTTCTGTCCGACGCGCTGCCGGAGCCGCCGAGCCAGGCACTTGACGGCGAGTCCCTGACGGCAATCGCCTTGAAGGAACGCCTCGACGCCAAGGCGCTGCGTGAATCGGCACGCAGTGCGCGCGAGCAGTTGCTGCTCGAATGTCGCCGGGTGTTTCCCGAAGTCGCACTGGGACTGGCGTTCGAGCGCGAGGCACGGCCACGTGCCGGCGGACGCAATCTCCTGGCGGACACCGCGCGCAGCTCGATCGCGGCCGGCCGCCTGGCGGCGCCGGAGATCGAGCCCCGTTCCGCTCGCGATGTGGACACGGATTTCATCATCGGGCCTTCGCTGTCGCTGGAGCTGCCGGTTTTCGATCAGAACCAGGCGCAGATCGCCAAGGCCCGGTTTGCGTTAGAGCGGCGGTTGGGTGAGCTCGAAGGTCTCCAACGCGCTATCGAACAGGAAGTGCGCGACGCCGCGGACCAGGCGCGCACCGCCTGGGACGTGGCTCGCTTCTACCGCGATGAGCTGGTCCCGCAGGCCGCGCGGAGTCTGGAGCTTTCACGCGAGTCCTATCGCGCCGGCCAATCTTCCATCCTGTCGGTGCTGGATGCGGAGCGGACCTTTCTGGCGGGCCGGGATCGGCATGCCGCCGCGATGGAGGCGGCGGCTGCGGCCGTACCGCTTCTGGAGCGCACGGTCGGGCTGCCCTTCGACCGGCTGCTCGAGGAAATGAGCCGGCGGGCGACCGAGTCAACGCCGACGACGAAGCCGGCCGAAACCGAGAAACCCACAGCGGCGGGGAGTAACCAATGACCATGCAAGCCGGATGTTGGAAGCGCGCCATGAAACTCGGCGTCCTGGCGCTGAGCCTGTTCGGGCTGCCTGCCGGATGCGCGAGCGAAAACGCCAACGTCGCACGGGAATTCGTCGTCGATTCTGCGCTCAGTGCGCTCGCGGCATGGCTGCTGTAGGCGGCCTCAGTGGAGCTAAAGGAATGTCAGTGAAGGATATCACCCTTCTGGTAATCGGTCTGACTGCCGGCGTGCTGGCCGGCGGCGGGATTTACGCCTCGTATGCAGCGGCCTCTTGGAACCGATCATCCGCGGCGGGTGCGATTGCCGCCCAACAGAGTCCGAGCGCGGATCACGAGGAGGCACACGAAGACGATC
>JBECKQ010000170.1:0-26941 GCA_040235375.1 Phycisphaerae bacterium | reverse complement strand
GAAACGCCTGATAACGTCCGCAAGAGCAGGCGGCAAAGCGGATCGCCGGGCGAGGCCGTCGGCGGGCGCCCCGGCCGGAGGCGATGGGCCTATCTGCTTTTGGTGGGCGGGGTGGTGGCTATGGCCGCCGGACTCTGGATCGGTCTGATCGTGTTGAAGGGGCCCCACGCGGGCGATGCGGCCGGACGCAACGTCCTGCTCATCACGCTCGACACGACGCGGGCCGACTGCCTGGCGTGCTACGGTCACCCGTTCATCAGCACGCCGAACATTGATTCGCTGGCCGAGGACGGGGTGCTGTTCAACGACTGCGTGTCCTGCGTCCCGCTGACGCTGCCCTCGCACGCGAGCATTCTGACGGGAACTTATCCGTACGTACACCGCGCGCGGCTGAACGGCGCCTACCTGACGGATTCCGGCAACGAGACGCTGCCGGAGGTGCTGCGCGCCGCTGGCTATGCCACCGGTGCGGAAGTCGGCGCGTACGTGCTCGATAGGATCTGGGGCATCGATCAGGGATTCGACACGTACCAGAGCGAGACCACCAAGGAACAACGCGGAGAACGGTTCGAGCGACTGGCGAATCTCGAGAGCGAGCAGGCAGACGCGGTCTGCTCGCGAGCGATCAAGTGGCTCAGCAAGCACGGCAGCCAGAAGTACTTCCTGTGGGTCCACTTCTTTGATCCGCACCAACCCTACGATCCCCCGGCGCGGTTTCGGCGGAAATACAAGGACCCGTATCTCGGCGAGATCGCTTTTGTCGACGAGCAGATCGGCCGGCTGCTGCGATACCTGCACGAGTCGCAACTGGCGGAGAGCACGGTCGTCGTGCTGACGGCCGATCACGGCGAGAGTCTCGGAGAGCACGGCGAAACGACGCACGGGTATTACATTTACGAGAGCACGATGCACGTTCCGCTCATCATCCGGTGGCCGGGCGGCCTGCCGGCGGGCCGGAAGATCGGCCAGCAGGTGCGCACGATTGACATCGCACCGACGATTCTGTCGCTGCTTGGTGAGGGCATTCCGGCGGATACGCAAGGTCGCAGCCTCCTGCCGCTGATTGCCGGTAATGACCTGCGGGATGAAGGCGCGTACGGTGAGTCGACACTGGCGAACGACGCATTCGGGTATGCGCGACTCCGGAGTTATCGCGCCGATGGCTGGAAGTACGTTCGGGCGCCAACGCCCGAACTGTACGATCTGGCTACTGATCCGAAAGAAGAGCACAACGTCTCCGGCGAGCATCCGGATCGCGTGAAGGCAATGTCAGCCGCGCTCGAGAAGCTGATCCGCGACTCCATGAAACTCGTGACATCCACGGAGCGCGTTTCGGCAATGGATTCAACGGCTGCGGAGAGGCTGGCGGCGCTGGGGTACGTCGGCGGGTACATGCCGAGCGAATCGGAACGCAACGAATTGGAGTTGCTGCAGGGATTTGATGGACCGGACCCGAAGGACCGGCTCAAAGAGTACAATCGGTTTCAACAGGCCCGATCGGCGATGGGCGCCGAGCGCTGGGACGTGGCCGAGCCCATTCTCAAAGAGGTGATAGCTCAGTCACCTGACGTTCCGGCTTTCCACGATCAGTACGCAACGTTGCTAAGGCGACAGCACCGTTTCAAGGAGGCGGTCGCGCAGTACGAGGCGCTTCTCAAGCTGCGCCCCCGCGACGCCGTCGCCCACTACCGCCTCGGCAAGGTCCTGGGCGAGCTGGGGAGAACGGATGAGGCCGTCGCGAATCTGAAGAAGGCTGTCGAGGCCATGCCAGTCTACCTCGGAGCGCATTCCTATCTCGGTCTGGCGTTGGCCAAGGCCGGCAAGCCGGCCGAAGCGGAGCAGCATTTCCGCGTCGCGCTCTCGCTCGATCCCTCGCACGAGGAGTCGCGGGCCGGCCTGAGCAGTGCCCTCTACGCGCAGAAGCGCTACGCCGAGGCGATGAATGTCCTTCGCGAGGGCCTCGAGCAGAGTCCCGACAACCTCATGCTGGCCAACAACCTGGCGTGGCAGTTGGCCACCGTGCCGGAGGCGGAACTTCGTGACGGCCAGGAGGCGGTGCGCTTGGCGGAGAATTGCGTCAAGCAGGCCGGCGAGGACGAGCCGATGGCGCTCGACACGCTGGCGGCCGCATACGCGGAGGCGGGTCGATTCAATGAAGCCGTGGCGACGGCGAAGCAGGCGATTCAACTGGCCCAATCGAAGGGGCAAACGGACGCGGTCAAACAGATCACCGAACATCTGGAGGTCTATGCGAAGGGCCAGGCGTACCGAGAGTCGCAGTGACCGAAGTGAGTCGCCGCGGTCAGAAGGATCAGCGGATCATTCTTATGAACGGACTAGAGCTCCGCTGCATAAATGACCGCCTGCGACGGGTCGCTTCGGAGGGGGACGAGGCGTTCGTCGACACCTATGGCGCCCGGCTGGGCGAGCAGATCGCGCGGGTTCGCGAGGTTGTCGAACAGACGCTGGGGTTGGTCGCTGCGTCGCCGAGGGACGAGCAGTTCGGCGGGTACCTGGCGGTCGACACGTCGACTCGGCAAGTCGTCGGGACCTGTGGATTCAAGACGGGCCCCACGCCGGACGGCGAGGTCGAGATCGCCTACTTTACTTTTCCGGCCTACGAAGGCCGGGGCTGGGCGACCGCGATGGCCGGCGAGCTTGTTCGCATCGCGCGTGGCGAGGCGTCTGTGCGGTGTATCACCGCCCACACGCTGCCACAAGAGAACGCCTCGACGTGCATCCTGCGAAAGCTCGGTTTCCAGCACGCCGGCTCTGTCGAGGATCCGGAAGACGGCACAGTCTGGCGCTGGGTATATCGCGCCCCGTCAGAGTCGTGACGGTTAGGGGCCCCGAGTACCGGTGCGGCCCGCGATGCCGACGGGCGCATCTGATTCCGCAGGCAAGTCCTTCGAAGTTCAACAGTGTTCACCCGTCGTCGCCCTGGTCAGGTCGGGGCAGCGTGCGGTTCTGTTTGCGGTCGATCTGCTGTATAAAGCGGTACCTCGCTTCCGGCACTGTCGCCGGCGAGGTGGTCCGCGTCACCGACGGAGACCCGCACCATGCCATACGTGGTAAACGGAATCGGCACTTGGTACTGGGGCAAGTCGAACGTCTTTGCACGCCGCGACCAGTGTCAGCACTGCGGCCGGCTCACCGACCTCCGGTCGTACGACACGACGAAGTACTTCGTCGTTCTCTTCCTGCCGATCATTCCGCTGGGGCGCAAACGCATCATCGATGAGTGCCCGCACTGCAAGCGGCACCGTGTCGCGTCTGCGAAGCAATGGCGCCGGCAGAAAGCCGAGGCGATGGCCGCGGCGCAGAGTGCCCTTCGGGCGGAGCCGAACAGCGACGCAGCCGTACGCAGCGCAATCGGCGCCTGCGTCGCGTTCCAGTCACCCGAGGAGTTAGATAACATCGCCGCGCTGCTCGGTCCATCCGCGCGGAATAGCGCCGAGAATCAATCACTGCTCGGCAGCGCGTACGGCTTCTTTGATCGCTACGCCGACGCGGAGCGCGCCTACCGCGCGGCCCTTGCGATTCAGCCGGCGACGGACATCTCGGAGGCACTCGCGGTCGCCGTTCTGCACCAAAAGAGGCCGGACGAAGCATGGCAGCTCCTGCAGCACGTTCTAAAGAAGCAAGACGGCAAGGCGGCCGGCCTGCTCCTGCTCGTGGCCGAGGGCTACCAGGAGTGGGGAATGCACCAGGAGGCGCTCACCGTGCTGGACGCGGCGGTCGCCGCGTTTCCCGACATGGCCGGCCACAAGGACTACAAGCGCGTTCGAAGGTCATCTGAGAAGCATCGCGCGACGGGGCGCAAGATCACGTCAGCGCATCTTGCCTCCGCGGCGACGCCCGCGGCTCGGCCGCGTTCCGGCAAATGGCCGAAGCTGGCATTTCCCGCTTTCTTGCTGATTGTGGTGGCCGGCTACGTCATGTATGCCAACGCCCAGGGTCGCTCGCGCGAAGCGTACCTCGTGAACGGGCTCGACCATCCCTACAAGGTCACTGTGGCCGGCGCGACGTACACGATTCCGCCTGGCCGGCCGAGAGCGATACATCTTTCGGAAGGCAAGATAGACGTTCGCGTCGCGGAAGGCGGTCCGCCAATTCCGCCGCAGACGTGCGAGATAACCACGCCGCTGCTCACCCGGCCGATCCGCAGGGAGACATTTGTGATCAATCCGGATCTGACGGCCGTGCTGGTGTGGGAGGAGGCGGCGTACGCAGCGGAGGCCTCAGCGGCCGACGCCAAGGACGTCGGCCACGCCGTGCGCGTCGGTCTGTTGCTTTACAGCTTCACCGGGCTCGACTACGCGTTCCAGGAATTTCCGGACTCGGTTCGCATGAGCGAACACGCCGGAACGGTAACGAAATCGCGCGTCTATCAGTTCCAGGAATCAGACTTTCGAACGCTTCTGGGCATCATCGCTTCGGAGGCCGGTGAAGATGCGGCCACCGATTACATCGAGCACCTTGCTCAGTACGAGCCGAACAACGACCTGTACCTCAGCGTGCTTATGTCGATCAAGAAGCCCGCGGAGTTGTTGCCGATCCTGCGTCCGCGTCTGGGCGCGCGGCCAGTGAACGTACCCGTGCATCGAATGTATCAGGAGTGCTGCCGGAAGGCCGAACCGGATCACGACCTTGTGGCGGAATACACGGAATACGTCGATGCCGAACCGGACAACGCCGATCTCATCTATCTGCGCGGACGACTCGAGACGGACCCAATCAAAGCCGGCGAGTATTTCCGCCGCGCGTCGGAGTGCAATACGCCCAGCGCCTACGCGTATTATGCGCGCGGCTTCGACCGTCTTGCGGACGCCCAGTACGCGGAAGCCCTCGAGCTCGCGCGGAAGGCCCTGGCGCTTGTTCCCGAATCGACTCTGTTCAAGGCGACGGAGCGGCAAGCGCTTGCCGGCTGCGGCCGCTTTGACGAACTGCTCGAGCTGCACCAACGCGACCCCGTTCCTTTCCTGAGCGCCCAGCCCACAGAGTATGAGCTGTACCTGTTGTTGCGATCCGGCCGCGACAGCGAGGCGAGCGAGCTGATTCGAGGCGTGGTCAGTGAGGCCAAACAAGCCGGTAATCCCGAACAGGCCAATTACATTCGAAACTACTTGGAAGCAATCACTGCGTATGTAAGGGGGGATGCGGATACTTACACTGCCCGTGCCGAACAGTCTGGAGATCGGGAGCTTCTATTCGGCGCTCTGGTCATGGCCGGTCGAATGGATGAAGCCGCCATCGCCGCGGCCGACCTTGAGCATGGGCAAGCGTACTTGTATCTGCTGCTCTATGCCCTCGCCGCAGATGGCACGGCACACGGTGGCGGTGCCATAAACGCGGAACGCGCCGAGCGGCTGCTTCAACTGGGCACGGACGCGTTGCGCGCCGGTAGCGATGACGAGCAGCTACTGGCCGATTGGCTGACTGGCAGCGCGGCGCCCCACGTCGACAGGGCGCTTCGCTTCGTGCAGTATCCCGAACAGAAGAGGGTTGCCATGGTGGCCCTTGCGGCGCGGTTCCCGGAGGACCGGGATAAGTATTTGGCAATGGCTCGCCGGCTGAACGTAGACCGCCGGTTTCCGTACCTGGTGATCAGCCGGTTGGCGGGAGACGAAGAGAACGAATAACCGCCTGGCGCCGTGCGTCGACCCCGGGGTTACGTGATTGACGGTCACAGTGAATCTGACAACAGCAAAGGAGCTCGCTTGATGAGCCTGACGCGACTTCATCGGTTATTTACAATTCTCGCCGTTTCGACTTTCATCGTCGGCTGTGCAGCCACGCCGCACCAGAACTGGCCGCCGGCCCCGGCGCCGACGGAGGAGCAGGCTGCCACGCAGCCGGTGGCTGAAGAGCCGTCGGTGGCCACGCAGCCAGCGGAAGACATGATGACGCGCGTCAACACGCTGCTTCCGGCCCCGTCCGATTTCGCACAGCAACGCATCGGCACGGAGCAATACCCGATCCCGCCGTATGCCGCATACCTCAAAGGCGTGAAGATTTGCATCGATCCCGGCCACGGCGGCCAGCCGCAGCGCGCCGGCTACAAACGCGGCCCGACCGGCGTTCGCGAGGCGGAGATGAACCTCCGCATCGCCCAGTATCTTCGCGACCTTCTCACACATTGCGGTGCCGAAGTGCGGCTGACGCGCAACGGGGATGTCGACCTGTCCCTGAAGGATCGCGCCGAGACGGCCAATGAATGGGGAGCCGACCTGTTCATCTCCTGCCACCACAACGCGATCGACAACAAGCCGAATATCAACCGCACGACTGTCTGGTATCACGGCGACGTCGACCTGCGGCCATCGGACCTCGACCTTGCCCGCTATCTGTGCCAAGGGCTGCTTGACGGTCTTGCTCTGCCGCAAATCACCGGCGTTCCGCTCAAGAGCGACAATCTCATGTACCCGCACGGCTTCGGTGTTCTTCGTGCGGCTAAGGTGACCGCGGCACTCACCGAAAGTTCGTTCTTTACCAATCCCGAGGAGGAGCAGCGGCTTCGCGATCCCGAGTACAACTTCCGCGAGGCCTACTCGCTGTTCATCGGTCTCGCCAGGTACGCCTTCACCGGTCTGCCGAAGGCGCAGCTCATCGAGCCCGCGGACGGCTGCATCGCCCCCGGCACAAGGATGATCCGGTTCCAGCTTGATGACGGACTGCGCGGCCGGGAATCCTGGGGATTTGAACGACAGATGATCATCTCGGACTCGATCGCGGTGCGGTTGGATGGGGTTGGTCTTCCCCACGAGTTCCGCAACGAGGGCTACATCCTGACAGCTACGCTGCCGGACGATCTGACGCCGGGTGAGCACGAGGTGCGCGTGTACTTCGAGAACATGTACAAGAATGCTGTGCTCAATCCGTATTTCACGATCGAGGTGACCACGGAGAACGAGCCGACGACGGCCCCCGCCACGCAGCCAGCGTCAGACTGAATCAGAGGACGCAACCGGGCGCCGCGGAGATATCGCAGACTCCGTTCCCAGACGGTTGCGGCTCTGACGGCGGCGCGCAATCGCGCTCAGGTATTGAGACATGCCGGTCGATCATTCTGGCTCGTAGCCCCAGCGGCGGAGCATGCCCTCGAGCAACTCCATCGGCAGTCCGACGACGTTGGAGAAGCTGCCGTCGAGCGAGCGGACAAACTCGTCGCCGTGATCCTGAACGCCGTAGGCGCCGGCCTTACCCGCCCACAAGCCGCTGCGCAGGTACGCCTCGAAGGCAGCCGGCGGCATGGGGTTCATAACGACACGTGTCACTGCATGGGCAATTTCTCGGTGGCCGTCCGGAGCATCGAGCAGCGTGACGCCGGTGATCACCTGATGTGGATGATGCATCAACGCGCCGAGGATGTGCCGGGCGTCGGCCGCGTCCACCGGTTTTCCATACAGGCAGTCGCCCAGCGCGACCACAGTGTCCGCCCCGATGACGGTGGCACGGGTGAACCGCTCGGCCACGCATCGCGCCTTCAGGAAGCTTAGCGCCTCCGCCAGGCCGACCGGTCCGAGATGCTCCTTCGCTTCGCTTGGCTCATGCACGTCGGAAGCGATGACGTCGAATCGATACCCTGCCTCGGCCAGCAATTGCCGGCGTCGCGGGCTTGCCGACGCGAGTATCAGCCTCTTCTTGCCGCTGTGATTCGACTCCACTCCACGCATCCTCGCAGATTGACACGTTCGCTCCTGGGATCGGCGAGCAGTATACTCGACATCCGCTGCCGGCGAGGACCTGCCTGCCGTCTGGCGCGAACGGACGCGAGCAAAGGAAGATGACCGCATGAAATCACGACTGTTCAGTCACCCCTGGTTCGCGTGCCTTGCACTCGTTTTCTCTGCCGGTATAGCATTCGCCCAGACGCAGGCAGAATCGCCGCCAAGCCAAGTCAGCGATTTTGCGTTCGTCCAATTCACCGACATTCACGTCGATCCACACCAGCAAGGGGATCCGCCGCCGCAGGCCGTCCGCGGACAGGACACGCTTCGCTGGATCTGCCAGCAGGCGTCGTTGCCGCAAGACGTGCAATGCTACGACGCGACCGCGCCAACGCCCGCCTTCGCCATCGCCAGCGGCGACCTGACCGAGTACGGCGTCATCGGCGATACGTGGTCAATCTTCGCGAATGCGTTCAACGACCTGCCGTGCCCGCTCTACGTAGTACCCGGAAATCACGACAACACCTGGGTGCCCATGTACGACATCATGCGCCGTCGCCAGGGCGCCGAGAACTACACGTTCGACCAGCACGGCTGCCGGTTCATCTGCCTCGACTCCAGCTCGCCGGCCGAGCCGCTCCCCAGCATCGACGGCAAAGCCCGGGTCTGGCTGGCCGGCGTTCTCGACAAGACACCCAAGTGGATGCCCATCTTTGTCGTACTGCATCACCCACTGATGTCCACGGAGTTCGCGACGCCGGTCGAGCGCGACACGCTGCTCGACATGCTCAAGGACAAAAACGTCGCTCTCATCCTCTGCGGACATGGTCACAGCGTCCGCCGCTGGAAAATCGAAGGCATCGACAGCGTCATGTGCGGTTCGACGTTCGGTCCGAATGCCGGCTACACGCTCGTGAACGTGACAGATCGTGATCTGTTTGTCACCTACCGCTATTTTGCCGAGAGGGATAAAGACGACCAGTCGGGCCCGGCCGGCCGGTTCGCACCTCTGCTGAAGAAGCGCCTGCGGTCCGCCGCACCGGCGCGGGCGTTCACCCTCGAGTTGCCGCAGTCCGCCGAGAGGGGCGTCCGCGACAATCTGCGTGTCAAGATCGAGTCAGTTGGGCACGTTGGCGACAGTACGTTCGAGATCGATGGCTCGACAGTACAGCCAGCAGCGGACCGGAAGGGCGAGCAGCCCGATACGTTATACGATCTGCCCGTGGTCGGACTCACGGCCGGCTGGCATCTACTTACCGTCCGGCAGTCGTTCGGCGACCGCGGCAGCGACCTGCGCACCGCCGAGTTCCGCGTCGCGTCGGATCAGGTAGATGAACTCTGGCGGCACAAGTTGCCGGCCGGGATCAAAGCCTCGCCGGTGGTGACCGAGGCCGGAGTCATCGTGGCCGGCGACGACGGCTCCGTGACCGCGTTTGACCCCTACTCCGGCGAGACCGTCTGGACCTTCACCGCTGGGGCAGAAATCCTGGGTAGGCCCGCCTGGTCAGGCGACATGCTCGTTTTCGGCTGCGGCGATGGATTCGTTTACGGTCTCGACCGGTCCGGCCGGCGGCGGTGGAAGACGAACCTCGGCCGCCCGATATACGGCCACGTTCTCATCGACCACGGTACGGCCTTCGTCGGCGACAACGGCGGCTATCTACACGCGATCGACGCGGCCTCGGGTCAGCGCCGCTGGACGTTCGGCCGCGCCGATTTCGCCATCGAGTGCCTGCCCGCCGTCTGGAAGGACATGCTCGTCTTCGGCGCCTGGGACGGGTATCTGTACGGCGTGGGGCGGGACGACGGCAAGCTGCGCTTCAAGACGCCCGGTCCCAAATCGAGCGAGGAGAAAGCGGCTCGCTATTACGCACCGGCCGACTGCGGCCCCGCCGTTGTCGGCGACACCGCGTTTGTCTGTGATCGCGGCTACATGCTTGGGACTTTCGGCGCCGGCGGCGAGCTGAAGAGCAAGTCGGATGCGGGCGTAAGTGCCATATCGATGACACTGGACGGTGCAGGCCTGCTGGCGCGAACGAAAGACGATCGTGTCATCCGGTACGACGGGGAGGGCGCCATCGTGTGGGAGAAGCCGATACCGGCCGGTCGTTTCCCCGCGCCGCCGACGCCGTTCGCCGATCGCGTTTACGTCTGCTCGAACACCGGCCTGCTCAGCGTGGCGGATGTCCGAAGCGGCTCGACGGCCTGGCAGTATCAGGCGACGTCCGGCTGCTACGTCATGGGCGCGGTCGCCGTGGTGCCGCCGCGTGGCGATTCAAAGTCGGACGAGCCGATCTGCATCGTCGCCGGCATGGACGGATCGGTGACCGCAATACGTCGCCACCCGCAGGCAGACCGCATCAGTTCGCCGTGAGCCACAACTGGAACTCGGCAAAGTCGTGAAGATCAACCACGGAATCGAGGTTCTCGTCCATTGTTCTACAGAGCTGGGCGACGTACGGCTTCGCCGGACCGGAACTACCCAGACAGAAACCGAACGCCGGCAGGTCGGCCAGCGTCACCGCGCCGTCGCCATTGTAGTCAAAAGGCGTCTTGAACATCTTGAACCGATCAACGCGCGCGCCGTGCATGTTGGCATCGCTGGTGAAATACTCGTGGTAGCCGATGCCGGCGCGCCCGGTTGTGTGCGAGGTGTCGGTGACATTGGCGATCTCATGCCCGTTTACGCTGAACCGGATGGACGTGCCGTGGCAGTTGATGCGCAGTTTCCTCCAGGCCGAGGACGGCATGTACAGCGGCTCCGCCTCGAGGAAGTCGGTGAACACGCCGCCAATGACCACTCCTGCGCGGATGCGCCCGTCATTCGAGTCGTAAGTCAGTGCGTAGCAGTTGCCGCCGCCAAGGTCGGTGCTCTCGAATAGCGCGTTTCCGTCGTCGTGGGCAAAGACGCCGACGCGCTCGAAGCCGTCACTCGCAACATCGGGCCGATACTCGCACCAGACCATGGCCTCTGTCAGGTAGTCGGTGTCGCCGGCGTCACCGACCGACGCCGACTCGAACCCGCCGACGGGATTGAGCATCTGCATAACGTAACCGTCGCCGTCGTCAGGTGCCGTCGGGGCAAAGGGCGCAATATCGTCGAAGCCGAACTTCTCGTCCCACGGCAGCGCCCGGCCGGCCGCGCCGAAATCCTCGATGAGCGGCAGCAGGGATTCGGCATCTCTCTTGATCAGCATGAGGGCGTTGGGTATCGGCCGCATGGTTCCCGTGCAGGGCGGCGTCGCCCCGCTGGAGACGCAGTTGACCAGCGCGCCGTTGATGACCAACGTCGTCGAGCCACCGCCGTCGAGGTTGATGGCGTTGTCGGCGCCCAGCTTGTCGATGACGAAGTCGGCCATCTCGGAGAACATCATCCCCGCGCTGTAGCCGGGCTGCCGGCCGTCGATAGCGATGAACCAGTGCTTCGTCCCGGTCCAGGCCAGGACGGTTCGCGGGTGGCGTTCGTTGTAGAAGCCCATGTACCAGCCGCCGGGGAACGGCGCCCCGTCCTTCGCGATCCAGCCGTTCGCGGCGGTGAGCATCTGGGCGTTGTTGAGTTCGAGCGGGAGCAGGCCCATGTCGATCGCCACGGTATCGCCGACCGAAGCGTGTGAGAGAAGCTCCGTCTCCTTGCCGGGGCAGGCGGCGAGTACGAACCCGCCGGCCGGTATCAGGTTGTTGACCGACGCCGCCCCCGTTTGCACGGCGGTGATCGTGCCGACGACCGTCTTGTTCGGGCGCAACGGGTAGTTGACGTTCTCGACGATCACTTCGACGCCCTGCACCGTCGAAGCTGTGCGCGGCCCCCAGTCCGGCGTGTAGAGCACAAGGGTGTTGGAACCGCACATATAGTTGAGGACGCCGACGCTCATGGTCGCGTCATCCGCGAAGCGGGCGACGGCGTTCATGTTCGGCAAATCCTGCGCACACCATCCTTCGCCGTTGCCTTCGAGCATGTAGGTCTCACGCAGGCTCGTATTCGGTTGGCCGATCAGGTTGCTGTTGCTGCCGAGCACGCCGTTGAGGAAGATGGTGTCGAAGTCGAAGAACGCGCAGTTGATCGCGGCGAGGACCTCGTGACCGGTTTCGTCGTAGCGGGCGCCCAGATCGGTGAGCACCTCGCGATTCGTGTAGTTTCGCTTCTTTTCGGCGAATCCCATCTCGATGGTGTATTGCGGGTCGGCCAGCTCGAACTCGACGACGTGGGCGACGACCGGACCGGGCAGGTGCCACTCCGACTGGTAAACGCCGGGGGAAATCTGCGTCGGCGTCGGAGGCGGTGGGGGAGGCGTGTCGTCCACGCCGAAGCGGACGGCATCGGCGATGACGACCTCACCACCGGAACTGGCGGTGGCGTTCAGCGTGACCGATGCGCTGCCTGCGTTGAACGGGAACGTTCCCAGCGAGTCGAAGGTCCACCCGCCTTTACGCTGATCAACGTAGACGGTGTGTGTGCCATCGGCCGCGTGCACTTCGTAGCAGGTCGAAGGGGAGCGGTTCGAGCCGGGAATGAACCAGACGAAGATTTCGTGATTGCCGGCCTCGGCGAAGGTGCCCGTCCAGGTGGCCGTGCTGCTTCCGCCGGGTGTGGCAAAGCGGTACGTGCCGCCGTCGTAGCCGACGGCGCTGCCGGTGGACCAGCCGCCCGTTTCGACATAGGCAGGACTGCCGTCCTCGTTGTCCACGACCACGAAGCCCCACGCTGGCGACGCGAGCAGAAGAAGGCCGAGAAGTGGTGTGGCAATTACGCGCGGACTTTTCATCGCGTTTCCCTCCTGCACCGGTACGGCGTGCGTAGTGGGTTTGTCGGGTCCCCTGTGCGTGACGCGACCGCGCATTAGCGGACGCACTGCGGGAAACCAGTCTATCGATTCAGACCGCGTACATCAATCTTTACGTTCGGCGGCCGGTCAGGTGGGTTATTCTCAGACCTTCAGGCGCTGCGCCGCAGGTCTTATCCCCTTGCTGACGGCGGATTCTCACTCGCGCCACGTCGGAGATCGAGGCGATATCGCCAGAAGACGCGCGTGACCCGGGCTGACACGTAGCGCGAGTAGAAGCCGATCGGGCCGACCCAGGGGATCAGTGACGTTCTGTGGCCCGCACGGCGCAGGTCGTTGAGGCAATGCCACAACAGCACTCGGCCGACGCCCGTGCCACGTGATGCGGGAGTGGTGCCCATCGGGCCGAAGAATCCCCACTCGCGATTCTGACCCGAGTGGGCGCTGAAGGCGATGATGTGACCGTTCTTCAGAGCAATGTGCAGCGCGGGCGGATCGTTGCGCATGGCAAGATCGGCTTCGACAAGCCAGTCCTCGCCAAAGTCGCGGTCGAAGAACTCCTTCAACAGCGCGTGGTCCGACGGGCCGGCGCGCTTGACGTCGATCCCGAGGCCGGCGAGCCGCTCTTCGTCGGGCCCCGTATCGAACTCCTTGTGCAGGTCCGCGACCATGTTGGCGCAGTCCTTGAATCGCTCGAAACCATGCCGCTCGAGAAGGCAGAGTGCCTCGGTGTATCGAGGGTCGATGCCCGGCAGAAGATAATTGCCCGGCACCGCCATCGCCTCGGCGGACTCAACGCCGGCTGCGGCCCACTCGCTGCTGACCGTTTCGAAAAGGCGACTCGCCACGCCCTGGCGGCGATATGCGGCCGAGACTGCGAACACGCCCATCCACGCACGGGCATCGCCTCGCCGCACAATGCTCTGCATCATGCCGACGGGGCGGTGTTCGACCTCGGCGAGGTAGACGGCGTATTCCTCGCGCCCGGGGCGCGGGTTCTCGAAGAGCTTCTCGGCGAGCAGTTCGGCGCTGAAGCGATCGAGCGTAAGGGCGCCCGCGGCGATGTCGTAGAGTTCAGGCAGCGCGCCGCGATCAACCGGGCGGACACGCACGTTCGTGGGGGGATTGGCCATTCGCAACCTCCAATTGATTCACCGGACGCGGCACGTACAATGCCGCGATGCCAGCGGAATTTCAACACAAGAGCGTAACGATCGTTTTGGGCTATAGCGAGCGGCTGCCGTACGAACGCAGCGATTTCATCGCGAGCGTCAGGTCGGCACTGGAGCAGGACTACGCCGACGTGGGGCGGGTCGAGGTGATCGTCACGGACGATCGCGGCGACGGCGCCGCCCCGGATTACCTGCCGGACGACGTGCAAACCGCCGAGAACCTCCGCCATGTTCCGGGCAGTTTCAAGAGCCGCGCGGTGATGTACAACGCCGCCATCCGCGCGGCCACCGGGGACTACGTGCTGCTCGTCAGTAACGATGCGGCGCAGGTCGTGCTGAAGCGGTCGGCGGCCCGGACGATGGTAATGGCGGCGGCGCGGCATCCGCAGGCCGGGATGGTCTACGCGGATTACGAGCGGATCGACGTGGTCGGCCACGCGCGCGACGTGCACCTTCTCGATTGGCACGAGGGCCGCCTGCGCGACTCCACGGACTTCGGAGCGGTCATCCTCCACCCGGCAAGCATGCTCCGCGCGGTCGGCGGTCTGGACGAGCGTCTGGGGCCGGCCGACCTGTACGACCTGCGACTGAAGGTGAGTGAGCGCGGCTCGTGCATCCACGTCGCGAACCGCTACGCCGGCTCGTTGTATTCCGTGAAGGCGCCAGGGACCGACCACAACGTCTTTGCGTATCTGCTCGCGGACAAGGCCGCCCAGAAGGAAATGGAGAGCGTGCTGACCGAGCACCTCCAGCGAACGGGTGCCTATCTCACGCCCGGCGCGCATGTGCGCCGCGTCAGCTACACGCCCGAGGAGGAGCGCCGCTTCGCCGACTGCGTGGCCAGCGTCGTCATCCCGGTGAACAACCGGCCGAAATTCATCGGGCGGGCGATCGAAAGCGTGCAGCGCCAGACCGTGCCACAGGTCGAGGTGATCGTCGTGATCAATGGCGGTGACAGCGACCCGACCGTTGCAGCCGTGCGCAGATATCTCGAAGGTGGTGACCTGTACGACGCCGCCAAACCGCCCGTGCGGATGATCGTCGTGGACGTGAACAACCTTGGATTGTGTTTGAATTCCGGCATCGCCGCGGCGGCCGGCAAGCTCTATGTGCAGCTCGACTCCGACGACCGGCTGAAGCCGGATGCCGTTGCCAAGCTCGTGGCCGTCTTCGATTCCGCTCCGACGATCGGCATGGTCATTGGCTCGTACGAGGTTTGGAACCTGAACGAAACCACCGGCGAGATCGAGCGGAATACGCAGATACCGGTGGTGGCGCACGACGAGTGGACAGCCGACAACGGGCGCAACAACCTGCTGCGGATCAACGGCGCCGGCGCGCCGCGGGCCGCGCACATCAAGGCAATCGCCGACGCCGGCTGGTTCGGCGTCAACGACGATCCGCACTGCCGCAACTACGGCGAAGACTACGACCTCGTCCTGCGCATTAGCGAGCGTTACACGATCGGCCGCGTGTGGGAGCCCATCTACGAAGTTATCCGCCATTCCGGCGGAACCGATCACAGCATCGACCAGCAGACGATCGATCGCAACGACAACGCCAAGGATCACATGCGCCTCAACGCCCTGGCACGCCGGCGGGCGCTGAACGCGGGCAAGTAGCGCTTACCGCGAATGGGGCCGGACAGCGGGCAGACAGCATGGCACTACCGGTAGTGGCAATCGTGGGACGGCCCAACGTGGGCAAGAGCTCGCTGCTCAACAGCCTGGCGCGCAAGCTCGTCAGCATCGTCGAGCCGACGCCGGGCGTGACGCGCGACCGCGTGAGCACCGTCTGCGAAGCGGGCGACGTGTACTTCGAGCTGGTCGATACCGGTGGATACGGCATCGTCGATCGCGACGACCTCGGCGAGCACGTCGAAAGGCAGATCGCGTTCGCCGTTCAGCGGGCGCAGCTCGTGCTGTTCGTCGTGGATGCCGCGACCGGCCCCGTGCCGTTGGATGAGGACGTGGCGCGGATGCTTCGGCCGCATGCGGACCGCGTCGTGCTCGTGGTGAACAAGGTGGATGACGAGTCGCGCGTGCCGGCTGCCGCCGAGTTCAGCGGGCTCGGCTATGGCGAGCCGATGCTCGTCTCCGCGCTGCATCATCGCGGGCGGGCCGATCTGCTGGACGCAATCGTCGAGCGCGTGCGGGAGCTGGCGGGCGAGGCGCCGGCCGAGCCGCTGATGAAGGTGGCCGTCATCGGCCGGCAGAACACGGGCAAGAGCACGTTCATCAACGCCCTGGCGGGCGAGGAGCACGTGATCGTCAGCGAGACGCCGGGCACGACGCGCGATGCGATCGACCTGCGCTTCGAGATGGATGGCCGGGCGTTCATCGCGATCGACACCGCGGGGGTCAAGAAAAAGAGCAAGTGGGGCGAGCCGGTCGAGTTCTTCGGCTACACGCGCGTGCTGCGCTCGATCCGCCGGGCAGATGTGTGCGTGCTGTTCATCGACTCGACGGTGGAAATCAGCACGGTCGACAAGAAGCTGGCCCGGTTCGTCGCCGACGAGATGAAGCCGTGCGTGCTGGTCGTGAACAAGTGGGACCTGGCCCACGGCCGGGCGGCGACCGAGCAGTACGAGGACTACCTGACGAAGACGCTGCGCGGCATGGACTATGCGCCGATCGTCTTCACCTCGGCGAAGGACGGGCACAACGTCGACGCAGTGATCGACACGGCGTGGTCGCTGTTCAATCAGGCGCGGACGCGGGTGAGCACCGGCCGGCTGAACCAGGCGCTGGACAAGGCGCTGGCCGGCCGCGGCCCGTCGGTGAAGCGCGGCCGCAAGCCGCCGAAGATCTATTACGCGACGCAGGTGGCCGTCCAGCCGCCGACGATCGTGCTCTTCGTCAATCACCCTTCGCTGATTCGCAAGGAATACGAGCGGTACCTGCTGAACTGCATGCAGCGGTCGCTGCCATTCGAGGAGGTGCCGATCCGCCTGGTCTTCCGGCCGCGTCGCGAGGATGAAGAGACGGGTGGGGACAGCCTGCGCCCGCGCGGGTCACGGCGGAGAAAGTGACCGGTGGAGGGACGATCATCCTAAGCGACCGTGTGCGACCGCGCGCCGCAATCAGAGCGGCGGCCGTGAGGGAGCGGATGTCTGCGATATGCTAGCGGCGTTTCGTTGCGCACGTTGGTTTAGTAACGGCTTGGGGGGCCATGAGACTGCGCATGACTCCAAGCGATACCGCCGGTAGATTCGATCCGGCGAAAAGAGCCTACACGCTGCTCGATGAGTTCAAGCACTTCGCCCTGAAAGGCAACGTGATCGACTTGGCCGTCGGCGTGGTCATCGGGGCGGCGTTCGGGAAGCTCGTCAGTTCGCTGGTGGACAACGTCTTCATGCCCCTGCTCGGGCTGATCGTGCCCGGAAACGAGCGCTACGCCAAGTGGACGTTGGCGATCGGCGGTCAGCAGATGCACTACGGGCTGTTCCTCTCCGACGTTGTGTACTTTCTGGCCGTGGCGCTGGCGCTGTTCATCTTCATCAAGAAGTTCCTGGGCTGGGTGCTGAAGGCCCGCCACCAGGCGATACCGGCGCCGGCCTCGATCGTTCCGACCAAAGAGGAGGAGCTTCTTACGGAGATCCGCGATCTGCTGAAGCCGCGGACGGGGTAGAAGTCAGAGTTCCGCGGTCAGAAGGCGCTGTGCGGCGGCGGGAAGAACGATGGCAGAGGCCCATCCCCACTCAAAGAGCAGTGGCACGCGTCCGCGTGTCAGAGGTCGAAAGTCAGAGGTCGGTGACTGGCGGAGGGTCGCGGCCAATAGTGATTGACTTGCGGCGGGTGCGTCAGTGAAATGGTCGATATGAGTGATCAACTGAATCTGGAGAAGGTGCCTGCCGCAGCAGCGGCGAAGAGAAGCGGCACGCACCACAGACACAGTTGGATGTGGAAGACGCTGCGCGTCATTCCGCTGCCGGGCGTAATGCTCGCCATCTACAACCTGCTGCTGGTGGGCGGCGGTGACATGGAGGTCCGAATGAGTGCGCGGGCCTTTGCGCTGAATCTCCCCTCGGGCGCTTCGTGGGCGATGTCGCTTGGCCATCTGCTCGTCGCCATCGCCGTGATCACGTTGTACTTCGAGATGCTCAAGGCCACGCGCACGAGTACCGGCTCCGTGCCGGACCACGTGCTGTCGCTGCTTGTGGCCGGCGTCTACCTGATCGAGTTCATCGTCGTACCCGGCTGTGGTACGTCCACCTTCCTGGTGCTCGGGTTGATTTCTTTCCTGGACGTAGTGGCCGGCTTCACGATTTCGATCGTCGCCGCCCGGCGCGACCTGGCGTTCCAGGGCGGAGACTGATTGCCACCTACGCACATCTCGCCCGCGACATTCTCACGCTTTTGAAGCCGGTGGATTCTCCGCGGGGCGCGGCAGCAGAATCAACCAATCCTGCATCATGAGTATCGAGCCATCGCCGAGGTGCGTGGTGACGTGCATGGCTAGGTAGCCGTGGGTCGGGCTCCGCGCGTCGCGCTTGCCGGTAACCTTGGCCTTCACCTGAATCTCGTCGCCGGGGCGGAACGGCTTCTTGAAGCGCATCCCATCAACGCGAACGCCGATGAACGGCGTGCCGCCGAACGGCCGCGCGTCGACCATGAGCCGCATGGTCAGAACGGCCGCGTGCCAGCCGCTGCCGACGATCTCGCCGAAGAACCCGTGCCTTGCCGCCTCGGCGTCCAGGTGAATGGGCTGCGGGTCAAACTCTGCGGCAAACCGGTTCATTTCTGCTGCGCTGATTGATCGGACGGCCGTGACATACTCGTCGCCCACGTTGACATCCTCGAATGTCAGGCCCTCCACATTGTTGCCCGAAGGCGCGTCATGACACATGTTTCCGGCACCTCCTTGTTGCTGCATCCGAGACAAAGGCGGCGTTCGATCCTCGCGGTTGATTGCGGCTCACGTTACGGCCCTGCCGCCTGCTCGATCGCGCCGATCAGGAGCACAGTGTACCGCAGCGCATCAGATGTGGGCTATGCGCGGTGCGAGCGATCCCTGACGAGCGTTTTCCCTTGCTGTTCGAGCCGAGTCCTGCCGCAGATTTTCCACTGTCAGGTTTACCGTTCTCGCCCGACTAATGACTTGCTTGGCGACGAGTTGTTTTCCGAGGCGGCCTTCCCGGCCGTGCGGAGAGAGGTGTTTTGTCTGCAACGGGAATGGAAACAAGGAGACTTGGAATGAAACGAAGACTGGGATTGTGCTTTTCAATTGTGGCGCTGGCGACGATTGCGGTCATCAGTCTGACCGCGACGGATTCGCTGGCAGGTCGCGGCAACGGCGCGTTGGGGACGGTCTACGTGACCAGCCAGGGGCTTTACTACGACACGTTCGTGACCGTCGAAGAACTCCCGCCGAACGGGCCGTTCCAGCTTCTGGTGAACGGCGAGACTGAGTTCGGGCCAGGCGATCCCGGCTACCTCGGCGGCCGGTGGATGGCTCCCAACGACGAGGGCGGGTTTGACTACCTTCTGTGTCCGCTGCTCCCGCCCGGTCGCGAGAACCCGTGAGGCGGCGTTGTACGGCTGGAAACGATCGGCAGATGGGGGCGGAGCGATTGCTCCGCCCCCATAACAGGTCGGCGCTGCCGGCGTCGTTCAACGCGGTTCGTGCCCACGGGAACAGGGAGTTGACGCAGACGCGCCGACGTAGTGGCGCTTCGATCATGGCACCTCGTCCCAGGCGACGCGGTAGGTTTCGTGCAAGGCAGGCCCGTGAGACGATGCGCGTGCGTCTGCGGCGCTTGACGGAGAGGTCAGGCGAGGCGCCGAACCAGTCCGGCCTTTCTGGCGGCGGCGCGGATACGGACATCCAGAGATCGCCGATACTCCTGCCGGCGCGCGGCATCGAACATGAGTTGCCGATATCGCTCTTGCAGGCCCGGATAGTGGCCTCGCAGCACTTCCTGCACGCTGGGCCAGACACGCGGGCGAGGATTCAGCAAGTCGGTCCAGATGCGATCCACGCCGACGTCGGCCGCCATCGCGAACAACTCCGTCAACGAAGCGACGCTGTCGCTGAGGTCTGGCAGCAGCGGGCCGAACATGACGGCCGTTTCCAGGCCGGCGGCCTTCGCCTGCCGAAGCACTTCGATCCGGTCCTTGACCGATGAGGCCTGCGGCTCCCAGATTCGCGCACACGATTCTTCGGGCGTGGCGATGGAAACGCCGAGGCACACATCGCGGCCGGCCAGAATATCGAGGTCCCGCAAGACCAGGCGGCTTTTCGTCAGAATGCTCAGCCGGAACCCCGCATCCACAAGGAGACGGCAGCACTCGCGGGTCAGGCGGTAGTGCCTCTCAATCGGCTGCCAGCCGTCGCACGCGCTGCTCGTGAAGACCGAACCGGGGCGGCCCCGTCGCAACTGTCTGGCCAGCGTCTCGACGGCGTTGCTTTTCACGTCGACAAACACACCCCACTCCTCGGCATGCGGATGAAAACGCTGCATGAACCGGGCGTAACAGTATCGGCAGCCATGCCGGCAGCCGACGTAGCAGTTGAACGAGTAGTCATCGATTCTGCAGCGGTTCAGCAAGCTCTTACAGCGGATTTCTCGAACGACGACACCGTCGGCGCCACCCCGCGGTGGCGACTGATTCGGCGCATTGAACAGCATGCGTTGCTCTTCGCTCATCGACAGTCAATCGTAGCTCATCTCAGGAACGAAGTCAGAAGCCGCGGCCGCCGATGCGGTCGTGAGCGGTTGCCGTGCCGCCGGATACCGGTCGGGGGGCCTGTCTCGCGACTTGCTGCGCCGCAAGGGCTTTGCGGGGCGGGTCTTGGCCATGTCGCCGGCGGTTACGCGGCGGCCCCGCCGGTGAGGCGGTCGCGCAGTCGCACTTCAGCAAAAGCGCAAAACTGCCCTTCCTGCCGCTATCGGTACTGTTCGGTGAACACAGTGGTGAAGGCCGCGACGTCCATCAGATCTACGTCGCCATCGGCGTCGATGTCGAAGCAGGTACAACGCGGCGCGGCGTACGGTTGGGCCGGTCCCGAAAGGCAGGCCGCCGCACGCTGGTAGTCGGCGAGATCAACGACGCCGTTGTTGTCCTGATCGCCCGGTGGAGGACAGGTGTTCACTTCGCCTGGCGTTCCCCCGGCAAGGTTGCTCGCCCGCCAGTTGCCGGGCAGGTCGGCCACCTCGTCGGACAGCACGCGCTCGAGCGAATAACCGAGGCCGTCGGCGGCCGCGGGCCAGGGATCGTTGTCGCTATACGGGACCTCTTCGACGAGAAGCTGCGGCACAAATCCTTCGTCCGGCGCCCCTGGGGGCTGGGGCTCATCCGGCCGGTGCAGCGACAGTGTTTCCCCGGAATTACTGAGCTTGCCGCCATAGGGCCCGACGATCGGCGTCGCAGCGTCTAATCCGTAAGTGGCACGGAAATCCGCCAGCCGCGGCGCGTCCGTGCTCGGATCAAAGCTCACCACCAGCAGGTACCCGTATGGCGCAACGACCGTGTCCGGGGCGAAGTCGAAGTCGACGGCGCCGCGCAGTGTCCAGGGATCCGTCTCGTTCGCCTCCGGAAAATACGTTGACAAACCGACAGTGGTGCCCGTCACATTGTGCAGTTCGATGTACTCGTGGTCGGTGTCGTCCATGCCTGGTGTCCCCACGTCGGGCGGATGGTACATGATCTCATTGATCACGATGGGACCGATGATGGCTGGCGCGTTGGCTGCCAGGGGGGTCGGATAGGCCAGCGCGTAAAAACGGCCGGTCGCATTGGGATAGCGGCCGATGGAAATGCCGTGGTCGGCGGCCCCGAAGGCAGCATGGTCGCGCTCTCCGGTCATCACCCCGTTGCTGTCCGCCGCGGAGAGGAAGACCTCCTCTCCGTGCGCGCTATCGAGAGCAAACCCGAGTTGTGTCTGGTTGAACAGGGCATAATCGCCGGCTGCGATGATAGTGCCTGGTGGAATCTGGTATTGAGTCAGATCGTCCTCATCATCACTGAGATACCACCGGCCGATATCGACCGGCTGCGCGCTCGTATTATGCAGTTCAATCCAGTCCACATCCGGCAGGTCGGTATGCGTCAGCAACTCGTTGACGTGCACGTCTTGCAGGGGGGCATAGGGAACGACACTGCGAAGCACGGAGAAATCCTGGATACTGGCGCCGCCGTTCCACGCGTTGGGCGAACCGAAGGTGCTTGAGTCCCCGGCGTGATAGTTGGACAGAGGCGTGATGGCGGGCGATGGATCCTCCTCGAGCTTGCACACCTCCTGGTTGCCTACACCACCGCTCGGGCTCACTCCTTCCCCCGCGGGACCGAAGGCGATTATGCCGGCCGGATTCCGAATCGTCAGTTGCCAGTTCGAATTGTTGACGCGGATGTTGGAGGCCGTGATGTATGTCCCATCGGTGTCGTCGGCGGCCTTGACGTTCAGCCACCAATGCCCAAGTACCGGCTGGTATTCGTCCGCGTTATTGCGCAGTTCCTCGGACACAGTGAGGATTGTCCCGCTGCGCAGGTTTGCCCAGATGTCATGGGTGGTGAGCGAGAGTTGAATATCGGGTCCACTGGCATCATGAATCCCCAATTGCCAGTTGCGCAGGTCCAGGTGGTCCTGAACGACCACCATCTCAAACCAGTCACCACCGTTGCCGATGACGCGACCCCAGAAAGTGTCCTCGCCATTGTCCTCCAAATAGTCGTTGCCGACCGCGTTGTATTCGTTCAGGATGATACTGGCCTGTACGGTCACCGGTACACTGTTCGCGCACACCAGACCGTTGCTATCGGTGACGGACACATCGATGGTCAGGATTCCCGGCGCCCCGGCGATGAATGTCATCACTGCCACACCCTGGCCGGAGCTGATGGCGCCGGAGGACAGTTGCCAGATGTACGCCGCGCCGGGGCCGGCGTCGGGTACAGATGCCATGTTTCCGGAGGCGCCCGCCCAGGCAGTGGGGTTTGTCGTAATCGTGCAGTCGGGCGCGGCGACGGTTACCTGGCCGGCAATTGCAATGACGCACAACATTGTGGGCAGGCTTGGGGCGGGCATGATGCGCTTCCTTCCTTTGTTCCTCCGAACGATGGCTTCGCTCCATAGAGCGGGCTCAATTGAGGAATCGAATATCGACAGCTTCGCCGGGTACCAGCAGATCGTCGTTGCCTGTCAGGGTGATGACGACGCCTCGGCCCCAGACCGGATTGTTGGGTAATTGGCGGAAGCGCGGCGGTGCCTCGGTCACTGCGGTGGACAAATCCACGACCTTGCCGTGCAGGAGCGGTCGGCGAGCCCCAATGGCGAGGCGTTCGATGGTCACATCCGAGCCCAGGTCGGCGACATGAATCATGTCTTCGGGCAGGTAGGCCACCACCCGTTGCGAATACGGTGCTGAGATGAGCACGAGCGGATGCCCTGCCAGCACGCGATCGCCCGGGTGCACGTTCAGAGCGACCACCTGGCCGCCTCGCGGAGCGCGCAACACGTGCGCATCGATTCGGGCAATGATCTCGGTCAGTTCGTGCTGGCGGACCTGTATGGCGATTCGGAAAGGCGTCAGCACGCTGTCCGCGTCCAGGGGCGCGGTCGCATGGTCACGAGCGACCTGGCATCGCCGATCGGCTTCGAGAAAGGCCTCCTTGCGGCGCTTCAGAATCCCCTCGTTTTCCTGCTGCGTCGCCTTGAGCGCGTTCACCTGCGTTTCGAGGTCGTTGAGCTCGCGGAATGCGGCGTTGTCGGCATCATGCAGGTCGCGCACAATACCGTATTCCACCTCCAGGCCGCGAAGCAGGATCCGGTCGCGGGCGAACGTCATCATCTGCGTGAGGTAGTCGATGTGGGTGGCGTCTCGGTCAAGCTCGGCGCGCCGCAGCAGATCGTCGGCGTCCGCGGAGGCGATGGCGGTTTCGGCGCGCAGACGCTCCTGTTCCGCAAGCACTTCGGCGCCGAGCCGCTTGACGTCTTCCTGCACAGTGGCCAGTTCGGCCTGCTCGACATGATCATCCATGGAGACAAGCAGTTGGCCAGGCTGGACGGTCTCGTACAGTTCCACGTGCACGGTCCGTACCGTGCCCGGCTCGAGATGCGAGAGGCTGACGATACTTTCCTCCGCGTAGCCGGTCACGTGAGCGGCGCCGCCCACGCGCAGGTGCATCAGCAGTGCGGCAACAATCGCCGCAGACCACACGATCACGGGTACGGAGCGCAGTGTCCAGCGCCCGAGACGCCGGCTTAGCCGCACCGGTCGGCGGGTGAAATGGGCAGCGGTCTGTTCAGTGACCTCAATCATATGACGTCTTCGTTCTCCCCTTCCATCAGCAGGTGTACGGCGCTGGTCTGCAATTCGAGTTTGAGCGCCTGCACAAGTCTGGGCCCATCATCCGGGTCACGCAGACGCACCTTTAAGGCGCACTGACACCGCGCTGGGGCGTCCGGCGGCCCGAAATCGGGTTCGTCGATCGACACGATGCTGTGCCGTCCGCAGAAGCGGTTCAGCAGGTGCTCGAGCTTATGACTGTCCAGAGCAAGCGGATCGATTTCGAAACGCAGCAGGCTTTCGTACGATCGCCAAGCGCCGAAGCCCGTCACATGCAGATAGATTGCGACCAAGTTCGCCGCGGCAGCCCCGACAATGGCGATGCCGTAGTAGCCGAAGCCGGCGGCCATGCCGCAGACGAGAGTCAGGAAAATGTACGCCGTGTCGCGGGCGTCGCGCACGATCGTGCGAAAGCGGATGATCGCCAGCGCGCCAAGCAGGCCGAACGCGGCAATCAGGCTGCTGGATACCACGACCATACTGATCGCCGTGATTAGGGAAATGAGGACGATGGCATGCGTGAACGTTCGACTGTAGGACACGCCGCGATGCGTCCACTTGTACACCCAGGCGTTGAGCTGGCCCAGGATGAACGCCACGAGCAGGGCCAGCACCAGCCGTTCAGACGAGTAGGCGTCGACCGGACCCCAGGAGCGCAACAGCCCTTGCAGCAGATCCATCACACTCCTCCGTAGCGGCGCAGGGAGCCGGGACTATCGCCGGCTGCCTTCGCACAGATCACGTACTTGCACACGCCACGGCGAATGACCTCCGCCCGGTGCAGCATGTGCATGACCCAGCAGGGATACGTGTCCGTGAATTTCACTTCGAGTATGACACCGCCCGTGTGTACCGGCCACCACTGGTCACGTCCCCGCCCCGGCTGGGCCAGAATGCCGAAGTGCAGATGACGGTCCAGCGTGATTCGCAGGCGTTCATTGGACACCCCCTGATAGGCTTCGCGCATGTAGGCCACACCCACTGTCGGTGCGGCCTGGAATTGGCGGCGCAACTCAAGGAACTGCAGCAGGCTTTCGCCGGCGTTCGCCGGAAGCGATGTCGCGTCGCCGGCGCCATCATTCCAGAGAATGCCGTCGGCCGTGCGGGCGGGCACCAGCGCTCGATACTTCCGTACCAGGCCGTTCGTCTTCCTCTTGATTTCCAGAAAAGTCGGGCCCTGGTCCGAGGGGCAGTGGCACGAATGGTACTTGCGCACACGTAGCTTGAATCGATCGTGGCTCCGTTCGACGGCGTCGCGAAAGAGGTCACGCCCCTGGGAATCCAGGTAAACCGAGAGGATGGGGTACTGCCGACGGGCACTCGCGTCGGTGTGCGGATCCGGCGGGAGATGGGCGAGACAGTAGTTTCGCACCTCGAGGGCCTGTGCTTCGCCGATGATGTATTTCGCTTCGTAGCGGCCCCAGCTGTAATCGTTGGCCGATGACTGCATGTCGCTCATCTCACGAAACGGCAACGGCAAGGTTCATGCGATCGCCAATCTGCGCCTCGGCAACTCTTGCGTGTTTACGCCGCGTCCCTCCGCGCAGAGGTGGAAGCCCAACCGGCTCGTATCGCTGCGGCGCCGTCCGATTAAGCGTACGCAGATTTCTCTTCTCTGGTGGGCATTCTCCGGCGCCGGTTACATCGCGACCGTCGGCTCGCACCGTTTTCGCTTGCGAAATACGCTTCTTGTGCGCCTCCCCAATCGACTTGCGAAGGGCCACCAAGTAACGTGCGGCTTTGTCTTACCGCTGAATGTACGCCCAAGCGCCAACGAATAATATAACACGTCAGCGGGTAGCCGTGCAACAGAATCGCCGCAGCCGCCGACGGCGGTGAGCGCACGCAGCCCGCGGCTGAGGGAAAAGCTGAGGTGCACTGGTGGAAACCCCTGAGCGGGCTGAGGTTGTTCGACTGTTCAGGCAACGGCGTTCGCGCCAACCGGCTTCGGAAGCCGACGGGACGGCAATGTGAAAATGCGCAGCCGGCTTATGTCTTTTACCGGGGGCGCGCACTGCTCGTGGACGGGGCACGACCAAACCGGCCGTCAAAAGCATGCTCGCTGCACACGTACGCAGCGCTGTGCGTGGGTAGGTTCTAACCCGAATGTTTCAGTGCGCCGTGAAAAGGTGCGTGTCTTCAGTGGGAGACGATACCCACCCGGCAACTATCGCTCCAGCCGGTAGCAATCGGAGCAGTCGTGGAGGCAATGAAGCGGCTGAAGCCTTCGGTGTAGAGGGTCGCACCGCGACTCGGCGAGTTGACAGGCCGTAACGTGAGTGAACGCTGAGCAGGCCTCGAAAAGGGCGATGCGGAAGCCGACCCGCCTAAAATTCGGGGAAGGCCGCCGCCGTGAACCGCAAGCCCCAGCCTGGGCGAGAATAGGGCAGAGCGACACGGGGGTTCACGCTTCCGCCGGGGTAGTGGCGACGGCATGTCAGCAGAGGAGACACAGCGCAACACGGGAAGCCCGGCGTGGTGGGGGCGCGTGACCCTCAACTGAACTCCCGCGAGGGACAGGTCAGGCCGCGTCGGGTGGCGGAGAGGCCTGTAGTACCGTCGAAGCCGGGTAATGCCGGTCGAGGGAAGGGGCCTTGGATCAAGAGAACGCAGGAAGCGGCAAGAGCCGGGAGATTGGCGTGAGCCTACCCACTCCGCCGAAGGTTCGGAAGCTGCAGGAGGCGTTGCATGCGAAAGCGAAGGGATCGCCTGCTTTTCGGTTCTATGCCCTGTACGACAAGGTGTATCGCGAAGACATCCTGGCCCACGCCTACGCGTGCTGCAAAGCCAATGGCGGGGCACCCGGCGTGGATGGGCAAGACTTCACGGAGATCGCCGCGTACGGGCTGGAACGATGGCTGGGCGAACTGACGGAAGAACTCCGGAACAGGACGTATCGTGGTTTAGCATCAAATCTTGTGGAAATTGAATGAAAGTTGGGGCATCCTCCCAGGTGCTTGAAAACGAGTACTTTCCAGGAGGACGCCCGATGGCTACGAGACGGCAAAGCAAGCAGACTGTCAAGCAGGC
>JBECKQ010000164.1:0-3161 GCA_040235375.1 Phycisphaerae bacterium | reverse complement strand
CAGTAATGCCCGGCAACTCCGGCGGCCGTCGGATCGGCTCCCCACTACACCGTGAAGAACCAGATTTCAGGCCGCCTTGCGGCAGTCGTGCCGCAGCAGCCCTCCGAGGAATCGCGGGCAGCGTATTTGCGTGGCCTGAGTCACAGCAATTGCCGCAGACTCTTCCGTCGGTCCCGCCTGCACGGAGGGCAGCGTCAGGTAACTCGCGTTGAACGCGCCAGCCTTGGCTGGACACTTTCTCTACCCTGCGTTCTCGCGCGCCAGGCGGATGACCAGTTCCCCGCATGTTGCGGGAAATGCTCGGCCCCGCCGCCTCGACGCCGCCCATGAGTACCAGAATCGCGTATTCAGCAGCTTCCTCACAAGCCCGCAAGCTCTCGGACTGCGCGATCGTGCTCGCAGGAACGACAGCGGCGCAGATCGACCCCGGTTCGCCGTGCTCGGCATAGCCGCCTTCGCTGTCGTCAAGACGAGCTAAGGATCGAGTTGGCTGTCAGAGCAGCCGTAGGCGTCAACCAGTTCCCCTGCAGGAGTATGGGGACACACGTCCACCAAATCGGGCACGCCGTCATCGTCCGCATCGCCGCCGCGCTCATAGTACCAGATCGGCTCGAAGTCGTGATGCGCCTCGCTCACGGTGTAGAATCCAAGGTTGTCTGCATGCCAGGCAATCGCCTCGCCCTGTGGCTCGCTGTGCAGCGTGATCAGGCAGGGATCGTCGAGGAAGGCGTCCGCCAGGGCCGTGCCGGGGGCCCGGTACCAGATGTTCGCGTAGTCCGAACCGCCGTCATTCCTGGCGATGATCCACCGGCCGTCGGGCGACAGGTCGGCCGCGGTGATCCAACTGAGGCCGGTACCGGTCGGCAGGGTCACGACGTACTCCATGGTGTTCACGGAGGCAGTGGATTGCGGATAGGGAGCGCGGTAGACCTTATTGGGGTATATCCGCTTGGTGATGATGTAAATGTCGCGATTGGTGTCGACAAAGAGCGCTTCCGTGTCCTTCTGGGACGGCGCTTGTGCGCCGGACGGATACTGCAGGGTGATGATGTCCACGTCGCTGAGCGTGGTTGACACGGGAGCCTGGTTCGGATCGACGAAGGGCTCCGGCGCGCGTTTGACCACGATCGTCGTGCGCACGCTGTTGTTGTCGCCGATGTCGCCAAAGTAGATGTAGGTGGTGCCCGGAATCGGTCCGGGGCCGACGGCGATGTCCTCCGTGTCGCGGACCGACCCGGAACCAAAGGCGTACGTTCCAAGCAACGTTCCGTCGACGTTGATCGCGTAGACGACATTGCCGCCACCGGAGTCGTTGTGCGTCCAGAGCACGCCCGGGTTTCGTCGGCTGGCGGCGAGTCCGGAAGCCTCGATCACGTCGCTGGCGAGCAGGTAGCCGGCTTCGGTACCGGGAAGGAACGGATCGCTTCCTGCCTGGCAGCTACCGTGGTCACAGGTTTCGGCGCCGTTGCAGAAGTCGCCGTCGTCGCAGTCCTCGTCGCCGAGGCAGGTGACGCACGCGTCGCTGTCCTCGTCGCACGACTGTCCGGGGCAAGGATCGCTTCCTGCCTGGCAACTGCCGCCGACGCAGGTTTCGGCGCCGTTGCAGAAGTCGCCGTCGTCGCAGTCATCGTCGCCGAGGCAGGTGACGCACGTGTCGCTGTCCTCGTCGCATGACTGTCCGGGGCAAGGATCGCTTCCTGCCTGGCAACTGCCGCTGACGCAGGTTTCGGCGCCGTTGCAGAAGTCGCCGTCGTCGCAATCACTGTCCGCGCTACACTTCAATGCCCCCTCACCGCCACCGATACTGGGTGAAGTGTCGCTCGCGGGCCGGACGTTTATGTTCACGTCGTCCGAGGCAGAGAGGCTTCCGTCAGTGACGGTCAGTTTAAAGACGAGCAAGACGGGGGCCCCAGTGATGTCTGGGGCCGGAAACGTGACCACGGCGTCGTTGACGGCCGACAGCACGACCGGCACGCCGGCGGTCTGGCTCCACTCGAACAAAAGCTCGTTTCCACTGAAGCCGTAGCTTTGACTGCCGTCCAGCGTGACCGTCTCCCCTGCGATGACGTCTGCGTCGTGGCCGGCGATCGCTACGGGAGTTGCCAACGGAGGGGTTGCCACGGTGGTGATGCGGACCGTGGCGGTGTCTCGCGCCGCGAAGGCGCCATTGTCCACGGTCAAGGTGAACTCCAAAGTAGTGTCTGCGTCCACGTCAGGTGCGGTGAAGCTGGCCACGGAGGTGTCGACGTTGTCCATCGTGACCCGTGGACCGGCGGAGCTCTGCGTCCAGACGTAGGTCAGCGGGCCGGCAGCGGGATCGTAGCTGGCAGAGCCATCGAGCACGACCTCTTCACCCTCAATCGCGACAAGATCGTCGCCAGCGTCGGCAACGGGAGGCTGGCGCCGGTCAGCAGGCGAATCGTCGACCGCGGCCGGCTGGATGCTGGCGTCGCCGCCGGCCTGAGCCTGGTCCGAGCCATCTGGGAAAGAATCGTCCGAACCTGCGGCCGGGGTAAGTGGCGGCGCAGAGCCGCAGCCGGAAATTGGCCACCACAGGAGGATGGAGATGGTCGTCAACGTGCCGAGAACCGACAAAGCCCTTGCACGATACATTGCTGCTTCTCCCCCTACCGGCGCAGCGCTTGAAGGCCGATTGACACAATCGACTTGCTGAGGCCCGGCAACTGCATAATCGGGCCGGAAAGGTAGTGGCCGAACTATCGTTGCGTGGGTCGCTACCCCCGCCTTCACGCAGTCTTCGGAATGCAGTATCCAATACAGACGCTGGTTTGAACAACGGCGATTGCACACTGGTCATTTCGGAAACGTCGTGACGTTTGGCGGCCAGAGCTTGTGTCAGTGATCGCTTTATCGGGCGGGACAGGAGAATGACGAGCGATCGACATTGGGTTGAAGCATCTGCCATCTCCGGACTATGCGCGCAGGCCCCACGAGCGCTATTCCGCAATGTCGAGATCCCACTGGTTGATCTGCCTGACGGTGGTCGTGAGCAATTCGATCTGAGGCGTGCGAGGCGCTTGGTCGGGCAACGAGCTCACGCAGTGTCCTGAATGTGCGGCGACATCATGCGAGGTCGCAACGGAAGTTAACCCGGAGGGCCGTTTCGACAGACCCAAAGCGTGCGCGCCATGGGAATCTAG
>JBECKQ010000078.1:0-4468 GCA_040235375.1 Phycisphaerae bacterium | reverse complement strand
GGCAGAATCGACAGAACGTACGCATGCTGGCACACGTTAACTACGCCATCTTTCTCACGTCGTTCATCGGCTACACCGCCGCCATTGTGCTTGTCGGCCTGTACTCCGCACGCTACGCCCGTCGCAGCGACGAAGACTTCTTCCTCGCCGGCCGTTCGCTTGGACCGTGGGTCGCGGCCTTGTCCGCCTCGGCCTCGAGCGAGTCCGGATGGGTGACGCTGGGCCTCGTCGGCCTCGCCTTCACGAACGGCGTGCAGGCGTATTGGGTGATGCCCGGTTGCCTGCTCGGCTTCATCTTCAACTGGTTCTTCCTGGCCGGACGGATGCGCGACCGGGCGGCCGACCTCGGCGCACTCACCTTGCCGGATTTCTTCTCGCTGCATTTCAAGGAACGGCTCCCGATCCTCCGTGTGATGACCGTGGGCGTCATCCTCGTGGCGATGACCCTCTACGTCGCCGCGCAGTTCGCCGCCGCGGGCAAAGCGTTCGCCGCCTCCTTCCCCGAGCTCGGCTACCGCGACGGCGTTTTGATCGGCAGCGTGATTGTGCTCGTCTACACGGCCACGGGTGGCTTCCGCGCCGTGTGCTGGACGGACTTCCTCCAAGCCTTGCTTATGGTCGGATCTCTTGTTGTCTTCCCCATATTCCTGCTCACGCGGGAGGGCGGCTTCGAGCACGTTTTCGCATTGTTGAAACACGCGGATGCAAACCTGCTGCACCCCACGCCCGACGGCACGGGCCTGGCCATGTTTGGCTTCCTTCTCGGCTCAGGTGCGTTCGGCATCAACTTCGGCTATCCCGGCCAGCCGCACGTGCTTGTGCGTTTCATGGCCCTGCGGCATCGCCGCGAGGCATGGCTGGGCGGAATCGTATCGGTGATATGGGGCGCCCTGGTTTACTGGGGTGCGGTGACGGTAGGCCTCGCGGTCCGGGCGATGACTGAAGGGGGAGCCGCGTGGGGGCAGCCGCTGCTGGCCAGTGACAAGGCGGCTGAGCAGGCCCTCGTCTTGGGCGCGGCGAACCTGCTGCCGGCCGCATTGGCAGGCATCGTGCTCGCCGCCGTCCTCGCGGCGATCTGCTCGACCGCCGACAGCCAGTTGGTGGTGGCAGCCAGCGCCGCGGCGAACGATATCTACGCCCGCCTCATATCCAAGCGCAGCGAGGGAAGCCACCCTTGGCTGAACCGCGGTGTCGTGGCCGGCCTCGGCGTGCTGGCCGTCCTGCTCGTGTACCGCGAGCAGGTGCAGGTATACCGCTTTGTTTTGACCTATGGATGGGCCATACTCGGCGCAGCCTTCGGGCCGCAGGTAATTCTCATGCTTTTCTGGCGGAGGGTGAGCTACGCCGGCTGCGTGGCGGGCATGTTGACCGGTTTCGTTGTCCCCATCCTGTGGCAGTCTTGGTATAGTGCGGCGTCGACCGGCATCGAGGTTTACAATCTGCCGCTCGGGTTCTGCTGCGCGATGGTCGTCAACGTCGTGGTGAGCCTAGTGAGCGGTAGCGGGGCGCGGGAAGGTCGCGCCCGTTTCGTCCGATAAGCCGCGAAAGCGCCATGTGTGTGTATCGGCGGCGAAGATCGTCGCTTGTTTCGTCAAGTTGCGAGTACTCTGGAGGAGACTAGCGGATGAAGAGAATCTCGTTTACGTCGCTTGGACAGATCGTGCTCGGTGTATTGCTTGCCGTGGGATTGGCGATGGCTCCGGTGGGGTGCTGCGAGAAGAAGTGCAGCCCGTGCCAGACGAAGGCCTGTCAGAAGAAGCCCTGCGACAAACCGTGCGCCAAGCCTTGCGACAAGCCGTGTAAGAAGCCGGCCGAGAAAAAGAACACCGACGAGGGTGAAGAAAGCTAGGCTGCAAAGCCTAGCTCCGATGCAGAAAAGAGACGCCGCCCTGGTGGCGTATCGGGTGAGCGGAATCGTCAAGCAGGGCACCTGATATCCGCGCGATTGAGCGGCGCTCAATATGATCATGTTGCGGGCCCGGTGATCCATGATGCCGGGCCCTTTCCATGCGTGGTTGCCGCACGGCCGCCGCACATCGGTAAATGCCCTATGCCCTGGAACTGGCTGGCAAGAATCGAGCGGGATACAATCAGCGCGCGCAGGGCGGAAACCGCTGTGCAACTTGCAAAGGTATTCCGCCGCGGTCCGGAACGTGCTTTTTCCTGACGGAGGAGCTCGCCGTGCATTCGAGGTGGGTAGCGTTGTATTTGTGTCTTCCGATGGCTCTGCTGTTCGGCGGTTGCGGCGAAAGCGTGCCCAGCGGGCCACCGAGTCAGCCGAGCCCAACACCACCGGGGCCGAGCCCGAGCCCGACGGCGAGCCCGTCTCCCAGTCCATCCCCGAGCCCCAGCCCTTCGCCGTCTCCGTCACCCAGTCCGCCGCCGAGCCTGTCGTGCGCCACGGACGCCGACTGCCAGGACACGCAGTTCTGCAACGGCGAGGAGCTGTGCATCAACACGATCTGCCAGGCGGGGGAGGCGCCCTGCCAAGGCCTCTTCGAGGTGTGCAACGAGGAGACGGATATGTGCGAGATGGTCTCCTCGGGTTGTACGACCGACGAAGAGTGCGGGTCGGACGAATTCTGCAACACGAATTCGCACCAGTGCCAGTTGATTGTCACGCAGAGCTGCGTTGCGGGCGCAGGCAACTGCTACGTCGCGAACTTCACCGCCGGCTGCGAGGTTGAGTCCTGCTGCGAGCTGGTGTGCCTGTTCGACTTTCTTTGCTGTACCCAGTCCTGGGACGAGGAATGCGCCAATCGCGCGCTGTCGCTCTGTCCGTTGTGATACCGCTCAGCGCGATACGGGTCGTGCCGCGCTTGGGCGCGGAAAGGATTGTCAATTGTTGTGGGCGGGGGGGACCGTGGGAGAGAATCATGCGTACACTATGCGTCTACCTGCCGCCGATCGTGGCGGTGGTCGTTATCGCGCTGCTTGCGGGCGGCGCCTGTAATGTCTCGGGCATCATACAACCGCCGATCCCGACGCCAACACCGAACCCGAACCCGGCCAACTGCCTCACCGACGCGGACTGCAGCGATGGGTCGTTCTGCGACGGCATCGAGACTTGCTTCGACGGCAACTGCCAGGCCGGTGTCGATCCCTGCGCCGCCGGCCAGTTGTGCAGCGAAACCGCTGATCTGTGTTTTCCCAACGACGTGGCGTGTGTGGACGACACGGACTGTGGCGAGCTGGCCGTCTGCGATCCGGTGACCAGTCGCTGCCTGCCGTTGGGCGAGCCGTGCATCGCCGATATCCAGTGTCAGGCCGGTGAATCGTGCAACGTCGGCACCAATGTGTGCGAGCCCGTCCAAGGGCTGACCTGCCTGAGCGACGCCGATTGTGCGGGCGATGAGTTCTGCAACCTGATCTCCGACGTATGTATTGCCCGTGCCGGCTGCCTGCGCGACGCCGATTGCCCCATCGGCGAGTTCTGCGACGAGCCGACCGGACTTTGCATCGCCCGCAGCGGGCTTCCCTGCACGAGCGATATCGAATGTCAGCCCGGCAACGTCTGCGACACCTCGATAGGGCTGTGCGTGCAGCCGGCGGTCGGCTGTCTAAGCGACGCCGACTGTCCCCTCACCGAGTACTGCAACCAGGCCCTCGCCCTGTGCGCCCCGGTCGAGCGCGCCTGCTTCACGGATACCGGCTGTGGCCCGGGCGAGATTTGCGATCGCGGAACACGGCTCTGCATCCGCGTCGCGACGGAGTGCACGAGCGATCTGAGCTGTCCGCCCGGAGAGCAGTGCGACATTGCCTTCGGCCGGTGCGTGCCGGAAGGCGTCGGCTGTACGAGCGATCTGGACTGCGCGCCTGGCGAAACCTGCAATGAAATATCGGGCATCTGTGTTTCCACGGGGCAGGCGTGCGTCACGAATACCGAGTGCCTCGCGGGCGAGTTCTGCGACCAGCAGACGGGCGTGTGTACGCCTCTCGGCACGGCCTGCACGACCGATCTGGACTGCAATATCGGTGAACAGTGCGACCCGGGCACTGGCCAATGCGTGGTCGGCGCGGTGGGTTGCACGAGCGATCTCGATTGTGCAATCAACCAGATCTGCGATGTTGCCTCGGGCCGTTGCGTGCCGTAATACGTTCGCCTGTCAGGCCGTCTACGGCGGGTGGGGGTCTGGCCCGAAGGGACAGATCGTGGAATTCCCGCACAGAGGGAACAGGACGCTGCCTGCGTGACGAAGTGGAAGACCCGCCGCAGGCCGGCCGGTTCAGGTGCCGAACAGAGGGGGAAACTGAACAATGTCACGTCGTCTGATTGTCGGATTGGATGGTTCTGATTACTCCCGCAATGCGATACGCGCAGCGTGCAGTGCCGTGCAGACCTTCGGTGGGACCGTCGTGGGTGTGGCCGTCATCGACCGGCCCGGCATCGAGGCGAGTTCGCGCGGGGCCGGTATCGGCGCCTACGAGTTCGCCAAGCGTGCCCGCGAGCACAAGCTCAGCGAAGCTC
>JBECKQ010000070.1:0-3023 GCA_040235375.1 Phycisphaerae bacterium | reverse complement strand
CATCGACCAGTCACCCATCGGCCGCACCCCGCGCTCGAACCCCGCCACCTACATCAAGGTCTTCGACGAAATCCGCCAGCTCTACACGCGGACGCCGGACGCGAAGGTCCGCGGCTACAAGCCGGGTCGGTTCAGCTTCAACGTGCCGACGGGAGCGAAGGAGGGCGGCCGGTGCGAAGCCTGCGAAGGCAACGGCGCCACGCGCATGGAGATGGACTTTCTCGCCGACGTGTGGGTCACCTGTCCGGTCTGCCAGGGGCATCGCTTCAATCGCGAAACGCTGCAGATTCACTACCGGGGCAAGAGCATCGCCGACGTGCTCGAGATGGACGTGCAGGAAGCGCTCGAGCACTTCGCCAACATCCCCAAGATCGCCCGCATGCTGCAAACGCTGCACGACGTGGGGATGGACTACGTCAAGCTCGGCCAGTCCTCGACGACGCTCTCCGGCGGCGAGGCCCAGCGGATCAAGCTGGCCCGCGAGCTCGTCAAACGCTCGACCGGCCGGACGCTGTACCTGCTCGACGAGCCGACCACCGGCCTGCACTTCGACGACGTGCGGAAGCTGTTGGCCGTGCTGCACGGCTTCGTCGAGGCCGGCAACACCGTCGTGGTGATCGAGCACAACCTCGACGTGATCAAGACCGCGGACTGGATTATCGACCTCGGACCGGAGGGCGGTGAAGGCGGCGGCTACGTCGTTGCCGAGGGCACGCCGGAAGACGTGGCCGAGGACAAAACCAGCTACACCGGGCACGTGTTGAAGGAGATGCTCGCCAAGCGGGCAGACGCCGCGAGGCAATCGAAAGGCGCGACTCGCAAGCGTGCCGCCAAGCGCAGCGGCCGGCTGCGCGAGATCACCGTCGTCGGCGCTCAGCAGCACAACCTCAAGGACATCACCGTCCGGATTCCGCGGGAGAAAGAGACGATTTGTGCCGGCCTGTCCGGCAGCGGCAAGAGCAGCTTGGCGATCGACACCGTCTACGCCGAGGGCCAGCGCCGCTACGTCGAATCGCTCAGCGCCTACGCCCGCCAGTTCGTCGCCCAGATGCAGAAGCCGCGAGTCGAGCACGTCAGCGGCCTCTCGCCGGCCATCAGCATCGAGCAGAAGGCCCCCAGCCGGTCGCCGCGCTCGACAGTCGGAACGGTCACCGAAGTCTACGACTACATGCGCGTGCTATGGGCCCGATTGGGCACGCCGCACTGCCCGAAGTGCCACGTCCCGATCGGCACGCAGACGAGCGACGAAATCATCGAAAAGGTGATGTCGCTCGGCGAAGGAACGCGGGCGATGATCCTCGCCCCGATCCGGCGGAGCGGATCGGAATCCTACCAGTCGATGTTCGAACGCGAGAAGGCGAACGGCTATCTCCGCGTGCGCATCGACGGCGAAATCCACGACCTCGAAGGCGACATCCCGATCGATCATCGCAAGCGGCACAACGTCGAACTCGTCGTGGATCGCATACTCGTGCGTGCCAAGTCGCGCCCGCGAATATCCGAAAGCATCGAGCAGGCCCTCACCGCCGGCGCCGGCGTCGTAATCGTGCAGGTCGTCGGCGACACGGAAAGCGCCGGCCCCCAGCGCGATCACGACCTGCGCTTCAGCCAGCTCTTCTCCTGCGATCGCTGCGGCACGAGCTACGAAGAGCTGACGCCGCATCACTTCTCGTTCAACACGCGCCTGGGTTGGTGCGAATCGTGCGAAGGGCTCGGCGTGCAGCGCGGAGCGAGCCCCGCCGCGATCGTCACCCACCCGACGCTGTCACTGATGGACGGCGCCATCGGCGCCTGGGGCGAGGTCGAGCCGAACTCCCTGCTCGGCCGTGCCGTTCACGCCGTCGCCGACCGGATCGGCTTCGACGCCTCCACGCCGTGGAACGACCTGACCGAAACTCAACGGCTCCAAGTGCTCCAGGGCGGCGACCACGGGTGGATCGACGTTGCTACCGGCGGCTTGCGCGTACGCTGGCGCGGCTTCTTCCCCGCCATCGATCGCGCCACCCGCGTGAGCTGGCAGTATCGCATGCGCCTCGAGGACATCGTCACCGACGTGCCCTGCGAGGCCTGCCACGGCAGCCGGCTCCGCCCCGAGGCTCGCGTCGTCGAGCTCGCCGGCAAAACCCTCCCGGACGTGTGCACGCTGTCCCTGCGCGACGCGCTGACGTTCTTCAAGAATCTGAAGCTCGACGCCCGCCAGAAAAAGATCGCCGGCGAGCTGCTCCACGAAATCACCAGCCGCCTGACCTTCCTCGTGGACGTGGGCCTCGACTACCTCACCCTGCACCGCCCGGCCCCCACGCTCTCCGGCGGCGAATCGCAACGCATTCGCCTCGCCTCGCAGATCGGCTCCGGCCTCACCGGCGTGCTCTACGTCCTCGACGAGCCGACCATCGGCCTGCACCCGCGCGACAACGCCCTGCTGATCGGCGCCCTGCGCAAGCTCCGCGACCTCGGCAACACGCTGCTCATCGTCGAGCACGATCGCGAGGTGATCGACAGCGCCGACCACGTGCTCGATTTCGGCCCCGGCGCGGGCACCTTCGGCGGACGAGTGACAGCCAGTGGCACTCCGCAGCAGATACGGCGGAGCCGCGCCTCGCTGACCGGGCGCTACCTCTCCGGCAAGGAGGCCATCGTCGTGCCGGCCAACCGGCGGGCCGTGCGCGATGACGGCCGAAGCATCGAGCCGGACCGCTGGCTCACCGTCCACCGCGCGTATCACAACAATCTCAAGGAGATTGATGTCGCCTTCCCGCTCGGCCGCCTGACCTGCGTGACCGGCGTTTCCGGCAGCGGCAAAAGCTCCCTCGTCACCGAAATCCTCTACAAGGCCCTCGCCGCACGCATCCACCGCGCCCGCCTCGTCCCCGGCGGCCATGGACGAATCACCGGTATCGAGCACGTCGACAAGGTCATCAACGTCGATCAGTCGCCCATCGGCAACAGCCCGTCGAGCAATCCGGCCACCTACACCGGCGTTTTCGATCTCATCCGCGAACTGTTCGCCCGCCTGCCCGACA
>JBECKQ010000401.1:0-5794 GCA_040235375.1 Phycisphaerae bacterium | reverse complement strand
CGTAAGGAATGCCCGGGAATGCCGCCATCGCCGCCCGGGCGCTTTGCAGCAGGGCGCGGCGCGTGTACCTGCTGCGCGGAAACTGCTCCACGAGAAACGCGTACTCCTGCTCCGCCAGCAGAAAATCGCCCTGCGCCCAATAGTGTCGGGCCTTCGTCAGCGTGGCGAGTTCGGCGAACGTCGTCTGCGGGTAATTCGCGGCGATGTCGTCGAGAATGTTGATGGCCACGTCGTCGGCCTTGAGGATGCGCAGGCCCAGGAACTTGCGCTTCGTGCCGCCCAGGAACGTCTCGGCGATCACGAACTCCATCTGGAGCGCCCGATCCACGTACTGGGTGCCGGCGAACTCGCTCAGAAAATCGACCAGCTTCAGGTGCGCCTTGTAGTAGTCGCGCCGGGCGATCATCGTGCGGCACTCGAGCAGCACCGCCTCGGGATAGAGCTCGTCCTGCTCGCCGTACGTTTTGATCCACGCCTTCGTTTTCCGCAGGGCCCGCGAGTAGTTGATTTTCGCGAAGTCCGCGCGGGCCAGGGCCAGGTCACCGGCCGGCGTTCCCGGCACGGGCGGCTTCTGCTCGACCCACTTGCCGGTGTCCGGATCGAACTCGAGCGTCTCGCGCCGCTGCTGCGGCTGGTCGGCGAGCATGGCCAAGAAAAAGGGACCAGGTTCGTTTTGCCGGAACGGCCCTTCGGGTGCTTCGCACAAAACGAACCTGGTCCCTTTTTCTCCCGCGAACGCCCGCGGCGAGGCGATCAGGCCAGCGACAACCGCGAACAATGCGACGGCGACACGTTTCGACATGGTCAACTCTCGAGATTCGAACGCGGCGACCGCTCAGCCGCGATTCGACGCAAGTATTCCCCGCACCAGGGACGGCATTGTAAATGCGCGCCGGCAGACCGTCCAACCGCGGGGCATGCACGGCCCCGTGCAGGGTCCACTGCATCAAACACGTTGTCGGGCCGCCCGAAACGTGCTAGTTTCGCTGCCCCATGAGCGAGCGGCCCACCCGAAACTGTCGGCCAGTGCCCCGACGCTGCGCTGCGTACGGCATCACCTGCGTTGCAGGGCTGTTGTTGCCGGTGCTCACCCTTGCCGGCGGGTGCAAGAGCGATTTTCGCGACACGAAGCCAACCGTCCTGATCACCCAGGGCGATGCGGTCCACTACGTCGGCGTGGCGCTCGACAGCAAGAGTCCCGACGAGCGCCGCAAGGCAATCAACCGCCTCGCCCAGAGCCGCTACGTCGCCGATCCGACCACGCTGAAAGCACTCGCCTTGATCGCCCGGAGCGACACGAGTCAATCGGTGCGCTCGGCCGCCCTCATCGCCATGGGCGGCGCTAACGAACCGATCGTCGCCGAAGCCGCGCTCGACGTTCTTCGCCCCGAGCGCCGCATGGAAGCCGCCGCGCCGCCCGACGCCGACGTCCGCATGGCCGCCGCCAGGAACCTCGTGCGGCTCGCCGAAGCCGACGGGATTCCCGACGAGCTGGACGAACTGGTCTGCGATACGGCCATCGTGCTGACGCGTTCGGACCCGTCCCGCAACGTGCGCGTGGCCGGTGCCCAACTGCTGGGCTACTTTCCGGACAAGAAGGCGGCCTACACGCTGGCGGATGCGCTCGATCAGCGGGACTTCGCCGTCTGCTACGAGGCCGAGCACTCGCTCATGCGGCTGACTGGCCAGTCGTTCGGGCACGACGCGGACAAGTGGCGGCGGTTCGTCGCCTCGACGGACGATCCGTTTGCTCAGCGCGGCGCGCTGGATGACGAGTTGAAGCCGCGCGAGAAAGGCTGGCTTTCGTTTCAGTAGCGCGGGCGGCATTTCCCCTCGGCGGATGGCAACATGCGAGCAGTCACCTATCGCGACAAGCTGAACTTCGAGCCCGATTATCCCGATCCGAAGCCGGGCAACGGCGAATGCCTGATCCGCGTGCGCCTGGCCGGTATATGCAGCACGGACCTGGAGATCACGCGGGGGTACATGAGTTTCTCCGGTGTGCTGGGCCACGAGATGGTCGGCACGGTCGAGCAGGGGCCGGCCAAGTGGATGAACAAGCGCGTGGTCGGCGAGATCAACTGCGTGTGCCGGTCGTGCGACATGTGCCAGGCGGGACTGTCCACGCACTGCCGGCGGCGGACGGTGATGGGGATCGCCGGGCGCGACGGGTGCTTCGCGGACTTCGTCGTGCTGCCGGAGCGGAATCTGCACGAAGTCCCCGACAACGTTTCGGATGAAGAGGCGGTCTTCGTCGAGCCATTGGCGGCGGCGTGGCAGGTGGTCAAGCAGGTGCCGATCGATGCCGGGGCGCGGGTCGCGGTGCTGGGGACGGGCCGGCTGGGGCTGCTGGTCGCGCAGGTGATCAACACGTTCGACTGCGACCTGGAGGCCGTCGGGCGAAACGAGCACAGCATGCAGTTGTGCGAGAAGCGGCACATCCGCACGCGGCGGGTGGACGAGGTGCCGCTGCGCAACGATCGCGACGTGGTGGTTGACTGCACCGGCTCGCCGGAGGGCTTGCAGCTTGCGCTCGGCCTGATCCGGCCGCGGGGCACGATCGTGCTGAAGAGCACGTATGCCGGCGGCGGGCAGATCGACCTGACGCCGCTGGTGGTCAACGAGGTGACGATGGTGGGCAGCCGGTGCGGCCCGTTCGGCGACGCGATCCAGTCGTTGGCGCGCAAACAGATCGACGTGCTGCCGATGATCAGCCGGTCGATGAAGATCGAGAAGGCGGTGGAAGCGTTCGAGGCGGCGGCGGATCGCAAGAACGTGAAGGTTCTGCTGAAGGTGAATCCGTAGGCTGGAGGCTGGAGGCTGTAGACCGGAGGCAGGGTGCGGGAGCCGGCAGGCTGGAGGGGAGACTTGCGTTTTTGGGGGCGCCAGCCGATTCGTATAAAAACCGCGTTTTTTGGGGTCCCAGCCGATCCCAAAATACCGTCTATCGGTTAATTTGCTCAAAAACGCGGGTAGGGCATCGGGCCTGGCGCTAGCAAGAACGCGGTCGCCAGAAAGCGGACGTTGGCCGGGAGCGAAGCGACGGGGCCACTGAACCACGAAGCCGCGAAGGCAAGCCTCGGCCGTGCGGCTGAGTCCTGTCCGTTGCCGATTGCGTCTTGGATCTCCTCTCCTGTTCACCTCGTCCGCCCTCACTTGCTCTGGCCGGAAGCGTCGCAGGTACGCGCGCTCCGTTCTCCTCGAAACCCGTTGGGCCCTCACCCATGTAACGCGCACCGCGTGTCACTTGTCTTGTGTGATTGGGCGGAACGGGCGTGGCGAGACGGACAGAGTCAGGGCCGAGGGCTCCGCGGTGGGATGGCTTGCTCAGGGCAAGGGAGAACGAAGGCGAGCGCGTAATCAGTGACGCCCCATGTTCTTCGCCCTCAAGTCAAGATCCCAGCTTGCGCCATTGTTCCCAGCGGAAATCCGTGGCGGTGAAGGGGTCGCCGAGGGACTCGATGCGTTCGCGGATGCGCCGTACGAACGTCTCGTCCCTGGCGAAGAAGACCCAGAATGCTCCGTCCACGTTGTGGAAGGCCAAGTCCACGACGCGCTTCAAGAATCGATCGTCATCGCGGCGGCGCACGAACTCGCGGTAGGGGCAGGGCGGCTGCTTGAAGAAGAACAGGTCAGCCCAATCCTCGATCACATAGTTGGCGAACCGCGGGAGGATCGCGTTTGGCGGGAAGTAGTCTTCAACCGGCAGTATACCGACTGCGTCGGCAACGTCCGGAGCGTCCTCCCAGCCCGACAGGGGACACTCGTCGCCCCAGTACAACCAGCATGAGGCCAAGTCGGGGAAGATTGGCTCAAAGAAGAACCAGAATGACGAGCAGTCGTTCGGGATCTTGCGGCGTGCCAGGTCGTGGCGTGCGTTCATCTCGGGAGTCGCTGGCCAGATTGGGACCGCGTTCCAACGCGAGGGTTCTATCCTCAGCCCGTACATGTCGCATCTCACTTCCTATGTATCGCCTTGTCGACCCAACAGCACGCCGATGGTGCGGTGTAGCCGACGCGCATCCTACGTCTCCGCCCCAGCGCCTGCCAGCAGGCTGGGCGTGTCCGCCCCGCCGACAGGGGTCGCGCCACTTGACCACGCGTAACGCCAGGCGACCCGCACCGGCCGCGTCTGCGCCAAGTCCTGCCCCACGTGCTGCAACGCGTTCCGTGGTGCTCGGGGCGTCAAATGCCGGCGGGCGGCTACAGGGCGATGGTCATTTCGTAGCCGTACTCGATGGTGTGGTTGGAATCGGCGAGGTCGCGCTGGCCGCAGCGGCGGAATCCGAGGCGCTCGTAGAGGCGATGGGCGTCGAGGAAGCGTGTGTCGGTCCAGAGGATCATGCGCTGGCGGCCGGCACGGCGGGCGTGATCGATGGTCAGATCGCTCAGGCGGCGGCCCCAGCCCTGGCGGCGGAGTGCGGGTGCCACGTAGAGGCACTTGAGCTCGCCGGCGTCTTCGTGCAGCAGCACGCCGACGGTGGCGACGATGCGGCCGGCGGCTGTTGCTGCCATTCGCGCTTCGTCCTCGACGACCCAGAATTCGCCGCCGGTGCGGCGGAAGTAGGGACCGGGATCGAGCAGGTGGGTGTCCTCATGCTCGACGTCGAGCGTCAGGCCGTACTCGCGGAAGATCGCGGCGATCAGGTCGATGACGGCCGGTGAGTCGGATGGTATGGTCGGGCGGATGTTGGGCATCGCGTTTTCTCGATGCGACTCGGACACCGTTGGTGAGGCCGTGCGTTTCCGGTCACCTGATGCAGAGTGACGGAAGCATGGCATTCATGCAAGGGCAGGGCGTGACGCGGTCCTGAAGCGGCGTCGGCATCAGAACCTCCCACGCCGCGTTGTGGATCCAACCGCGGGTCGACGGTGCGGAGTCGCTCACGCACATTCTACGTCTCTGCCCCAACACGAGCCGGGCGACAATCGGAGAAACCGAAAGACCGGGGCAGGGCGGACACGTTCGCCGATCTTCGTTAAAGGACTTCGAATGTTGGACAACGATTGCGCCGACCGCGCCGCGCCATGAGCGCGGCGGCGCCGAATGCAATCATGGCAAGCCCGCCGGGTTCGGGAACAACTGAAAACGTCAGAATGTCGGGCATGATGGTGGGCCCCCCCGGCACGGTTATCTGCACATAGCAGTCCACGTCGTCAAACGCATCCAGCGGCGGCGGAACTTGCGGCAGGTCGAAGGAGTCGAAGGCCGTGCCCGTCCGATCCTCCATTTCGATGATGAGCAACGTGGGATAACCGAACAGGTCAATGTTTCCGAACACACCGTAGTGGTCAGGCCAGCCCGGGTGCGGCTCGTGATTCCAAATATCGATGTAACTGTCCGGCGGGAGCGCGTTGTCAAAAGTCAAATCGCCCACCTGACCTTGCAGACGGAGGATGCCGTAGTAATTCACCTGCGCGACATTCACCTGCGTCGCGGGGGTTTCGGATTCGAAGGTCATGCGGAGCCAGAAAGGATCGCCGTAGGTTACGTATTCCGGGTAGACCCAGTGGCCGAAGTCGATGAGGCTGTTCACCTCGCCGGTCATCTCGAAAGTAATGGGCCGCGCCTGGGCCTCTATAGTGGACGCCAAGAGCAGAGCGGCCAGCCCGATTGGAAGACTGTGTACGGCGCAGCCGGCCGGGAGACGCGGAGGTCGCTCAGCGTTAAGAGCCTATCCGAAAAACCCCTCGTGAGCCGATAGTGGTACTGGCGCTGGTGCCAGAGCAAGGAGGCTCGCGATGGGAAGCAATCGATTTCAGGTGTCCGATGAGTTCTTCAAGTTCTTTCAAA
>JBECKQ010000356.1:0-6102 GCA_040235375.1 Phycisphaerae bacterium | reverse complement strand
GGCGGGGCGAGGTTTTCTCAAAGGGCTCGGCGCGGTACGCTGGCGCCCGAGGTCCAAGGACTGAACACTGCAGACTGAACACTGAAAACTCAGGTCAGATGCTGGCGTATCAGGCCTGCCTGGGAGTGTCCGGCCACCTGGTGGGGCCCGCGGCCTTCAAAGCCGTTGAGGCGTCGTTCGCGCGGCGCCTGGTGGGTTCGATTCCCATCCACTCCCGTTCGCCGCAGGCGAACAGAGCAAGCAAAGCGGGCGGACTGCTGCTCACCTTTCACCTGCTCAAGAGCGAGGGCAGTTAGCCGTTCGCCGCACGTGAAGGGTCTCCCTGTCTCTTGCTCTGGTGTCAAGACGGAGCCGCCAGCCAATGCATGTGGTCCACGAGGGGAATCAGGAGAAGCGCAACATCCCCGGCGTTCTCTGGGTGGCAATAATCGCCTTGGCCGGCATCAGTGTCATCCAACTCGGGGTTGCCATTGCCCGGCCGAATCCAGGCCTCCTGCTCGGCGTCGCGCTTCAGGCGGCCATCGTGTACGGATTGTATTCCGGCCATCGTTGGGCCTACGTGACGTTGCTTGTCACGGGCGTGCTCAGCATCATCGTGGTGTCGCTGAGAGACGCGCGGGTCGGACTGGCCACTCTCGTCATCGATAGTATCGTGCTGGTCCCGATGCTCGTGTCGACCCGCTACTTCTTCGGTCCCTGGGCGCCGCCCGAGAGACATGAACCGCTCCGTTGTCCAACCTGCGGGTACAGCCTTCTCGGCCTCACCGAGCCCCGGTGCCCGGAGTGCGGTCGTGAATTCGACGCGCCGGTCGGTTGATACAACAGGTGATCGTTGGAACATCAAGCCTGCATTTGCGATGCCGTGAAGTGGTGCGGGTTGCTTCGATTCCCACGCATGAACAGTGGCCGAGCGAATGTCACCTGAGCTTGATCTCCTTGAATGCCTCTCTGCCGAGGATCTTTCCTTTCGATCGGCGTTGGTTCAGTTTCGACCCGATGACCCCTTCAACATCAGCAACATCGAGCGTGTTCGTCGAGTCGTCGCAGTTTACGTCAATCAGGGCTTCATCGTGATCAAGAGGCAGGGGCAGGACGAGGAGGGAAGCGTGAGATCCTGGGAGGTGCGGGGTATTGTCGAAGATGCCGCAACATGGGTCGAGTCCCCTGACGATGATCATCGCTACCTTCTCTCGCTGACACCTTCTGGATGGGACGCGTTCGTCGATGGCAGCCAGGCGTTCTTCGACCGACTTTTTGGCTAGACTTGGGCTGCATATCTCGCGGTTACATGCCATACTTGCGACGCAGCGATGAGGCATGTCGCAGGAGAGTTCGAGTTCAGGGGGCGAGTTCCCATGAGCGCCGCGATCAAGGTGAAATTGGGCGCCCCGGAAAACGGTTGGATATCGCTCGGCATCTCCTACGCGAACCAAGTCACGAACATCGATGCGTCATACACGCCGCACGATTCCATGACGATGCTGGTCGATGCCATCGCGAAGCTGGCCAAGGGCAACGACAATGCAGTCGTCCCCTTCGTTGAGGGGCCAGCGGAGTACGAGTTGGCGTTTCACAGCGCCGGCGAGCGAGTTTCGGTCACGATCACGCTCTATCCTGACCACAGACGAATGCGGAGCACCGGGCAGCAAGTTTTCGAGGCCTTTGGCAGACGACGCGAGGTCTGCCTCGCATTCTGGCGGGCGCTGCGCCAGCTCGAGTCGCGTGTAAGTGGCGAGGACTTCGAGCGCAACTGGAATCACCCGTTTCCCACGAGCAAGCTCCGGGTTCTCACACGGACCATCAAGGGACTGGATGACGTCTCGAGCAAATGAAGCGAGGATCCGTCCAATTCCCCACTCGCGGGCATCTCCAAACCGGCCGAGGGACTGCGCGCAACTGGTATCCCGGCCACTGGAAACGCCGCTTCCCGGCGCGAACGGGCAGGTAGTCGCTGGGCCCAGGCCCGGAGCGTGCAATCGGGGGGAAAGTATGGCCGTCGGTTTGGCTCAGCGTTATAAAAAGTTATGAGGCGAGGTGCTGCCATGAGGGTCGGGGCGTGGGTCTTGTTGTGTGCGGGGGTGGCGGTTGTCAGCGTCGGGCTGACGTACGGCTACCTGCACGTACAGCCGCCCGCTGCGGAAGGGCAGGCGGCTACCGCTCAAGTCGTCGCGATGCAAGGCGATGTTAGCCAGCCGGCGGAGCCTGGCGGAACGCCTGCCGGCGGACGGATGGAATCGGGGGCAGCGCCGCTGTTCGCCACGTCGCAGCCGGCCACGCGCACGTTCGTCGTTCGCTTGCCGTGGATCGGCGTCGTACAGAGCCAGGCAACGGTGCAGCTCACGGCGCTGGTGCCCGGCGAGGTGAAGGCCATCGAGGTCGAAGACCAGGCGGCGGTGGAGGCGGGCGCGACGGTCATGCGGCTGGGCGGACCAAACATCGAACCCCAGCAGACTCGACTTCGCGCCAACGTCGAGTCGCTGAAAGCTCAACTATCGCTCGCGGAAGAGACGCTCTCACGTCTGCAGAAAAATGTCGAGGCGGTCGCGAAGAACACGCTGGCTACCACTCGAGAGAACGAGGTGAAGCTGAAAGCGCAGTTGCGCGATGCACAGGCGGCGTACGACGCGTTCGAGCAGCAAGTCGTGATCGCGGCGCCGATGGCGGGCGTGTTTACGAATCGTCGGGTCAGTGTCGGCCAGGCGGTCAGCGCGACGGAGGTCGTCGGCGAGATCGTCGACGCAACGCACCTGCGGATCGCCGCGTCGCTCTTTGCGCCGCCGGATAGCACGCTTGAAGGCAAGCAGGCGACGATCCGGGTGAGCGAGGAGGAGACGCTCGCCGGCGTGATCGAGAGCGTTCTGCCGACGAAGAGCAGTATCGGCGCCACGATGGTGTGGATCGAAGGGCCGGCCATCGACCAGCACCTTCGCCCGGGGCAGACGCTCAGCGGCACGGTGAGCATCGAGACGGCGCGTGCGGCGGTGGCCGTACCGGCGTCCGCGGTGGTGTACGGCCCGGACGAGCAGGCGTATGTCTTCGTGCAGGAGGCAGGAAAGTACGCGCAGCGCAGCGTGCGGCTCGGGATCTCGCAGGACGGTTGGGTCGAAGTGCTGTCGGGCGTCGAGCCGGGTGAAACGGTGGTCACGCAGGGCGCGTACGAGCTGTTCTACCGCGAGTTCCGCAAGCAGTTCAAGGTCGAGGACTGACATTGACAAAACTGCTCGAGTGGATCGTCGCCAACCCGGTCGCGGTCGTCCTGCTGGTGGCGATCATCGCGGTGGGCGGCGTGTTCGCGCTGGTGCACCTGCCCGTCGGGCTCTTCCCGGGGCTGGACGTTCCAGTGGTGAACGTCATCTCGCACTATCCGGGGGCCGCCGCGGAAGACATGGAGCTGCTGATCTCGCGGCCGATCGAGGATCGGCTGCGCACGATCCCGGGCATTCACCGTGTGGCGTCGACGTCCATCGAGGGTGTATCCCAGGTGACGGCGCAATTCGAGTGGGGTACGCGGCTGATCGATGCGCGTCAGCTCGTGCAGGCCCAGGTTTCCGGCGTGCAGCCGGACCTGCCCGTCGGCGTCGCCCCGCGGCTGGAGAACATCGGCACGACGCTTCAGGAGGTGTGCGGTTACGTCGTGTACGGCGCGGATAGTCCGGTGGACCTGCGGACAACGGTGCAGGTGGACGTGGCCAGCCGGCTGGTGGGCGTGGAGGGCGTGTCGCGGGTGGAGGTGCTGGGCGGGGACGAGCGGGCGTTCATCGTTCGGCTGCGCAGCGAGGCGCTGGCCGCCGGGCACTTGACGGTGAAGGACGTGATGGCGGCGCTGGCCGCACACAACGTGGCGGTGGCGGCGGACTTCATCGACCGCGGCGCTCGCGAGTACGTCATTCGAGGTGACAGCCGGCTGCAAACGGTTGACGACGTCGCGTCGGTGCCGATCGTTTCGCGGGGCACAGATTCAATGCTGCTTCGAGACGTGGCGACGGTCGAGGCCGGACGGGCGCCCAAGCACTACCAGGTTCACGGCAACGGCGTGCCGGCGGTGGCGTTCATCGTGTTCAAGCAGCCAGCGGGGAACACGATCGACGTGGTTCGCGGCGTGGACCGGGAGCTGGCGCAGCTCACGGATCTTCTGCCTGCCGGCGCGACAATCCGCAAGTACTACGACCAGGCGGACATCGTCACGGAGGCGCGGGACTCGCTGTTCCACGACCTGATCATCGGCGCCGTTCTGGCGGCGGTGGTGCTCTTCTTCTTCATGGGGACGGTGCGGGCAACGCTGATCGTCGCCGCGACGATTCCCATCGCCCTGCTGGCGACGCTGGCGCTGATGCAGGCATTCGGACAGACGTTGAACGTGATCACGCTGTCGGCGCTGACGCTGGCGGTGGGAATGGTCGTGGACGATGCGATCGTGGTGGCGGAGAGCATCGTACGGCATCTGCAAAACGGCGAGGCGAGCGCGACGGCCGGCATTGCGGGCGCGGCGGAGATCGCCGGCCCGGATGCGTCGGGCACGTTCACGACGGTGGCGGCATTCGCCCCGCTGCTGTTCGTCGGGGGGATCGCGGGGCTGTTCGTCCGGCCGTTCGGGCTGGTCGTGAGCCTGGCGCTGGTGGCGTCGCTGGTGATGGCGCTGTCGTTCGTGCCGATGATGTTCGGGCGGTTCGGTACGACGGGCGGCCGGCGGGCGATCGGATCGAGCATGCTGGCGTGGGTCGATCGGGCACTTCAGCGCGTGTTGAGGTTTTCGTTCGCGCATCGCTGGCTGATCGTGGTGCCAGGCGTTGGCCTGCTGAGCCTGGCAGGTCTGGCGGCCTGGCTGGGGCCGACGAGCGTGCTGCCGCCGATCGACGAGGGGGCCATTCTGATTGAATACGTCATGCCGCCGGGCACGTCGCTGATTGAGAGTGACCGGATCGGCGATATTCTCGAACGCGAAGCGCTGGCGCAGGCGGACATCATGACCGTGTATCGCCGCACGGGCTCGCCCGAAAAGGGTTTGCAAATCGAAGGCGTGAATCGCGGCGAGCTGACGATGAAGCTGGCCCCGCGCACCGTCCGCACGCAGACGCTTCAGCAGATCATGGACAGTCTGCGCGCTGAGTACGAGAAGATCCCCGGCGTCTCGTTCCTGTACCACCAACCCACGCAGGAGAAGATGGACGAAAGCCTGTCCGGCCTGCCGGCGCTGTTCGGCGTGACGATCTTCGGGCCGGATATGGACGAGCTGGTTTCGCTCGCGGGCGAGGTCGAGAGGATCATGGCGAAGGACGCGGCGTTGTCCAACATCATCAACAATACGAAGATCGAGAGCCCGCAGATCATCGTCCGGCCGGACCCGGTCGAGCTGGCCCGTTGCGGGCTGACGCCGGACGACGTGTTCAGCACGCTGCGGGCCGGGCGGTTCGGGGCGCTGGCGACGACCATCATCCGGCAGCGGCAGCAGATACAAGTGCTGGTGAAGGTGGCGTCGCCGTCCGACGCGACGGTCGAGTGGCTGTCGGGGCTGGCGATTCCCACTGCGACGGGGGAGATGGTTCCGTTGGATCATGTCGCGGACGTGCGCATCGCTCATCTGCCGGCCGCGGTGACGCGGCTGAACGGGCAGCGCGAGGTGACGATCCTGGCGGAGGTGAGCGGGAGCATTCCGGCCGCCGTGGCCAGGCTTCGCCAAGCGTTTGCCGCGGTGCACTTGCCGGCCGGCTACAGCATTGCCTTTACCGGCGAGTACCAGGTTCTGACGAAGACGATCCGCGATTTCGTTCTGATCGGCGTCGCCGCGGTGGTGCTGATCTACCTGATCATGGCGATGCAGTTCGGATCGTGGGCGCAGCCGCTGATTATCCTGGTTACGGTGCCGGTGGCGCTGGTCGGGGCGGTGGTGCTGCTGGCGGTGACGCGCGTGGGGCTGGATGTATCCGTGGCGATGGGCGGGCTGACGCTGGTGGGCATCGCGGTGAACAACGCGATCGTGCTGGTGGACTACGCGAATCGCCGCGCCGGCGAAGGCGCCGGTATGCGCGACGCGCTGCGGTCGGCGGCGTCGGTGCGGTTGCGGCCGATTCTGATGACGGCGGCGACGACGATTTTCGCCCTGCT
>JBECKQ010000132.1:0-2565 GCA_040235375.1 Phycisphaerae bacterium | reverse complement strand
CAGGGATACTGGCGCCCGGGCGGCGGGCGGATATCGTCGCGCTCGAGTTCGACAAGAACGTGACCGCCGATCCGCTGGAAAACGTGCTCTCTGGCGCGGGCGCGCCGGTCGCCACGTTCGTTGCCGGCCGCCGCTGCGCGTGAGCATCAGGGAACCCACATGCCCGAGCTACCCGATGTCGCCGTGTACGTCGAGGCCCTGCGGTCGCGCATCGTTGGGCGCACGCTGCGGCGGGCGCGGGTGCTCAGCCCGTTCGTTCTGCGCACCGTCGACCCGCCGATCGAATCGGCGGAGGGCGGCACGGCCACAGGCGTCAACCGGCTCGGCAAACGAATCGTCATCGATATCGATGAACGCGACGGCAGTGCCGAGCCCCGGCCGCTCTTCATCATCGTGCACCTGATGATCGCCGGCCGGCTGCGATGGTTCGACGCCCCGCCGAAGCGCCTGCCGAAGATCGCCCTGGCCGAATTCCAGTTCGACAGCGGCACGCTCGTCCTCACGGAGGCCGGCTCGAAGAAACGGGCGTCGCTCCACGTGGTCCGCGGCCGTGAGGCGCTGGCCGCGCACGACCGCGGCGGCCTCGAAATCCTCGACGCGGACGAAGCCGCCTTCCACGACGCTCTTCGCCGCGAAAACCACACGCTCAAGCGCGCCCTCACCGACCCGCGCCTCTTCTCCGGCATCGGCAACGCCTATTCCGACGAAATTCTCCACGCCGCGCGACTGTCGCCGGTCCGCCTCAGCAGCCAACTGTCGGACGACGAGATCGCCCGGCTGCATACCGCGGCGCGCGACATACTGGCGCGCTGGACCGGCGTCCTCCTCCGCCAGTTCGCCGACCGCTTCCCCGGCCCGGGCGACATCACCGCGTTCCGGCCGGACTTCGCCGTACACGGGCGGTTCGACCAGCCCTGCCCCGTCTGCGGTACGAAAATCCAGCGCATCCGCTACGCCGATAACGAAACGAACTACTGCCCGAAATGCCAGACCGACGGCCGCGTCCTCGCCGACCGCTCGCTCTCCCGCCTTCTCAAAGATGACTGGCCGCGCTCGATCAACCAGTTGGCGTGATGCGGCGTCGCACCGGTCCAGGTGGCATGGGCTTCCAGCCCATGATTAACGGCCAAGATGCCCGTGCCACACTGCAAACTGAAAACTGAACACTGAAAACTGGCACGTGTTTGTCGGCGCCGGCAGGGCTGGGTATCATCGCCGGGTTAAACAAAACTCGAGGGCCGATACCGGCTCTCCCGCAAAGCAAGGACGAGCACCACATGGTCGATACCGACAGCAAACGAAACCTCAACTTCGTCGAGCAGATCATCGAGGACGACAACCGCACCGGCCGCTGGGAAGGCCGCGTGCACACCCGCTTCCCCCCGGAGCCCAACGGCTACCTGCATATCGGCCACGCCAAGTCCATCTGCCTCAACTTCGGCCTCGCCGAGCAGTACGCCGGCAAGTGCAACCTGCGCTTCGACGACACCAACCCCGTCAAGGAGGAGCAGGAATACGTCGACTCCATCATCAACGACATCCGCTGGCTCGGCTTCGACTGGGAGGACCGGCTGCTCTTCGGCTCCGATTACTTCCAGCAGATGTACGACTACGCCGTAAAGCTCGTCGAGGCCGGCAAGGCGTACGTCGACGATCTGACGCCCGAGCAGATTCGCGAGTACCGCGGCACGCTCACCGCGCCGGGCAAGAACAGCCCCTACCGCGACCGCAGCGTCGAGGAGAACTTCGACCTCTTCCGCCGCATGCGCGACGGCGAGTTCCCCGACGGCTCGCGAACGCTCCGCGCCAAGATCGACATGGCCTCGCCGAACCTGAACATGCGCGACCCCGTCATGTACCGCGTGCTGCACGCGAGCCATCATCGCACGGGCGACAAGTGGTGCATCTATCCGATGTACGACTGGGCCCACGGACTCGAGGATTCGATCGAAGGCATCACCCACTCGATCTGCACGCTCGAGTTCGAGAACCATCGCCCGCTATACGACTGGTTCCTGGACGAGCTCGGCGTTTACCACCCGCAGCAGATCGAGTTCGCCCGGCTCGAGCTCAACTACACCGTCATGAGCAAGCGGCGGCTGCTCGAGCTCGTCCGCGACAAGCACGTGCGCGGCTGGGACGACCCGCGGATGCCGACGATCTCCGGCATGCGCCGCCGCGGCTACACCCCGGAGTCCATCCGCAACTTCTGCCGCGACATCGGCGTGGCCAAGTTCAACAGCACGATCGACATCGCCCGACTCGAGCACGCCGTGCGCGACGATCTGAACCGGCGGGCGCCGCGCGTGATGGCGGTGCTCGACCCGCTGAAGATCGTGCTGACGAATTACCCGGAGGGTCAGAGCGAGGAGCTGGACGCGGTCAACAATCCCGAGGACGAGTCAGCCGGCACGCGGAAGGTGCCGTTCTCACGCGTTCTGTACATCGAGCGCGAGGATTTTATGGAGAATCCGCCGCGGAAGTTCTTCCGGCTGGCCCCGGGGCGGGAGGTCCGCCTGCGCTGGGCCTACTTCATCACCTGCCAGGAGGTGGTGAAGGACGCGG
>JBECKQ010000169.1:0-9783 GCA_040235375.1 Phycisphaerae bacterium | reverse complement strand
CCGGCTCCCTCGCCGTCACAGCCGAGTTCGTGAAAAAGGACACCACGTTCCGGATCGTCCGTGGCGGTCATCACGACCGCCGCTGCCCCGTCACCGAAAAGGATGCACGTGGCGCGCTCTTCCCAGTTGGTGATTCGACTCAACGTCTCCGAGCCGACGACGAGGACGTTGCGGTACATGCCGGAGTCAATGTAAATCGCCGCCTGGGTGACGCCGTACGCCAGCCCGGAGCATGCGGCATTGAGATCCATGGCGGGGACATTGGTCGCACCCAGTTCCGCTTGCAGCCAGCACGCGCCGGCAGGTACGAACGTGTCGGGCGTGACGGTGCAGAGGATGATCAGATCGAGCTCATCGGGGCGGAGCCCGGCCTCCTTCAGCGCGACGCGAGACGCGTCGCGGGCGAGCGTGACGGTGGTCTCGTTCTTGCCCGCGCGGCGGCGCTGCTTGATGCCGGTACGCGTGGTGATCCACTCGTCGGACGTGTCGAGATAACGGGTGAAATACTCGTTGTCCAGGACTTCGTCCGGTGCGGCCAGACCCGTGCCGGCGACGACGGCCCGCAATCGCTTGTTCATTCTACGCACCCTGTGATCCTCGAGTTGCCGAGGCGTTCGATGATTGCCTCGTTGAACCTGTGCTTGAGGAAGGATGCGGCGGCCCGGACGGCATTGCGAATTGCACGTTCTTCGCTGCGCCCATGGCAGATCATGCAGACGCCATCGACCCCGAGCAGCGGCGCACCGCCGTACTCGCTGTAGTCGTGCCGCGCCCAGACACGGCGCAGGGCGCCGTCGAACTTCTCTTTCGCTGCGGGGTCCTCGTCCTGGAACTCGCACGAAATAGTCTTGAACAGCGCTTCCGCCAGTCCTTCCGTGAACTTCAGCAGGATATTACCGACGAAGCCGTCGCTGACGGCCACGTCGCAACGCCCCTGAAACAACTCCGATCCTTCGACGTTGCCGACGAAGTCGATCTGCGGATCGTCGGCGAGCAGGTCGTGCGTCTGGCGCACGACCTCGGTTCCCTTGCGGCTTTCCTCCCCGATGGACATCAGCCCGACGCGGGGGGACTCGATGCCGACGATACGCTGAGCGTACAGCGTCGCCATGACTGCATATTCATAAAGATGTCGAGGCTTGGCCTGGATGTTCGCGCCCACGTCGCAGAGAACAACGGGCCCGTGAAAACTAGGCAGAGTGACGGCAATGCCCGGACGCGAGATGCACTTGAGCGCCCGCATGCGGAACTGGGCGGCCGCCGCGCAGGCCCCGGTGTTGCCTGCACTGATGATGGCGTCCACTTTCTTTTCCGCAGCGAGATTCGCCATCACCATCAGCGACGAGTCTTTCTTGTGTCGCAGCGCCTCGGTGGCCGCTTCGTCCATCTCGACGACTTGCGAGGCATGAACGACCTCCACGCGCGGAGGCAACTCGCCGATTCGGTCGAGCTCGGCGCGAATCGCGTCTTCCCGTCCGACGAGAACGAGCACGATGTCGTCCCTGTCGCGGACCGCCTGAACACCGCCACGAATGATCGCGCCGGGGGCGTGATCACCACCCATCGCGTCAAGGGCAACTCGACTTGCCATTTACTCTTCCTCGGTGCGGATCGGCAAGGCGACACTCGAGCTCACGTAGCCGCACTGGCTGCACGCACAATGGGGCAGCTTGGCCTTCGTGCACTTGGGGCAGGCCACGAGGTTGACCGGACGCAGAGCGTGATGGGCACGCCGTGTTCGCTTGCGCATTTTCGATGTCTTGGTGACCGGTAGCATGATTACCCTGACTTCTTGGTTAAGCGCCCGACCGGCAGGCCGCGCGCCGACTCGTTGGTGGGGGCGAGCCGCCCGCCGTCCCACCGATGCCCCTGCTACACGCACGCCGCTGGAAGGATGCAGACGTCACCCGCACGGGCGTAATCGAGACACACTATTGACCAGCGCCGAACCTGTCAAGCTTCTATGGCCTTCCTCCGGCCTGTCGCCGCCGCCGTGGCTTCGCCGACTTGGGCTTGCGAACCGCGGAAGTCCGCCCGGCGGTCTTGCCGGCGCCGGCCTTCCGACCGCGCGGCGCTGCCTTGCCGTCGAAAGTGCCGGCCGAGGGGCAGTCCTTGGCTATTACACACGAGGGACAGTCCGGCTTGCGGGCCGTGCAAGTGTCTCGCCCGTGCCAGATCACCGCGTGGCCGAACCAGGTCCAATCAGCGCGAGGAACGACCTCCATCAACTCCGCCTCGATGCGTTTCGCATCCTTCGCGTCCTTGTGACTTGTTGCCAGACGCAGGCGGTCCGCTACCCGCCCGACGTGCGTGTCCACGACGACGCCTTCGTTCTTGTGGAACCAGGTTCCGAGAACCACGTTGGCGGTTTTTCGAGCGACGCCCGGCAGGCGGAGCAGGTCGTTCATGTTGTCGGGCACCTGGCCTTCGAACTCGTCCACGAGCACGCGCGCGGCGCCCACGATACTCTTGGTTTTCTGCCGGAAGAAGCCGGTTGGATGGATGATCTTCTCGATCCGGGCGGGGTCGGCCGTCGCCAGCGAGTCCGCGTCGGGATACTGCGCAAAGAGGATCGGCGTGATCTTGTTGACCATCACGTCGGTGGATTGGGCGGAGAGAATGGTCGCGACAAGCAATTCGAGAGCACTGGAGTGCTTCAAGGCGCAATCGGCGTCCGGATACTGTTTGCGCAGCCCCCGGATGATCCGCTTTGTCCGCTGCTTGCGTTCCGCCAACGTTTCTCGTTTCGCCACGGCGCCGCTCCTGTGCAAACTTTCACAGCTTCACGGAGAATTCCATGCCGCTGCCGACGGGCAGGTGAACAGACGCGAACGCTGAATGACCGCGAATCCACGCGCAGAAGTCCGCCAGCTTCGCGGCGTGCGAAGTGGTGTTGTCGGTGATGATAACGGCTCGATCGCTGAGCCGCGGCAGCAGCAACTCGACGTAAGTCTGGCAGTTTTCCTTGTCCGCATCGTTCAAGATGAAATCGACCGGCCCGTCGAAATGCCGCAGTACGTCGAGGGCGAGGCCGGTCCGGCGGGCGACGATACCGGCGAGGCCGGCGTCCGCGAAGTAGGCACCGGCGATGTCCTGCTTGCGCTGCTCTTTCTCGATGGTGACGAGCCGGCCGCCGTTGTGCTGCATGGCCGCGCCAATCCAGAGTCCGCTGTAGCCGTAACTCGTGCCGATCTCAACCGCGGACTTGGCGCCGGCGGCGAGAGCAAGCGTGTGCACAAGCTCGGCAGATTCGCGGGGCAACGACAGGTCGTCATCTGTGGTGGCGATGAACTGCTCGCATTTGGCGATGACCTTGGCCACTCGTTCGTTCATATATCCCCCTACCGGAGAAACGGCTTGCCGCGCAGACGCCGGAGCATCGCGAGTTGGCCTGCGTGAAAGGCCTCGTGCCGGACAACGTGGCCAATCGCGCCCAGCTTCGTGTCATAGTGCGGGTGCGGCACGCCGCCCTTGCCGAACGCCGGCTCCGCCAGAAAACTGTCCGACAGCCCTACGACCGCCTCCTCCGTCTGCGACTGCACCTTATCCATCTGCCGACGGACAACATCCGGGCTCGGCCAGTCGTGCTCTTCAGCGGACTTGATGGGGCCGCCAATGGCAAAGTGGTCCATGAATTCCGAATCAAGATCCTCTTGGCCGAGGCATCGTCCAAATACCAGTTGCTGTTGGGCGCTGGCCACGTGCCCGCAGATCCACAGCGCGTGCTGCGCGCCCGGGAACGGCTGCCAGGTCCAGTCATCGCCGGCCAAATCCACCAGCAGCAGAATCGTCCATTCCCGCGTGCGGCGGATCTGATCGGCCAGCACCTGTCCAGTTGTCATGCGATTGTTCTCCTGAAAGCCCGACGCACACCAGCTTACGCCGATCGGGCCGGCTGCGAAAGCGGCCCCTGGGAGTCCGCGTCGCCGGCGTCGGTGGTTTCGGAGATTTTCAGCCATTTGAGCAGCGGCTTCATGCTGAGCCCCTGCACCACGAGAGAGAAGAACACCGCGGCGAAACCGGCAACGAGCAGAGCGGGACGATACTGGACCATAAGGGCGATCGGCTGACCGTCCGCGTTCTCCGTCGGTAACCCCAGGAGCAGGGCGATGGGGATAGAGCCGCGCAGGCCGCCCCAGAACAGCACGTGCGCCCATCGGCGGGGCCGGATCGTGCCGGCGAGGTTGAGAATTCTGTATAGTGGATAGACCACGGCTGCCCGAGCCACGATCAATCCGAGGATCGCCGCCAGAACAGGACGCCATTCGCCCTTGATCTGATCAGCCTCGATGAGCTGGAGTTCGAGCCCGATGAGGATAAACAACAGCGAGTTGATCAAAAAGTCGATCGAGGCGAAGAACGTCTCGACGGTATCGCGCGTCTTGGGGTGCATGGAGAACCGCCGGCCGTAGTTGCCGATCAGCAGGCCGGCAATGACCGTGGCGATCACGCCGGAAACGTGGAGCACTTCGGCGAGCCAGAAGGCGCCGTAGGCCAGCACGAGGCAGATGGTGTTCTCCAACAGATGGTCCTCGATATGACGCAGGCCGAGGAAGGCCACGGTCCCCAATGCTCCGCCCAGAACGAGGCCCCCCGCCGAAATCTTCGCAAACTGCAGGGCCGCCCCGGCCGGGTGGAACTTTGTGCCTTCAATGATCATGCCCAGGATGATCGTGAAGATCACCACGCCGGTGCCGTCGTTGAAGAGCGACTCGCCTTCGACCAGGTAGCGAAGATCTTCGGGCACGTTGGCCTGGCGGAAGAGTGCGAGCACGCTGACCGGGTCGGTCGGCGTGATCATGGCGCCGAAGAGCATGGCGACGACCAGGCTGTCGATCCCCCCCACCCAGTAGAAGATCCCGCCGATCAGCAGGGTGGAGATAATCACGCCGGGCACGGCGAAGGACACAATCGGCCAGAAGTTCTGAAGAAGCCGGTTGATGTCCATGTGCAGCGCCCCCTGAAACAGCAGGGGCGGCAACATGACGAAGAAGATGAGTTCCTTTCCAAAACCGGTGTGCTGAACGGACGGGCCCACTCGGAGAATTCCGATGATCAACCCGACGATCGTCAGGGCGATCGTGTACGGCAGGTGGGTGATCCGATTGGTGAGTATGCCGACGAGGCAGGCAAGCAGCAGAAACCCGATGTAGATGCCGGTGGTGTGCTCGACGGCGTGCTCACCCGGAATAGTTGCCAGCAGAGCGAACAAACAAGCACCTGCCCTTCTCTCGACCGGCACGACCCTGCGACGCGGGCGCAACTTCTAGCAAAGCAGAGCTTGCGCGGCAAACTCCCCCGTGACGGTATCACTCGATGGAGAGCTTCGGAGTCGTCGCGGTCCGACTCCGTTTGTCGATCTGCTGCTTGACGCTCGTGATGATCGCCTGGAGTGCGGCAGTCACGTGCTCGCCGCAGTCGGTGAAGCACATCTCCGGCATGCCGTCGTCGCAGAAGCGCCGAATGGCGCCGTTCAACGGAACAGCGCCGAGGAAAGGTACGTTCAGCGCGGCCGCCGCCTGCTCCGCCCCACCGGAATCGAAGATCTCGTCGCGGTTGCCGCACTTCGGGCACAGGTAGTAGCTCATGTTCTCGATGATGCCCAGGCTGGGCACGTTGAGCATCTCGTACATCTTCAACGCCCGGCGAGCGTCCTGAAGGGCGATGTCCTGCGGCGTGCAGACCACCACCGAGCCGGTCATCGGCAGCGACTGCGCGAGTGTCAGCGGCGCGTCGCCCGTTCCCGGGGGGAGGTCCACGATCATGTAGTCCAACTCGCCCCATTCGACCTGGCGGAGAAACGTCTGCGAGATGACGTTGTGGACCATGGGGCCACGCCACACCACGGCCTCGGAAGGATCGATGAGCAGCCCGACGCTGATCGTCTTGACGCCCTTGGCCGCAACGGGGTGAATCCGGCTGGTCTCCGCGTTCATCTCGGGCCTGCTGCCGGCGATCCCCATGAGCGTGGGGATGGACGGACCATATATGTCGGCGTCAAGCAGCCCGACCCGGGCCCCCTCGCGCTGCAGGCCGATCGCCAGCAGCACGCTGGCCGTGCTCTTGCCGACCCCTCCTTTGCCGGCCCCGACGGCGACGATACTGCGGACACCGGGCAAGGCGTTGGCTGCCGGCAGACCGGCGGAAGGTTGATGTTCTGAATCGGCCATCAGGTGGCTCCCTGCTGTAGGACGATGCTGGACCAAGGTAACCCTGCGGAATGGAATATAGTACCTCGACAGTACGAATTCCACTCCGCCGTCGGTGACCGCGCAAGTCTAGTGCCGCGATGCGGTTCGGGAAACGGCGGGGCCAGGGCGCCTGTGGTATCATCGGATCATGGCGCTGATGGAGGAAAAGCAGTCGAGACTCCGGGCGGCCGCCGTGATTGCGATCGTGGCCATCGCCCTTCTGCTGGCGGCAGCCGGCATGGTGATCGCCATACGGCAGACGCAGGCACTGGCCCGACAGCGAATCGAGGATCTGAAAGACGATGCGGAGGCGACTGCAGAGCAGATCGACCGGCAAGCCGTAAGTCCGCTGGACGACTTTCTCCAAAAGGCGGCCACCAACGTGCGGAACAACCGCGAGGCCTCGCCGTTCTCCAACGCCAGCGCTCCGAGTTGGGTCGACAGGGTATACGTTTTTGACGGCGACTTGGTTACGTGGGAGCGGAGCGGCAGGGCGCCGTATGCCCCGTGGCGGCGCGCGACGGCCGCTTCCGCCGGCCAGCGGCAACTGGACCTGCTGGTCATGGGTTGGCTGACGCCGGCACTGATCGCAGCCCAGATCGGCATTCGCTCAGAACCGTTGCAGTTCGTGAACGACGTGGTGGACGGGCGGCCGCTCGTCCTGGGCCTGGTGACCGACTCGCACGGTACGCAGGGGCCGCGGGTCGTTGCGGCGCGGATCGATCTGTCGCAGTTCACGGATGAGGTCGTCAAACCGAACCTGGTGGGAAATCGAATCATCGTCGAACAGGTGCTCCCACCAACGCGGGCGATGAAGCCCTGGAGCGTCGATCTCGGCCCACTGGCTCCCTACCTTCGCCTGCGGCCGACACCGGGCTTTGTGCAGCGGCAGCAGAGCATCGTGCTTCGCCAGACGCTGTTCTTCCTGGGAGGCACGGCGCTGGCCATGGCGGCGCTGCTGACGGTGATCTGGGTGACCTGGCGGGTGTTCAACCGGGAGATCGCGTTATCGCGGATGAAGCAGTCGTTCGTGGCGGATGTTTCGCACGAGCTGAAAACGCCGCTGGCGCTGATCCGGCTTTTCGGGGAGACGCTGAGGTCCGGGCGCGTCGCGAGCGAGGACAAGCGGCAGGAATACTACGAGATCATCACGCGGGAGAGCGATCGGCTGACCCACCTGATCAACAACATTCTGGATTTTGCGCGCATCGACGCCGGTCGGAAGCGCTACAACATGCAATCGGCGGACGTCGGGCGAATCGTGGAGGAGACCTACGAGGCCTACCAGGTCCAGCTCGACCACGAGGGATTCGAGCATCAGCTCAACGTCGCCCCGCGGCTGCCGCGCGTGGTGTGCGACCGGGACGCGGTCGCCCAGGCGCTGATCAACCTCATCAACAACGCGATCAAGTACACGGAAACCGACAAGTCGCTGGTTATCGACGTTTCCGACGAGACGCGGCGCGGCCGCAATGGCGTGCTGATCTCCGTCAGCGACCGTGGGATCGGCATCAAGCCCGAGGATCGCGACCGCCTGTTCACGGACTTTTATCGAGCAGACGACGAACGCGTGAGGCAAAAACGCGGCGCGGGGCTGGGCCTGGCGCTGGTCAAGCACATCGTCGATGCCCATGGCGGCATCGTGGACGTCGAGCCGAGGCTGGTCAAAGGAAGCACTTTCCGTATATTCTTACCGGCGAACGGCGTGGCGCCGACTGAAGAGGAGCACGAGTATGGCGAGGATTCTGGTAGCTGAAGACGAAGCGGACATGGCGATGGGGCTGCGCGACAACCTTCAGTTCGAAGGCTACGACGTGATCGTCGCCGCTGACGGAGACGAGGCGGTGGCCAAGGCCAAGGCCGATCGCCCGGACCTGATTCTACTCGACATCATGATGCCGAAGAAGGACGGGCTGGAGGTGTGCAAGGCCATCCGGGACGCGGGTTTCATCGTGCCGATCCTGATGCTGACCGCCAAGAGCCAGGAGATCGACATCGTGCGCGGGCTCGAGGCCGGAGCGGACGACTACATCACCAAGCCGTTCGGTGTGCGCGAACTGCTCGCGCGGGTGAAGGCGGCATTGCGGCGCAGCGGATCGACGCCGCACGTCTCGAAGATCATGAAGATCGGCTCGGCCGAGGTCGATCTGGTCAAGGGCAAAGTGCGGCGCGACGGCGAGGAATTCAATCTCGGACATTTCGAGATCGAGATTCTCAAAATGCTGATCGAGAACGCGGAAAAGCCGGTCGAACGCAACAAGCTGCTGGACGTGATCTGGGGGCTGGCGGCGTTCCCGGCGAATCGAACGGTGGATAACCACATCGTCAGTCTGCGCCGGAAGATCGAAACCGATCCGAAGAACCCGGAGCACATCATCACGGTCCACAGCGTGGGCTACAAGTTCATACCGTAGGGGCAGGCTGCGTTAAGCTATTGCCCTGTCGGCATTCCCCCTGTGCTCCGCGAATGAACGGTGCGCGGTCGCTGTTGTGCGGGAACAGCCTACGTGGAATCACGTATTCGCATCGGCCGGTCCCTCATCTCTCGCTGACGTCAATCGACACGACAAGTCGCGCACAGATTTTTACATGTTTCCATTGTCGGATCGACAACTCCGGGCCGTCTTTGGTGTATAGAGAGTAGAGGGGCGTGTTGCCCATTACGACGAAACGCACCTTGCCGACTCCTCGGGCTTGCGGGTTTGTCGAACGATGCCGGAGAGGACCGCCATGAACGACAAGGAACGGCTGGAAGCGGAGCTTCGCGAGCTCGAGGAGGAGCTGGCCACCGCATGGTGGGAGGAAGAGACGCTCGATCGAATCGAGACGCTCGAAAAGGAGATTGACTGCCGCGCGCGGCAGCTTCAGCACTGCGCGGCGGAGAACTGAACCAGGAACGAAATCCCACCCGCGTGACGACCACTGCCGGTTTGACGCACCGGCGCCGCAGGTCGGAGCCGCTGTCCTCCAGCGGCTCCGACCTGCCCCCATTTCGCGGGGCTGCATTGCAGTTTTGCCTTGCAAGCACGACTCTTCGGATGCAATATGGCGTTCGTCCCGACAAAGGGGCGCCCGGCGTGGGCGCCGGTTTTGCAGGCTTGACGGATCGAGCCAGGAGGACGGCCATGTACCTCGTTCGCGACTGCCTTGCGAAGAAAGGCGGCTCCGTAGAGACCATCACGAAGGATGCGACGATTCTGGAGGCCGCCCGACGGATGAACGCGCGGCGCATTGGTGCACTGTGCGTCGTCGAGGGCGACAAGGTCGTCGGCATGTTCACGGAACGGGACGTGCTTTACCGGGTGGTCGCCGCGCAACTCGATCCCGCGACCACACACGTGGAGAAGGTCATGAGCACGCCGGTCATCACCTGTGGTCCCGATGCGAAGCTGAGCGCCTGTGCCACGGCCATGTCCACCGAGAAAATCCGCCACCTTCCGGTGATCGACGAGTCCGTTCCCGGCGGCAAGCTGATCGGGATCATCTCGACCGGCGACGTGATGGCCATGGACCTCAAAAACAAACAGCAGCACATCGAACACCTGCACGACTACCTGCACGGTCGTGCCTGATGCCCAATCGCGCCCCACGC
>JBECKQ010000131.1:0-15014 GCA_040235375.1 Phycisphaerae bacterium | reverse complement strand
GCGCGGAGAGCCGATCACGGCGGATTCAAGGCTGCGTTGAGCCGGTGGCGGGATTGGCGGAGTATACTTCGATACTCGTGAAGTTGTCAGCCCTCTCTGTCCAACCGAAGCTCAAGTAGCATCGCAGGTAATCCCAGGCGACTTGGTTGCTGTCGAACAGCCCGTTTCTGTTCAGCTTGTCGAAATGGGGGCGCGACAACGTGCCTTCGAGGTCTGTGCCGTGCCATCTCGGGAAGAAGAGAGCGTCGCAGATGCAGCTGAAATGGTCGAAGATGAAGTAGGCCGTATCGCATCCGAGAAACGCCGCATCGTTGGGCGGACGCGCAGCATCTTCGTATTCCTTGGCAAATACGACCTCGTACTTGGCCTGGGCTTCACCGAGAGCGTCCCACACCTTGCGGATCGATTCGCCCTCGGTAACCCAGCCGTCGTTTCGGCCGATGGCAACTTCGATGTCGTCGAGCAAGGCCGTCGCGTCGGTCGCTTTGCAGGGAATCCCGGAGTCGGTGTACAGGCGCGCGTTCTCGAAACTGAGCGCCGAGTGCGGCTCGCGATCAATGCCCCGACACTCAGGACGGGTGCCATCGGGCGATGGGATGCTCTTGTGGGGAATGCCGTAGAGCGGCGCGCTGACCGCGGGATGGTTGTCGTAAGTCCCCTGGTGGATGGCGGCGGCATACAACGCGTTGAAGCGAGTCGCGATGAGGTAGCCTGATGCCATCGCTTCAGAATAGGGGCATGCCGGCATCGGTCAACGGATCAGGCTGCCCCGGAAGGAGATCGCGGCAAGCGAACGTACGGCGGCCCCTTCTCTCTCGGAGCGAAAAACGGGCATCACTGATTACGGCCGTGGTTAACCGGTCGCGAACGTCATTGATCCCCCGTTTTATTTCACGGCTGTCCCCCATCGCGCAGCGTGAATTTCCAGTCCCAGCCTCGACGCGCTACGCTCCACCCGCTCGGCAACGCCGAACGGACAGCCGCGGTTCAGGCGCATCCGCATCGAATCAAGCTCGTCGTCGGCAAAACTGGAGCGGAAACCGGGAACGTAAATCGGCCGCAACGGGACAGAATCGTTTTCGTCCGATCCTCCGCGCCGACCGGCACGGGCATTGCGCCGGTTCATCACGCGGCAAGCTCTTCGGTAAGCGACGAGCCGAAACGTTGGCGCAGCCGCATCAGGATGTCCTTATGAATCTGGCTCACGCGGGATTCCGACAGGTTGAGCACCGCGCCGATCTCGGCCATGGTCAGGCCTTCGTAGTAGTACAGCACCAGAATCAGCCGTTCCTCGCGAGACAGACCCTTGCTGATGTGTTCCGTGAGCAGTTCCCGCGACACCACGTGGGCCGGGTCGACCGAATGGGTGTCGCGAACGTCCCAGCCTCGCGACGTGCCCCGGGCGTTCTGACCGTCCTGAGGCTCCATGGCGCTGAAGTGCACCTCGCGCCCAAGCTGCGAGAGCCGGCAGAGATCCTCGTACCGACCGGTCGGAATGCCCATGCGCAGGGCGATCTCGTCGTGGGTCGGTGGACGCCCGTGCTCGGTGTCGAGCATCTCCTTGATCTGCATCCGCCGCTTCTCGAACGTCCGAACCGTGCGGCTTTGCGGGTCGAGGCTTCTCAGCCAGTCCATGACCGCTCCGGAAATCCGCTGCTGGCAGAAAGTCTCGAACTTGGCCTTGTGCTTGGGGTCGTAGGCCTCGACGGCTTCGATCAGCCCGTCAAAGGCGGCACTGCATATCTCGTCATAGGTGATCTGGGCGGGCAGCTTTCGGGAGAGGCGGGCGGCATGAGAATGCACCAGGTCGGCGTAGTGGACGACAAGCGTGTTTCGATCTTCAACGGCTTTATGGCGGAGATATCGCTTCCAGGTCTTGTCAATCGACGCGTCGACCGCTGGCTTCTTGGGCATTTTCCGGCTCCTCTTTGGACTCGAAAATCAGCTTGCCTTCAGGGGGCCACCCAGACGGGTGTCGGGCGGACCTGTAATATAGTCGGGTGGGGGTGTCTGGAAAAAATACATAAAATACACAAAAAGGGTAGACAAGTCATTTTCGGCTAAAAGGAACGAGTGGTTTAGGAACCGTCGCCGTTTTTCGGTCGTTAATGTGAATCTGGCTGATAATCGCGGCCGGCAATCCGCGGTTTCAGCGTCTTGAGGGACTCGGGCAAATCTGAAGGACGGCGTAGCCGTATTGGCGAGGTCGTCCGCTGCGTCGGCCAGCGGACGTCCTGCTCGGGGAGCCTGGCCGCGCGACCAGGCCGTTTTTCGGGGGCGGGCGGGTCAAGCGGTTAAGGTCTGCGACCGCTGAGCGGACCGGTCATGTGCTCGACGAAGATTTCCAGGTCATGCAGGTCGATCGCGCCGTCGCCATCCATGTCCGCGGCGAGGCAGAAGTCCAGGTACTCGGGGTGGCTTGCCTTGCTCACGCAGACCTGGAAGCCGGCGTGATCGCCCAGGTCAACGTCGCTGTCGCGGTCCAGGTCGCCCTTCGCGGGCATGGGGCCGGTGATGGCGGCTGCAAATACGGGGAGGTCGTCGGCGGAAACCTGGCCGTCGTCATTGAGGTCCAGCGCCATGCATTCTCCGGCCAGGGGCATGCCGACGCATGCGATCAGGGTGCCGAAGTCACGCAGGTCCACGTCCCCGTCGTCATCCGCGTCCCCGTTGGCATATTTTGCCACCACCTTGATCACGGCTACCGCAGGGTCCACGATGCCGCTGAGATCACCGGAGCCGTACTCGCTTCCGTCGGTCAGAGCTATGAACCATGGTCGGTTGTCCGCCTCGTCTGCGGAGAAGCTGTAGCGCATCGTGCCAGGACTGAGGGCCGTTACACTGAAGGTCCCCCAGAGGACAGGCCCTCCAAGACCGTCCGCCAGGCCGAGCGGACTAAGACAAAGCGGGCTGAAGTCGCCGGTATGGGGTTCGTTGTCCGTCCCGCCGAAGACGCAGGCGAACCAAGGCAGGTCGCTGGCGAAGTCCGCGTTGTAGACGACCACGCCGTCGTCTGAAGCCTCGAGGTATGCCGACACGGACTGCACGAGGGCGCCGGGAGCGGCGGAATTGACCTGGTACCAGATTTCGAGATCGAGCGTGTCGTCGGTAGGGTCGTTGAGGACAAGCGTGGCGTCTTGCTCGGTGGGGGCCAGGTGAAGCTCAAACATCCCGAGCGGTGTGTCGGCCATGGCCGGCAACGATGCGATGCACGCTACCAGGATTGCGGCCAGGCAGTGGCGAAGAGTGCTGTGACGAGCCATCGCGCTTCATCCCCTCAGGTGCGCCGCGGCGACGGCCAGACGCCCCCAGCCACGACCACCGGTACCGGTGCCGAGCAAACGGTGTGCGCCGACCAATTGTGATTATCGCAATTCGACACCGCCGATACAAGGTGCATCGCCTACTCGGACGCTCCCGACGGTGGCGAAGCGAGGCGGGCTGAAGCGCTGCTGGTCAGGTGTTGAGTTGACGGAACGCACTGCCCATGTAGAGTATTCACGGACGCCGCTGGCGGCCGGATCCGCCGCGAGGCGGCTTTTTGCGGACGCCGGGAGGCGCCGTGGTCCGGGCTCATAGCTCAGTTGGTAGAGCGCGTCGCTGATAACGACGAGGTCACAGGTTCGAGTCCTGTTGGGCCCAGTCCGAGGGGTCGAGAGAGGATCATCCGATGGACTACGACTGGCTGCTGATCGTTGTTTTTGCAGGGGTGGCGCTGTATATCGCCCTGAAAGGCGGTGGGTGAGGCCCGCAGGATTCAGGCTGAGCGTGCCTCAGCCTCGATGCCGGATTAACCCGGCAGGTCCCGGCCGGAGGGCGTAGCGGGGGCGTTCGTCGGGTCTGGCGGTGGCAGATACGCGGGGGCCGTAGCTCAATGGGAGAGCGCCTGGTTTGCAACCAGGAGGTTGTCGGTTCGATCCCGATCGGCTCCATTTCAAAACGAGAAAGTCATCGTCCAGTTGGGGAAAGACCGATAACATAAGAGTGGCGAATAAAAAAAACGCTCCGGGGCAAGTGTCCAGGGCTTTGGGGAGAATACCTCATAGTAGACTATGGACATCCGTTTTCCGGTGGCGTATGCTGATATAGCCAGCGGCAAATTCCTGCGCCTTATTCACTTCATCCGGCCCGATGATTCCGAGGCGTATGCTGCTGGCTCTTTTTATGCGCTGATTTCGTTCTGAGGCCCCTCCCGTAAAGAATGTGACCCCTTCGCGCTCGGTCCCGCACCGGCGTCCTGGCTTGTGCCGACCGCGCCCACCACTATATTCCTGCCACCGGACAGTCATTGCACGCACTCGGAGGAAGGACAGCCATGAAAACACTCGTGGTGATCAACAGCAGCACGATGGGGCGCGGCGATGATGATCTCGGCCGCCGAATACTCCAGACGCTGCTCGGCAAGGTGCGTTCGGTCGGCGGGCTCGACGCGATCGTACTGTACAACAGCGGCGTGAAACTCCTGGCCCCGGGTTCACCCATGCTGCCGCAACTCGGCGCCCTGGAAGACGCTGGGGTCGAGGTGATCGCTTGCGGCACCTGTGTGGACCACTTCGAGATTCGCGAGTCGATTAAAGCGGGAACGATCGGCTCGATGGATTCCATTCTGTCAATGATGTCCGCCGCGGACAAGGTGATCACTCTGTAGTCGGCCGGCGTGCGAGCCGGCGCGGCGGGAGTTTGATTGACGATTGGAGGGGAATCGGGTCATCGCTTCTGGGGATGGCTGAGGCCGGATGCGCCGCCCGCTGCCTGGGCTACGTCCTCGGCCTCGTGGTGAGCGCGCAGGTCGCTGATGACTCGATCGAGCGACTTGAGCCGCTCGCGGGCGATATTCTTGACCGCTTCGAATCGCAACGTGTCGTTGATGCGCGCGTCCCAGTAGCCGTATTGCCTGCGCGTCTGCCAACTCTCGATGGCGGCCATCAGCCCCTTTCCTTCCAGCGCGTACCGCCGAGCCAGACGCCACAGGCTCATGGGGCCGAACTCGTCGAGGTTGTCCGCTTCCAGAATGAGCTGCGCCTCAATCAGGTCAACTTTGTGGTTGTTGAGCATGCGGATGCACATCGCGGCCATGCCGAGCGCATCGGCCCCAAGCAGATCGCCGAGGCTTTGTTCCATGCGGCTCGCGGCAAGCTCACGTTGGATGGAACTGGGGACTTTGCCGAGAATCTCCTCGCGCGCGATTTTGCCCTCGGCGTATTGGACGGCCCAGCCGGCATCGTGGTACAGGCCGGCCGCCGTAAGGACAATGAGATTCACCTCCTGGTCGGTGAATTCAGGAAATCCGGCGATCTCGCAGGCTGTGCGCGTGACGCGGTCCGCGTGCTCCCATAGGGAAACGTCGGTGCGTCCGCGCTCGATCGTAAGGACGAGGTCTCTGCGGGCTCGCGCTCGGATTGCGTCCAAATCGATCACGTGCAACTCAGCCGACTGGGGACGGTCGCTTTTCCCCACGAAGGTTGCGATCCGTCAGACTCGCCTTGATCAGGCCGGCCAGCTTGGTGCGGCTTCGTGCAGAGACGCCCGAACAGAGTGGTGCCTCGTGTCCCGCGCCAAGGGGCACACGAAATCTGGGAGATCGGTTTGCCGAATCAGTTTGCCGCCAACGGTCGAGAATGTCGGGACGGAAAATCCCGCAGACGCGCAGTTCCAAACGTCAAGAATCGCAAGCGTGATCTTCCGTCCCCACAAGCCCAGTATAGCGTATTCGAGTCACTGGACGCAACCCACAAGCACCCGTTCTTTGTCGCGCAGTGGGATGATTGCGAGCGGGCAGGGCCTCTGGGGCGCGCGGTTTGCCCAGGAGAGCGGATCAGGCTTCGAGCAGGTCGTAGTAGCAGTTGCGCTTCCGAGGCTGCCAGCCGGCGTCGGCGATGAGCTTCCGAATCTCCCCCTCTTGCAGGCAATAGATCGTTCCAGCGGCCGAAACGACGTTCTCCTCCATCATTACCGACCCCATGTCATTGGCGCCGAAAAACAGGGCGAGTTGCCCGATGCCGGGTCCCTGCGTTACCCAGCTTGACTGAACGTTCTTGATGTTGTCGAGAAAGAGGCGGGACAGCGCCAGCGTCTTGAGGTATTCGTGCGCGCCGGCCAGCTTCAGGTGCTTGCCATCAGGCTGGCCGCGGTAATCCGGCGGAAACTGGGGCACGCGGCCCAGCGGCGTGCGGTCCGGCTGGAACGTCCAGTTGATGAACGCGGTAAAGCCTCCTGTCTCGTCCTGGAGTTCGCGCACCAGGCGCAGGTGCTCGATGCGCTCCTCGATGGTCTCGATGTGGCCGAACATCATCGTGATGCTCGTGCGCATGCCGATCCGATGGGCCTCGCGCATGACCTCGAGGTACTGGGCCGTGTCTGTCTTGCCGACACCGATCTTGTTGCGGACCCGGTCGGAGAGTATTTCGCCACCACCACCGGGAATCGTGTCCAGGCCGGCCTCCTGCAATCGCAGGAGCACGTCGCGAATGGACATGTCGAAGATCTGATGGAGGGCGTAGATCTCCGGAGGACTGAACGCGTGGACGTGGATCGACGGGTAGTTGCGCTTGATGAAGCGCATAAGGTCGAGGTACCAATCGAAAGAGAGCATCTCCGCCGGCACCAGCCCGCCCTGCATCAGCACTTGCGTGCCGCCGATGGCGAGCAGCTCTTCAATCTTTCTGCCGATTTCGTCGAATGAAAGGACGTATCCTTCGGGGAGGTCTTTCCGTCCGCTGTTAACGCCCGGAGGGTCGGCTTTGAAATTGCAGAAGATGCACCGCGCCGTGCAGTAGTTCGCGTAGTTGATGTTGCGGTCCACCACGTACGTGCGGTAGGGCTCGGGGTGCAAGGCCAACGTCACCTTGTGGGCCAGCCGGCCAAGCTGGTGGATCGAGCAGTCGTCGTAGAGCTGCCGGGCCTCCTCCGGGGTGTACCGGCGGACGGCGGGGCGCGGGGCTGTCTCGGTAATGGGGGTCACGCGAACGCGGGCTCCTGCATTCCAGGCACGAGATTGTGCGCACGGACCTTCGAAAGAAACAGATGGAGCCCTTCGCGGTGCGCCGACGTCAATCGGAAACTCAAGCGGCGCATGAGATAGCGCTTCGCAAGCTCGACCGGCCAACCCAGACCCGGGCCGATATTCTCAGCGATGGCGGCCGCGTTGGCCACGCCCCGGTTGCGGGCCGCGTTGAGCAGGCCGGCCAGCGGCTCATCGGGCTCCTCGGCATGTGCCGCCCAGGCCGCGAACACGAACGGCAGGCCCGTCAGTGACTTCCAGGCCCCTCCCAGATCCGTTTGAAGGTCAAAGTCCACAAGTTGATGATTGACCACTTTGTCGCCGATAAGCAGGATCGCCTCGCACTCCGCGAGGTTTGCGGCGGCGCTTAAGGGGATGACTTCGAGGCGGCGGCCGAACTTCTCCAGCCAGATCACCGTGGCCAGGGCCACCGACGTGTGCGAATCGCCGTCCACGTGCAGGCGGTGAATATCCTGGGGGGGAACCTTGGAGAAAATCCGCACTGTGAACGTTTCCCCGTCCGACCCGATGCACGCGTCAGAGATCAGCTTCCAGCGCCGGTGTGGGCGCACCAGGTCGATGACGGGCACGAGCGCGGCCTCCACTCGACGGTCCTCAAGCAGGCCGGGCAGCCTGGCCGGCACGTCAAACGTGATATCGATGTCACCGCGGGCAGTAAGCCCCTCGATCAGCGGTCGGGCGTTCAGAAACGAGACAACCCCCAATCGGCGGGGCGACGGGGCGATTCGGTCGGTGGTCACGGTCGGCTTCCTTTCGATACCGGGCAAGGTGTGTTCGGGCGGTGTTATCCGCCGCGCCGCGGATGCGTGATCGTACTGCCGTAAGGCGTGTTTTTCAGTCGATTTCAAAGTTTTTGAAAGGACGCCGCCGTGCCGCGACTGTCGGAAAGTGTCGCCGCTCTGCGTTTTGCCGCGGCATACCGTGATGTGCGCCGGCAGGGGCAGCCCGCTTGCCTAAAATAAGGAAGTTGGCGAAACTCCGTGACGGCCGCCCTGCGATTCGAAGCTCGCAGACCGGGCAAAGCTGGCGGTAATTGGCGGCGCCCCGGATCGTCGATTGTCGCCCGCGAAGAGCAACGACGCAGGATCACCATCCATGGAAGCCTCATCACGGGCCCTGGACATCGACGCACCTCCCAAGCGGCGCTGGCTGCGGCGGATCATACCCGTCGCGCTTGTCGTCATGGCCGCAGGCCTCGTGGCCGCGGTGGCCCTGATGCCGACGCCAGTTCCTCCGCAGGTCGCGGTGACCGTGCCGCCGGTCAACGTGCGCGTGCAAGTGATCGAAGCGATCCCCGAGTTGCGCGATACGTTCACCCTGACCGCCGTCGTGGAGCCGAACCGGATCGTCGACGTCGCCGCCGAAGTTCCGGCGAAGATCGAGTGCATTGCCGAGCGACAGACGGCGGCTTCATGGCGCGGCAAGGACTTTCCCGCCGGACAGGTGCTTGCCGAGGGCGAGCCCGTTTCCGCCGGCGCGCCCATCGTCCGGCTTGACGACAGTCTGCTTGCCGCCGCGTACGAGCGGGCCCTCGCCCAGTTCCAGTTCGACGATCGTGAATACCGTCGCCACCTCGACATGCTCGAGCGCGACGCCGCCTCGCAGACCGAGGTCGAAGACGCCCGCACGCGTCGCGACATCAGCAAAACCATCGTGGATGAGACCAAGGAACGCCTCGATCGCACGACGGTGAATGCCCCTATTTCCGGCGTCCTGAACGCCCTGACCATGGAGATCGGAGAGTATGCAAAGGCGGGCGACGTGGTTGCCCGGATCGTCGAGCTCGATCCGGCCGTCGTCGTTGTACGCGTGCCGGAGCGCGACGTGCACTACCTCGATCTCGGCGAATCCGCCGAGGTGCTCATGCAGGCCGACGAGCAGCGCGTGCTTTCCGGCACGATTCGCTACATCAGCGAGCTCGCCGACGAAAACACGCGGACAACGAAGGTCGAAATTGCCGTCGCCAACGCCGACTACGCGCTCCGCAGCGGCCAGATCGTTCGGGCGCGGCTCACGCGCCGGGTCCTCAACGACGTCATCATGATCCCGCTCAGCTCGGTGATTCCTCTGGAGGAAGGCAGGGTCGTCTACGTCGCCACCGCCGACGACCGGGCCGAACGGCGCGAAGTCGAGCTCGATTTCCTCAAGGGCCGCAGCGTTCGAATCCTCAGCGGCCTCGAACCGGGCGACAGGCTGATCGTCGCCGGTCATCGTTACGTCGGACCCGGCCAACCCGTCAACGTCGTCGCGACCGAGTAGCGCACCGTGCTGATTACCGACGCCGCAATTCGAAACCGCACCACCGTCGGCGTGCTCATCGTCGTCATCATCGCGTTTGGCACGTACAGCTATGTGACGTTGCCGCGCGAAAGCTCGCCCGACGTACCGATTCCACTCATTCTCGTTACGACCACTTACGAGGGCGTGTCGCCGGAAGACATCGAGTCTTCCGTCACCATCAAGATCGAAAAAGAGCTTGCCGGCCTCAAGGGCGTGAAGGAGATCACTTCCGCCAGCGCCGAAGGCATGTCCACGATCACGATCGAGTTTCTGCCCGACGTCGTCATCGACGACGCCATGCAATACGTGCGCGACAAGGTCGAGCTCGCCAAGGCTGATTTGCCCGAAGATGCCGAAGAGCCGACGCTGACGGAAATCAACATCGCCGATTTCCCGATCATGATGATCAACATCTCCGGCGGCATCTCGCCCGTCCGACTGAAGGCGATCGCCGACGATCTCGAGGACGTGATCGAGTCGATCCCGGGCGTGCTCAACTGCGACATTCTCGGCGCGCTCGAACGCGAAATCCGCATCGAGATCGATCAGGACAAGGTGGCGGCCTACGGCCTGACGATCCCGGAGATCGTCGGCCTCATCCCCGCCGAGAACGTGAACATCTCCGCCGGTGGCCTGGACACGCCCGTTACCCGCCTGAACGTGCGCGTGCCCGCGGAATTCGTCGAGCCGGAGGAGGTCGACCAACTGGTCATCGCCGTCCGCGACGGCCTGCCCATCTACCTGACGGACGTGGCCGCCGTTCGCGACACGTTCAAGGACCGGTCGGCGTACTCCCGCCTCGACGGCGCGGAGAGCATCACGCTCACCGTTCAGAAACGCGTGGGCGAGAACATCATTCGCATCTCCGACGCGGTGAAGGCGGTGCTCGAACAGGCCCGCGAGCGCGCCCCCGCCGGGGTTCGCTTCGACATCACGCTCGATCAGTCGAAGGACATCCGGCTCATGGTGGCTGACCTGGAGAACAACCTGCTCTCCGGGCTGATCCTCGTCGTAGCTGTACTGGTGATCTTCCTTGGCTGGCGGGCGAGCACGATCGTGGGGCTCGCGATACCGCTTTCCATGCTGCTGAGCGTGACCGTTCTTCAGTTGATGGGGTACACGCTCAACATGGTCGTGCTCTTCAGCCTGATCATGGCGCTGGGCATGCTCGTCGACAACGCGATCGTCATCGTCGAGAACATCTACCGGCACTACACGATCTGCGGCAATCGCATCCGGGCGGCGCGGGAGGGCACCGCCGAGGTGGCCTGGCCGGTCATCACGTCCACGGCGACCACGATCGCCGCGTTTGCGCCCATGATTTTCTGGCCCGGCATCATGGGCAAGTTCATGAGCTACCTGCCGATCACGCTCATCATCACGCTCGTCAGCTCGCTGTTCGTCGCGCTGGTGATCAGCCCGACGCTCGGCTCCATTTTCGTCACTGCCGAGGTTCGGCGGCGGAAGCGTGAAAGCCGGCTCATCCGCGGGTATCGCCGAGTGCTGGAAACGACGCTGGCCCATCGGCGTACGACGCTCTCGCTGGTTGTGCTTCTGCTGATCGGCCTGGTGATGCTCTATGGAAAGATGGGACATGGTGTCGAGCTCTTCCCCAACTTCGATCCGCGGCGGGCGATTATCAACATCCGCTCTCCGCAGGGAACGAGCATCGAGGAGTCTGATCGCCTGGCCCGCATCGTCGAGCAGCGGTTGGACAAATACACCCCTGACCTGGAGCACGTTATCGTGAACGTCGGCTCCGGTGGCGGCTCGGGGCCGATGTTCGGCGGCGGTTCCGGCGGCGATCACATCGGCAACCTGACACTGACGTTTCACGATTACGAGGTGCGCAAGCGGCCGTCCGCCGACGTGGTCGCCGCTATCCGCAAGGATCTGAGCGACATCGCCGGAGCAGAGATCAAGGTGGACAAGGAGGAGGAAGGTCCGCCGACCGGCGCGCCGGTGACGGTGCGCATCATCGGCGAGGACTTCAAAACCCTCGAATCAATCAGCGAAGAAGCGAAGCGCGCAATCACGAACGTGCCCGGGCTCGTCAATCTGCGCAGCGACCACGAGGCGGCCCGGCCCGAGCTGTCGTTCATCGTGGATCGCCGGCGCGCGATGCTGCTCGGCGTAAACACGTCGGTCATCGGTAACTTCCTGAAGACCGCGGTCTTCGGCCGCGAGGTAAGCAAGTACCGCCAGTACAATGACGAGTACGACATCACCGTCCGCCTGCCGCCGTCACAGCGGCACAACATCGACGATCTTCTGCGTTTGCGCGTGCCCAACGTGGCCGGCGACTCCGTGCCGCTCAGTTCGCTGGGGGAGTTCAAGTACACGGGCGGCTACGGAACCATCCGCCGGATCAACCAGAAGCGCGTCGTCACGCTCGAGGCCGACGCGGAAGGGCGACTGGGCACGGCGGTCCTGGCCGACGTCCAGGGCATCTTGAGCAAGCTCGATCTGCCGCCGGGATACGAAATCCGCTACGCGGGCGAGAAGGAGGAGCAGGACAAGGCGCAAGCGTTCCTGAGCAAAGCGTTCGTCGTGGCGCTTTTCCTGATTGTGATGGTGCTGGTGGCGCAGTTCAACACGCTCACCGTGCCGTTCATCATCATGACAACGGTTATTCTGTCGCTGATCGGCGTGTTCGCCGGGCTGCTCATTTGCGCGATGCCGTTCGGTATCATCATGACGGGCGTCGGCGTGATCAGCCTGGCCGGTGTGGTGGTCAACAACGCGATCGTGCTGCTGGATTACACGCGCCTGCTCGAAGGTCGCGGCATGGACCTTGTGCCCGCCGCGATTCAGGCCGGCGTGACCAGGCTCAGGCCGGTCCTGCTCACCGCGGTGACGACGATTCTCGGCCTCATCCCGATGGCCATAGGCGTCAGCTACGACTTCCACAGATTGGTCTGGGCGACGCGCAGCGAATCCAGCCAGTGGTGGGCCAGCATGGCCATCGCCGTCATCTTCGGACTGGCCTTCGCCACGTTGCTTACGCTGGTCGTGCTGCCGACACTGTATGTCTCGGTCCGCAGGCTGGCCGCGGCGATACGCGGGCGCGCCGGCGCCGAGCCGCTCGAGCCCGGCCGAGAATCCGACGCGCCGGCCACCGCGTGATGGCAACTGCAACAGTCCGAATTGGGAGGGTAAAACGAGCAAACCGGGAGGAACGGCATATCGTCCTCCCGGTCGTCCCGACCACGCTGTTCAGCATGGAGCTTAAATGCGCCCACCCGGCCCCGATTTCCGCGCATGCCTCTGATGAGCCGCTGACCGAGTCCTTTCTACGGAGAGAAGCTGCTCCCGCAGCCGCAGGTGCTCGTGGCGTTCGGGTTGTTGAACACGAAGCCACGACCCATTACCTCGTCACGGAAGTCAACCGTCACGCCGTTGAGGTAGAGATAGCTGCGCGGATCGCAGATGACCTCAACGCCGTGGCAATCGAACGTCTCGTCCTCTTCCAGCTTCTGGTCGGTCAAATCCAACGTGTAATTGAAACCGCTGCACCCGCCGCCCTTGACGCCAACACGCAGAAACAGCTTCTCGAACGCCGGCGAGTCGGGAGACTCCGCCTTGGCGCTTTCGAGCTGCTGATTCACGATCTGCTTTACTTCGCGGGCTGCGGTTTCAGTCAGCATCACTGCCATATCGATACTCCCTTGGGTTGTGCGACGTGTCCGGGGACACATCCGCCTTATGTATGATGCTCAATGGGGCCGACCGTATTGCACGCCACATCGGCGAAGGGGCTCAAGTCCCTCAGCCGCTCGACCACGGCGACGATCCTGTCGACCACCCAATCGATGTCCTCACTCGTCGTGAACCTGCCAACGCTGAACCGGATGGAGCTCGGCGCCAACTCATCTTCCACGCCGAGCGCTCGCAGCACATGGCTCGACCCGATCGAGCCGCTCGTGCAGGCGCTGCCGCTGCTGACCGCCAGCTCGCCGGCAGCCGTCATCAGGGCTTCCCCCTCGACGTGCTGGAAACTCATGTTCGTCAAGTTCGGCAGGCGATGCTCCCGCGAGCCGTTGACCGTTACGCCGCTGAGACGGTCGAGCAGGCCGCTTTCGAGCCTGTTACGCAACTCGGCCAACCGGGCGGATTCCTCCGGCATCTCTTCTTGGGCGATCATCGCCGCGGAGCCCAGACCCACAACGCCGGGCACATTCAGCGTGCCGCTCCGCAACCCGCGTTCGTGCCCACCGCCGTGCAGGATCGCTTCGCATCGGACGCGCGGCGACCGGCGCCGGACGAACAATGCGCCGACGCCTTTCGGCCCATACATCTTATGCCCGCTGATGCTCAGCAGGTCGACGTTCAAGCCGTCCACGTCAAGCGGTATCCGGCCGGCCGCTTGGGCCGCGTCGGCGTGGAAGGTCACGCCGCGGCGCCGGCAGATTTCGCCGATTTCGGCCACCGCCTGTACGGCGCCGACTTCGTTGTTCGCCACCATGATCGAGACCAGAACCGTGCGGTCCGTAATGGCGTTTTCAACCGCGGCGGGATCGACCCGGCCCTCGCGATCCACGCCGAGAATCGTTGCCTCGACGCCGTCGTTGGCCAGTCTGGCGACCGGATCGAGTACGGCCTTGTGCTCCGTCGCCTGCGTGACAACGTGATTGCCGCGGCGGCTCTCCGCGCGCATGGTTCCGTTGATCGCCAAGTTGTTGCTCTCGGTGGCGCCGCTGGTCCAGATGATCTCGCGCGGTCTCGCTCCGATCAGGGTGGCAACCCGGTCGCGCGCCTGTTCCACGGCTTCCTCGGCAAACCAGCCAAGCGAGTGACTGCGGCTCGCCGCGTTCCCAAAGCGATCCCGCAAAAACGGCAGCATCGCCTCGAGCACCCGCGGATCGACGGGCGTCGTCGCACTATGATCCAGATACACGTGAGACACCGGCGGGCTCCGGTTCGTCGCCGTCGTTGCCCCGAAGCTCAGCCACTTCGTCGGCCATCTGTTCCAGCGTGAATTCTTCGAGTAGCGCGCGCAGACGCTCGCTTACTCGTCTGGCCGGAGAGGACATGGGGCAGACCGGCTGGCGCCCGCAGTTGGAGGCGAGGACTTGGCCGTTGCGCCGGGCACACTGGAAAAGTCCGACCGGACCTTCGATCGCGGAGATCACCATGTAGAGCGTGATGTCGCGCGCCTCCAGCGCCAGGCGGTAACCACCTCGCGCCCCGCGCGTGCTGGCGACCATGCCCGCACGGCAAAGCCTTTTCAGGATGTTCATGAGAATCGGCACCGGCACCTCGTATGCGTCGGCGATCTCTCGGGCGCTGCACACGCGATTTCCTTCCCGATAAAGGTGCACCAGGGCGAGCAGCGCATAATCCGACTTTCGCGTGAGTGTCATCATCTGTCAGTGGTTCCTGTCGAAGTTCACGCGCACACATCCCATGAGGCCGACCCTCGTCACAAATATATAGCACCGTTCGAGTACCAATTCAAGCGGCGTTCCCCGACTGGCGGCCGCAGGGGCCTCATTGCCGCCTTTTGCTTGGCCCGGTCGGTAAAAGTCAGGCCCGGCGGGGTGGGCCGGGCCTTGGGGGGTAACTAGCCCATGGGGGATGGACTAGTGAGTGGGATTTTTACCGGACGTTCCCGTAATAAACGAGACCACATTCCTTAAACACCATGATGATTTTCAATGTTTGTCCAAGTTATGTCAAGTCGAAAATCGGGCATTTCCTTATCGAGCGGACC
>JBECKQ010000126.1:0-10519 GCA_040235375.1 Phycisphaerae bacterium | reverse complement strand
ACAGGGCAAAGCGCTTGCGGGCGATCATGGGTGCCTCCTCCGCACTGGCGTATCCAAGAGTCGAAGTCGGTTCGTCCGAGGGCTTGCGCCGCGCGGCTCTGATCATGGTGCCGGCGCGCTACGCTGCGGCGTTTCGCAGCGCTGAAGTAACTGATCGTACAGGTCGTTTCGGAGGCCGGCAAGATATCTGATTGTCGAAGTATGTATGCTCGATTCGGCGTTTTTCGTTGCGTCTGATGGGCGTGGTGCTATACGTATGCACGGCGCGGAACGCTCGCGATTTAGCGGGCACCAGGTTTTCGCGGCGATGCGCGATTGACGCGGTCAACGTCGGGCGCGAGCGGCCCGGCATTCGTAAAGGAGGACACGCAATGAGTTTGTTCTGGCAGTGGACCCTGTTTCTTATCGGGATTCTCGTTTTCTTCAGTCTGACGGGTAATCCGATCACTCTTTAGCCAAGAGGGATAACGCACGCGGTGCATCGATCAGAGCAGCCGCCGGTGCGGCCGCAGTAAGCGGTGCGCCGGCGGCATATGTGTATGCGCGCGGCGGTAGCACGCGAGCAAGCGGGTCCATGGTGGATTTCGCAAGCGGATCAAGCTACCGCCGGTGTGCCGGACTGTTCGCGGAGGTGAAGTGGATTCCCGCACGCGATCTGCGGGAGCCGTCGACGCGCGTGAGTGGCAATCGCCGCCACGGCGCGGGCGGTCGGCGATTCCAGATGCTGCTGCGGGCGGGACGACCTGGTCGCCCACTAGGGTGTTTGCCCTATGCAAACCGGGCAGTGGCGTTGACCGGCCACTTGGACATGTCGATAATTGTAGTGCGGGCAGCCGCCGATAACGCGTGGCGTAGGTCGCGGAAACGGGGTGACGGCGGCTGGCGCGTGGGAAACAGGGGATTTTCCGCTGGCTTTGAGCGTCCGTATCTACTAAACTAAATCGTAGGTCGGCCTTTTGGCCCAGTGACCGTTGATCGCGGTTCTTACCTCCAGCCCGGCAAAACAGGGCACGCAACATGCCTAAGTTCTCGAACAAGGACCTTGCCGAGCTTGCCCACCAGCTTGTGCTGTCGCCCAAGCGGCAGCGGGTGGCCCAGGTGCGCGGCATCGAGTCGCTACTGACCATTGTCGACCCGGACAAGGCCTATCCCTACGACATGGTGTGCTACAAGATCACCGGGTACCGCAGTCGGCGGTCCAACAGCAAGCCCGCTATCCCCGGCGACAGGCTCATCAGCGACCTGGTCAGGATCGCCGAGCACATCACCCGGCGGGCGGCGCTGCGGCACGACGAAATCGACGAGCCCTGCAAGTCCTGCGACGAGCTGGCCGACAGCCTGCAAGTCAGCACGAAGACGATCCGGCGGTGGCGCGAGCGCGGCCTGATGGGTATTCGCGTCACGTGCGAAGACGGCGTGAGCCGGCTTGTTTATCTCGACTGCACTGTCGAGCGGTTCATTGAGCGCAATCGCGAGCTCGTCGAGCGCGGCGCGGCCTTCCGGCAACTGACCGAGGGAGAGAAGGCGACGATCGTTCAGCTCGCCCGGCAGATGGTCGGCGAGCGGCGCGTGAAGCTGCACGTGGCGGCGCGGGAGATCGCCGGGCGATTGGGCCGGGCGATCGAGACCGTGCGTTACACGTTGCGACGGCACGACGAGACCAATCCGGACAAGGCGCTGTTTACCGAGGGGGCCACGCCCGCGGTATCACCGCGGCACCGGCGGGTCTGGCAGGCATTCCGGCAGGGGGCGAGCACGGAGGAAATCGCCGAGGGGGTTGATGCCCCGATTCGAGAGATCGAGCAGATCATCAGGGAGATGCAGGCCCGGCGGCTCAAGGCCGAGCGCATAGGCTACGCGTACAACGAACTCTTCGATGCGCCGCACGCGGACGACCTGATCCTGAATGCGCCCGTGCCGCGGGCGGGCGGTGAAACGAAGCGCGTCCGCGCGCCGAAGGACCTGCCGGCCTATCTGCGCAGCCTGTATCACATTCCGCTTATGACGGCGGAGCAGGAGATTGACGCGTTCCGACGATACAACTACCTCAAGCACAAGGCCTGGCGGCTGATCGAATCGTTCGATGCCCCGCGCGTCACGCAGGGCGAGCTCGATCAGGTGGCGGAGTTGACGCAGCGCTACGAAGACTGGCGACAACGGATCGTCAAGGCCAACCTGCGACTGGTGGTGAGCATCGCCAAGAAGCATGTGGGGCGGGGCAACGACTTCTTCGAAGTAGTCTCCGACGGCAACATGTCGCTGATGCGTGCGGTGGAGAAGTTCGACTACGCGCGCGGCTTCAAGTTCAGCACGTATGCCTCGTGGGCAATCATGAAGAACTACGCCCGCACGATTCCCGAGGACACGTACCGCTACGCCCGGTTCATCACCGGCCAGGGAGAGTTGCTGGAGAGCGCCGCGGACCACCGCGAGCCGGATCTCAGCGACTGCGACGAGCAGCGCCTCGCCGAGATGCTCGAGGATGGCATGAGCGATCTGACGGACCGCGAGCGTCATATCGTGGTTGACCACTTCGGTCTGTTCGGCACTGACGACACGAAGACGCTGGAAGAGCTCGGCGCCGAGCTGGGCGTGACCAAGGAGCGCGTCCGGCAGATCGAACGCCGAGCGATCGGCAAGATGAAAGTCGCGCTGCCGGCCGCAGCCGCGGATCTGCTCGCCTTCTGACCCTCCATCGCAGCGCGCACCTCTTGTTCGACATTGCGCCCACGTTTATCGGACCGCCGGCAAACCGCCGATTTCGTGCGGGTGCGCCCGCGCTATTGTCTGCAAGCGAGATCGAGTGCACGAAGCGTGCGATCGGGACGATTCTTTTGCGGTTATTCGGGTCTAAACCGGCCCGGCGACCCGACCGATGAATTACCGCGTGTATGCTCTCGGTGGTTGCGGCCACCCGTCGGACTGGGAGGTCTCATGAGCGTTCAGACAGCGGACACCAAGGCGATCGTCAACCAGGCGCTGGCTGCCATCGGGGAGATTGCCACGCTACCTGAGGTGACGGTCCGCATCATCGAGGTCGTAGAGGACCCGAAGGGCACGGCTCGCGATCTGCACGAGGTGATCAAGCGAGATCCGGCGCTGTCGGCCAAAGTGCTGAAGGTCGTGAACTCGGCCTTCTACGGCTTGCCCGGCCAGGTGGCCAACGTCGATCGGGCGATTGTCCTGCTGGGCCTGTCGGCGGTGAAGAACATTGCCATTGCGGCGTCGATCTCGCGGCTGTTCAAGGGGATGCGGGACACCGAAACGTTCAGCGCCCGCGACCTGTGGCGGCACAGCGTGGCGGTGGGCGTCGCGGCGAAGAGGATCGCGAAAGCGGCGGGTGACGTGGCCGGTCACGACGAGATGTTCCTCGCGGGTCTGATTCACGACCTTGGTCTGCTGATGGAGCGACAGGCGTTTCCAGACAAGCTGAGCGAGGTTGTACGCCGGGCGCTGGCCGGCGATGGTTCGTTCCTCGAAATCGAGGAGCAGGTGATCGGCGCGACGCACCAGGCGTTCGGCGAGGGCCTGACGACGAAGTGGAAGTTCCCACGGCACTTGCGTGCGGCGGTTGGCTTCCACCACAACCCCGAGCAGCTTGCAAGCGAGCTTCAGCGCATGGGCACGATCGTCCAGTGCGCGGACATCCTGTGCTGCCAGGAGCAGCTTGGTTTCAATCTGACGGCGGCGAACGACGAGTTCACGCAGGAACTGCTGGATGGCATTCATATCACGGTCGATCAGCTCGTCGAAGTGCGCGACACGATGGAGCCCGAACTGGAAGAGGCGGAGCTGATGCTGATCAGCTCGGCATAACGACATCAAGCTGCCGTCGAATCAATCGTTCTCCAAACATAGCGGCAAGCCGATTGCGTTCGGCCGGCCGCTGTTTGTTTGCGCGTCGGCTGTTGGGAAGCAAGCCTGATCGAAGTTCGATCTCAGCGGCGGGATGCGAAGGCAACGAGGTTCGTCACATCCGCATGCAAGCGTGCTCCGGCGCGTCCCCGAGCCCGATAGGTGGCAACCACCCACATTCATGAACACCTGCGTCAGCGTTACTTGAATTCCCAAGGCGCTCACGGGTGTCCCCGCTTGAAGAAGAGATTTGACGGGGGGGGATGTGGTGTATATTCGAGTCCGAGCCGTCGATTTTTCACTTCATGCTCCACTCAAGGAGATCAGGTCATGCGATCAGCCATTAAGTGCGTAATCGGGTTTCTGCTGGCGCCGGCCTGTGCATTCGGCGCGGCAGCCGCGGGCCCGCCGGCGCCGAAAGGGCAGGTGATCGACCTGCAAACCGAGGTTGAACAAGCCGTTCGTTACTCGGCATTTGAGGGATTTGCCGGCACTGTCGAGTTCGTTAAGGGCACAGCCGAGCAGCATTGGACGATTATGATCGACTCGCTCGGCAGAGTGCGTGCCCAGATCGACCTTCCTCAGTCTGATCTGCGATATCCGCTGTTCGTCGGGCAGACGCCGGACCTACTGTGGCTCGTGGAGGAAGAGACGCTCTCGGTGTGGCACAGGGATGCGCTCACACAGGCCCTAGCCGAAGCCAACGGCCCCATTGTTGAGGACAACGGACCCATACTGGCCACCAGCCTCGTGAACCAGTCTTTTGCCGAACTCGAGTGGTTGGGGATGGGACCGGCTAAGGCCACAAGCGAAGTCGTCGTGCGTACGATCGATCGAGACTCGGAACCCGTGCGCGCAACCGTTGACATCGATGGGAAACGCCACGAAATGGCATTCGATCGTTTCCGCGGCAGACTTCTGCCGGTGTACGATCAGCGCGGCGGTTTCCCAGAGAACTACGACGACAGCACATACGCGTGGACATTCCACAACATCCACGAAGTCGAAAACCGGTGGGTTCCGGGGGGAGCTACCCTTGTTCGGAGTTTCGCGGAGGACAAGCAGGCGGTATACGAATACCGCGCGATCATCGTCAAACCTGAACCGGCGATCAGTTCCTTGCGTTCGGTATTCGAGCCACCACATTGGGGGCAGCACGGATATGCACACGTCGAGGTTCACAAGCTTTTTACAAAGCAGAACGGCCTCATCATGACGACGGAGTCCGGGCTGATCGACCAGGAATGAGGCGACTCGACGGCTTATTCGATCGGGGCAAGATGGAATGAGCAAGCCGTTTGCGTCGGTACCGCGAGCGTGCGAGGAGGCATTACAACAAATGTTAGTATCCGGAGTCGAGAACGATGTTGAAGCTTGAAGAAGAAGGACAGTTCGCGGTTGGCTCGGCTTGCTGGCAGTCGGCTCAGTGGGCTGCGGTGTCGGTCTTGCGGTTTTTGCACAGGATGTGCCTCCCTCTGATCCGCCAGAGAAAATCTGCTACAACCGCAAGTCAATCGGCAAATGCGGGACGGACATGAACCTCGAACCGGTGCAGTGCGGTGATGTAGTGTGCTATCGCACGATGATTACCTACGATACCCTTTATGAACGCGAGCGTGCTGAAGTAGCCGGCAGGGCCAATATTATGGACGCTCCGTGTAACAAAAGGACGGTCAAGCAAGCGTGCATAGACAACCAGTGTACGATGGTACCGGGTGGTGGTGAGGACCCGAACCCGAAAGTAGAGTTGGTGGACACAGGCTGCAAACCGACCGGGCCGCTTTGCAAAGACGACCAGGTCCGTTTGCCATAGAGCGCCCACGTTGAGCTTTCGGTGTCTGCGGTGCTATCGCTGGCCGCGCGTGGGGAGCGATGCGTCCGGCCAACTGTGTCATTGCACACTGGGCGTAATCAGGTCGATAGGCCGTGAAGCAGCGCGAAATTGCGCAAAGCCCGTGTGGATCGTTGAGCAGCCGATGGTGGGAGGAACGCGCTAACTCGCGTTTGCGTTGCGAAATCGCCAGCCGAGCATGACGAGGAAGACCGGCGTGCCGATGATGGCGGTCATGACCCCGATGGGGAGCTGGGCGGCGGTGGTGGCGCGGCCGGCGAGGTGGCCGTACCAGGCCGGCACGAGCGAGGTCAGAAAGTCGCAGCCGATCAGGAAGACTGCGCCGAGCAGGGCGGTCGCGGGCAGGACGATGCGGTGATCGCGGCCGGTGAACAGCCGTGTCAGGTGCGGAATGATCAAGCCGACGAAGCCGATCGGGCCGCAGAGTGATACGACCGCGGCGACGCCGAGCGAGCCGAGTAGTATGCACACCACTTGCAGGCGCTCGACGCGGACGCCGCGCGAGGCGGCGATATCGGCTCCCACTTCGAACTGGTTGAGCTTGTTCGCCTGGGCGAGCAGTACGACGACCACAACGATCACAATGGGTAGAATCGGCGCCAGCTCACTCATGAAGACCGTATCGAGGCTGCCCATCATCCAGCGTACGATGGCGAACGTCTCGCGCACGTCGGCCAGGTAGGTCACGAACATCATCATGCCCGAGCAGAAGAAGCCGATGGTCACGCCGGCGAGCAGCAGCGTGTTGCCCGACAGGCGGGCGGAGCTGCGGGCCATGATGGTTACGACCGCGAGGACGGCCATGGCGCCGACGAACGCCCCGATCGTTACTGATGACAGATACGCGACGCTCACGACCCAGCCAGTCTGGAAGACGATGAGGGCGCCGAGCGACGCGCCACCGGCGATGCCCAGCGTGTACGGGGTGGCCAGCGGATTGCGGAAGAGCGTCTGAAAGACCGCCCCGCACAAAGCGAGCACCGCCCCGACGACCAGGGCCTTTACCGCCCGCGGGAAGCGAAGCCCGAAGCCGATGCGATAGGCGATCGAATATTGATCGCCGGCGGCCCACGCCTTCCAGGCGTCGGCGACGCCCACCAGCGAGCGCTGCGTGCCGATACCGGGACTGACCGCCAGCGCCGCCGCAAGGAGCAACAGGCAGACCACGAGCACAGCGGCGAAGCGTTGAGGCGTCAGGGCGCGGCTCACGATGAAGGCCTCCCATCAGCCGGAGCAGTCACGTCCCAGGCGACAAGTAGCGGCTGGGGGATGCCCGGCTGCCGCGTCGAGATGAACGTAACGCGGTAGACCGGCTCGAGGGTGGCCGGTGTCAGCACGTCCGCCGGCGGGCCCTGGGCGACCACCTTTCCGGTGTCGAGCAGTGTCACGTCATCGCAAAACCGTGACGCGAGATTCAGGTCGTGTGTTACGGCCAGAACGGCCAGTCCGTTGTTTCGCGCCCAATCGCGCAGGGCGGCGAAGATCGCGATCTGATGGTGCACGTCGAGGTCCGCGGTGGGCTCGTCGAGCATCAGCACGCGGGGCCGCTGGGCGAGTGCTGCGGCCAGGTGTACGCGTTGGGCCTCGCCGCCGGACAGCGTCTCCATGGTGCGGTGCGAAAGACCGGCCGTCTGCGTCTCCTCCATGACGCTGCGGACGACGGCGAGATCGCCGGCGGACTCGAACAGCCGAAGCGGCCGATGCGGAAACCGGCCCAGGCGCACGATCTCCTCGACCGTCGCGGACAGCGGCGCGAGCGGCCGCTGGGGCAGGAATGCGAGCAAGCGGGCGCGTTCAATCGGTCGCATTTGCTCGATTGCCCGGTCGGCCAGGTGAATCAAACCCGCCCGTGGCTTGCGCAGGCCTGCCAGCAGGCGCATGAGCGTGGACTTGCCGGCCCCATTCGGTCCGACGATGGCGGCGAACGTGCCGGCCTTCAGGTCCAGATTGACCGGGCCGAGGAAGTCGGCCGCGGCGTCGAAACCGTAGCGAATGCCGCGAGCGCGAAGGATGGTCGACTCGTCAGTGCCCACTGGTGCCCGATCCACCGCTAAAGATGTTGTGGAGGTTCTCCGCAAGCAGGACGACGCGTGGCGACGGGATGAGGACGTAGTCGTCGGCAAGGAAGTGGATGCGGCCCTCGTCAGCGAGCTGCTTGAATCCCGCCGCCCGCCATTGATCCAGCAATCGCCGCCTGGTCGCGGCGTCCAGATCGAGGCCGGGGAAGGCCTCGATGACCACATCCGGCCGGCGGGCGATGATCTCCTCGAGGGCGACTTGGGGATAGGCCACGTCCAATTCGCCGAAGACATTTTGTCCGCCGGCGAGCTCGATGACTTTCGCCAGGTACGAGCCGTCCGCCACAGTCGTGATGTTGGCCAGGCGGTCCGGGCTGCGCAGCGTGAACAGCATTCGTGGCCGTGGTTGACCATCGGCAGCCGAGCGAATGCTCGCCAGCCGCCCCCGCATATCGGCGATCAGCTCGGTCGCCTTGTCCGGTTCGCCGACGAGGTCGCCCAGCTCGTGCACGGTCTCGAAGATGCTGTCGAACGAGTCGGTTTTGTCCTCGACAACGGCGATGCCGCTGGTTCGACAGAGCCGTTCGACCTGTTCGCTTTTGCCGCGGATGATGACGAGATCCGGCCGGAGGGCGATGATCGCTTCGAGGTCGGGGTCGCGAAGCCCGCCAACTTTCGGGAGCTTGGCAGCTTCTGGTGGATAGGTGGTGAAGTCGCCGACTCCCACGACACGGTCACCGGCGCCGATGGCAAACAAATTTTCGGCCGTGCTCGGCGCCAACGTGACGATCCGTTGCGGCGTCGCGGGCGCGTGCTCGTGCGCCGCCCGAGGCTCGAGGGATGTCCGGGGGGCAGCGGATGCAGCCGTCGCTGAACACAGCAGCGCGAGCGTAAGGGCAATCGTCCGGTAAGCCAACAAGCGATGCTCCCTGATCGTGCGGCGGGTGGATTCCCGCGGCGCTGCGCATTGTGGCCCGGGCGGCAGGGCGGTCAAGCTGACGGCGCCGCTACGGGCGATGGGCCGCGCGGTGTATGCAGGAGCAGTCGCCAAACTCCGTTGTTTTCCCGCTTGAATAACAATCAACGGAAACTTAGCATCGACCGAAGCAGTCCAAAGGAAGGAGGGCGGCACACCCTTGTTGCGCAGACTGCTGATATGCTCGGGCCTGGGATTTCTCATCGCTGCCGCTGACGTCATCGCCGCCGGGCCGGTGCGCCCCAACTACTTTACGCACAGGCAGGCCAAGCAGGCCCAGAGGATCGCCCAGGACGAGTGCAAGCCGTTGGTGCTCCACTTCCTTCCGGAAACTCCCTTCGGTCGATTGCAGGTCAGAAGCTACTACGACAGCAGTGTCGGGGGCGTTTCGCGGGATGTGCTGCAACAGGCGGTCGTCGTGATTCTACCGATGCCGCGCTATGCCGGCTTCGCGGCCCAGCTCGGCATTATCGAAGAGGGCGGGCTGCGAACAATTTCTCCGTTCGACCTGGTCGCCGTCGATACCCAGTCGGTCAGCACGCTTCAGACGGTGCTCCGCTGCAAGCCCGGATTCCGCTGACGGCCTCCGCGCGTTTGGCGCATGCGGCCGGGCGCCGCGGAGGACTACATGCGGCAGAACGTCGTCCAGTTTGACAAGTATGCTCGCGAGAAATACCTGGCGGCCATCGATGACGGCCAGGCGAAGGAGGAAGAGCTTCTGGCCGGTTTGCAATATCTTCGCACGCGCAAAATCGAGGGCAAGGAGTCGCGGCTCCGCGAGATTCTTACCGCCCCTCGCACGGGAGCATTGACCGCGCGGATTCGCACGGCGTGCCTCGACGGGATTCTGGAGACATGCCAAGACCGGCGATCCACCGCACGTTTTGTGGCCATCGTCGCCGCCACGACGAAGGTCGATCAACTGAAGTCCATTTGCACCGAAGCGCTTGGCACGCTGCGTCCGGAAGCGATCGAAGCGCTTCTCGACGAACTGGTCAGGAATGACAGTGGCCCGCAGCGCCGCAGGCTTGCGCTGGTACTGGCCCGTCTTTCGAAAGTGGGTATGCCCGAATCGCTGGATTTCTGGGGACACGCCGAGCGGACGGAGATCGAAGCGGTCGTCGCCGGCTGGCGCGCGTCGATCGCTGAGCGCATCCCCGCGATTGCCCCCGCCGGGCCCACGCCGACGACGGCTCCCGCCGAGGTCGCGCCCACGACTATTCCCGCCGAGCCCGAGCCGTCGACCATTCCCGCCGGAAGTCCATCGCCTCGGGACGCACCGCGCCACGCCCGGCTGGCGCGACACGGAAAATACGCAGACAGGCGATCAGAAATCCGGCCGTTTGTACGTGCCGTCCGGGCCGGGTCTGTCGGGGCGAAAGATGCGGTAGAAGCAGTACCCGGTCAGGCCGAGCACCAGGGACATGCTGAAGATCATCACGACGGCGCCGGCCAGCGAGAGATGAACCTGCTGTTCGGCCGCCTGGGCGATCAGTGCCGGGATGTCCATCAACTCTTCTCCACAGGTTCGCGGTCCGGCGAGCTACGCGGTGGCACAGCCTGCTCGTGGGGCGCGTCAATGATCGTGTCGAGCGTATTACCGTCCGCTTCCGCGCGGGCCAGCGTGCTGCCGATGCGCCCGCGACAGGCGATGTCCGCCAGCACGACGAGGACGAGGAAGAACAGGACGATGCCGAGAAAGACGTAGCGGGCAATGTTGGCGTCATACATGGCGTCATCGCGGGCGTGGTTCGCGGCCTGAACGAGCGTTACTTTTTCAGGCTCGCCCTCTTCGTCGGTCACGGTCACGGTCTCGTT